>JADBWH010000003.1 GCA_020404105.1 Pseudanabaena sp. M53BS1SP1A06MG | reverse complement strand
AAGCTCAGAAGGCTATAAACTAACCTTTGGGCGTGCTTAACGATGCTTTCCATATCGTTATTTAAATTAGTACTACGCCCTTTTTTTCACATCTCTCGTCTTTTTGCAACCCCTTTTTAGAATGGTGCAAGATCTCAGTTAAGTTTTTCCAAAACCAAGGTTGCACCCTTGCGGTCATTAAGATTTGCGGCAGTGACAATCACCATCATTAGTAAACCGAGTGTGTGATGATTTGTCTCCTAGATTACTTGACTTTCTATTATTGATTCACCATAATCTACTGCAAATACGAAAAAATACCGTAGATTAATTTTTGATAATTATATTTGATTGTGACTTCAACCTTAGAGGTTGCCAATAACTATGTTTAAAGATGCTCAAGGACTTGATATAACTACTGTTTCTGAAATAGCGATCGCCTCGATTAATCAATATACAGAACAATGTTTATGCTACGGCAATCAAGCTGAATCGAGCATCTTGGCAGCAGTTGCAGCAGATTCACAATCTGTTTTGGCAAATACCTTTGCGGCGGATTATTATCTCACCCAAGAAAATGCAAATGATGCTCAGAAAGCAATTCCCTATTTTGAACAAGCGCGAAACAATATTGCAAATGCCAATGAACGGGAAAGACTACATTTTTTAGCAACGGAAGCATGGGTCCAGAAAAAAATTAATCTGGCGATTACCTATTGTGAAGAAATAGTTACTCGTTATCCTCAAGATCTTTTAGCTGTGCAGCAGGGACAATATCATTACTTTTATATGGGTGACAAATCTGGATTAACTTGCATTGCTGGTAGCGTACTCAATGCTAATGAGGGTAATCATTATCTAATGGGAATGCTTGCCTTTGGGCTTGAACAAAGCGATCGCCTTAATGAAGCAGAACGCCTTGCAAGATTTGCCCTAGATATCAACCGCCATGATCCTTGGGCACAACACGCCGTTGCCCATGTGATGGAAACTCGCGGACGTTATCAAGAGGGTATTGAATGGATGGAAAGTTTTGCTGATACTTGGGAAAATTGCAATTCGATGCTTTATACCCATAATTGGTGGCATATTGCGCTTTTCTATCTATCGCGAGGTGAGATTAATCGAGTTTTATCCATTTATGATCATCATGTCTGGGGTAAAGCACGTAAATCGACTCCCAAGGATCAAGTAGGAGCTATTTCCCTATTACTGCGTTTAGAACTATTAGGAATTGATGTCGGTCAGCGCTGGCAACAAATTGCTCCATACCTACGCGATCGCCTCCATGAACATGCACTTCCATTTCAAGATTTGCACTATATCTATGCTCTTGCTCGTGCTAATCGTCTTGACTTTGCAAGAGAAATGCTCTTTAGCATGGAAGCATATGCCCATAGAGTCCCACCCTATTTACAAAAGACTTGGCAGGAAGTGGCTCTACCTGCTGCTAGGGGGCTAATTGCCCATGCACTCTATGACTGGAGAAAAACTACTAAAGAGTTAAAGCCCGTGCTACATCGTTTGCATGAAGTAGGCGGTAGCAATACTCAAAGGAAATTGTTCTTGCAAATTTATGAGGATGCTCATCGGGAAGCCTTGATCCAGCAGGATCGCTACTCTCGCGCTATCACCATTCTCAAGCGATCGCCTCATAGCCTAACTGCATAGCTGCATCAAAAGTAACAGCAATAGGTTTATAATCCTGTACTGTTACTTTTGCATATCTCTTTACTTGAGCCATTGTCATAGCTGCTTGCAGTTCTGGATCGGGATTGAATAAGATATCTTGCATCTGTTTGGCTAAACTTGGTTCTAAGTATGATGATATAACGATAGGAGGCATAGGCGACCGCATTGATTCAATTACTCGTAAGGATTTTGCTAATTCTGGAAATTGCCGTAATTCTGCCTCCATCACAACGCTATCAATAGCAGCACAGTCAGCTAATCCATTTGTAATCCACTGAAGCGATCGTTGATGGGAACCAGATTGCTGTACATGACTAAAGTAAGAAGTTTCTTTATGATGTACGTGTTGTAATAAGCGATAACGCAACAGATTATATCCGCTATTAGAACCCTGATCGTTATAACAAAATCTTGTTCCTTCCAAATCCTCAAATCGCTTAAAATTACTAGCTGCATTCACAACGATATCTGCGAAGTAAATGGGCTGATTTTCATAGCGATCGCCTAACATCACTGGAGCAGCCAATAACTGCAATGGTTTTACTGCTATGCGATTATGGCGAACTAGGGGCAGTCCACAGATAAATATGAGATCCCATTGATCATTTTGTAGTAGTTGGTCATCAAGTGGATCAGTTGTTGCTTCTATTAATTCTATTGTTAGTTTACAATTACGCGAAATAGCTTCGGAAATTGCTTGGTAATACCAAAATAGATTTGGTGATAGATATGAAACGGCTTTGAGAATCATAGATTGTCACAAAATTACTTTTGCAGCGATGCTGTTAGCCTATTGAAGCATGGGGAGCAGACGACACATGCGACACATGCTCTTGCTTGTAGCTTTAAATATACATAGCTACCAGTGTATGTGGGGCTTAAATTCCTGAATCAAAGAAAGGTAAAGACTTATTACCTATTTTAGATATATTAAGGGAACGACAAATAAGGGTAGATGATCGGATCAATCTCCAGAGTTTACAATAGATAGATGGTGGGGCTCTAAGCGTACTGCCTATCAAAGAGTAATTATCAGTTATCAAAAATGAGTACTACAGAACATATTGAACAGTTAGCTGCGGCGATCGCTGAAGATGTCTACATTGACATCGCAAAGTGGCATTTATATTTGAATGATGCCCATTTGCATCGTCCCCTTGCTGAGAAATTTTATCCCATGATTGTAGCTGGGATTAAGGCATCAGACGTGAGCCAAGTCCTAGCTGAGACAAAGATTGCTATTGGTGGTGGTAAACGCGAGATTCCTCTAAGCGATTTAATTCCTAATTCCTGCCAAAATCGATTGTTAACTATTTTAGAAGAGTTTGACTACTAATCCTGCTCCCAATCCAGTATTCCAAGCCATGCGCCGTCGTTTGGCTCTGTGGTATGCGATCGTCACGGCAATTTTGTTGATTGTATTTGCAACGGGATTCTATCTCTATGTGCAGTCTACTTTGATCGATCGCATTGATGACACGATTGATCATGTTGCCGAAGTTATAGAGCGATCGCTAATTCGTTCTAATTTAATTGACTTAGAATCAGATTTCAGTCATAACTTTTCAGCAAACGCTCAAGAAATTGATGCCGATCATATTGATATTGACTGGTTCAGTCCTAGCGGAGAGATTCTCTGGACAACTAATGGTAATTCTGATTCTTTGCAACAGAGAGAACGCGGAATTTTACAACCAGTTTATCGCACAGTGCATTTATCGGAAGTAGAACCTTTGAGACAAATGACTGAACCGATTGTGATTAATGGCAAATTGCTTGGATATTTGCGAATTAGTCATCCTTGGTTTGAAGTCACTAAGCCCGTAAAGCAGCTATTTCTCGATCTTGCAGTGGGGACAACGCTTATGGTGGGCGTAGTTTTGCTATGCGGTTGGTGGTTAGCAGGTATTGCCATGGAACCTGTGCGCGAATCTTACCAACGACTGAAACAATTCACTGCTGATGCTTCCCATGAATTGCGGAACCCAATCGCTGTGATTCAAACCAATGTCCAAGTAGCTCTTTCTGACCCCAATCCCGATCTAGAGTTTCAGAAGTCTCAATTGGAAACCATTGAAAGAATCACAAGGCGCTTAGGAAGATTGATTGAAGATTTGCTCTTTTTGGCACGACATGATGGCGGTATTACAAATCAGAAGTGCGAGACTTGCAATTTGTCGCAAATTCTCTACGAGGTGGGCGAGGAACAGCAGGCGATCGCCCTGCAAAAACAAATTATGCTCGAATTACCTAATGAGTCTAAAAATCTTTTGATATCAGGTGATCGTGATCGCTTAGGACGATTGTTTACCAATCTAGTTAGCAATGCGATCGCCTATACGTCTAAGGGCGGCAAAGTGCAGATAATTACCCAGCTACTTCATTCTGCAAATCAAGTACAGGTTCAGGTTAAAGATACAGGCATTGGTATTCCTGAAGCAGAGCTATCCCAAATTTTTGAAAGGTTCTATCGCTATCAACCGCAAAAGAGTAGCAAGTCGAGTTCTAAATCGGGAAATTCGGCTACCAGTGAATCAGGGCTAGGTCTAGCAATCGCTAAAGCGATCGCCGAAAGCCATCATGGACAAATCAAGGTTGAAAGTAAAGTTGGACAAGGAACTACTTTTACGGTAAATTTACCAACACAATAACTAACGTGAGTTCGGGATGATTTGAAACGAGCTTTGAGAGAAGGTTTGCTACGCAAATCCTCTCTCAAAGCCCAAAAGTAAAAGCCTTGCTTCGCAAGGCTTTTACTTTTGGGCTTTTAAAATTTGCCAACTTACCCCGAACTGACATTAATTCAAGTCTGCTGCCATAAGAAGTTGCATTTTGTCTTAGACAAAATGCAACTTCTTATGAACTAAACAAGTCTTTTAGAACGATTTGCTTGCATTTCTTGCTTGCATTTCTTGCTTGCTTTTACGGGCTTGAGCGCGACGCTCGGCAGGTGTCGCTATATTCGCAGGAGGCTCAACAATATTCACCTCATTGATAAACACCAGTCTGGCATCAACAGGCTGATTAAGCATATCCGTAATTTTGACAGCTTCAAAATCTGCATCGATTACAGCAAATTCAGTTTCATTCAACCATGCATAGTACTTCTTCCGAAGTTTAGGTTGTTGCTTGAGTTCTTGTTTCAACTGTTCAAGTGAGCCTTCTATCCATTGGTAGTAGAGATTCTTGCTACGGATTCGGGTTTTCGTTTCTGAGGTCTGTTGGGCAAGGGGATTGTTTGCCCATGGAATGCGATGATCCCATGTAGCTAGACCACCAGCACGATCACTTTCTAATAGTCTTTCCAGAAGTAGTAAATCGGAATGCTCTGTTACATGTTCGGGAAAGCGACAAAAGCTCTTCGTGCGATCCTGTTGGGAAGCTCGCAACAAATTCATGATATTGCTCTTTGCATAACCAGTTGCAGTTTGGCGATCGTGGAGAGTTTCTAACAAACTACGCAATTCGCGTTGCAAAGTGTCGGTACTAACGTAATGCGCCAAGAGTCGGTCAGTGAGAGGTTGTAAAATTTGCCGCATCTGGGTTTCGCGAATGTCGTCTTCGGCACGATGCTGGACGAGGGCATATTTCATCAAAAATTCGGGATCGCCTTCCGTGGCTGCTTGATATGCCATATCCACCAATCGCTCAGTCATATATTCCATAACCACGGGCTGTTGTGTGAAGCTATTTGCCTTCTTCTCAATTAGCGATCGCCAACGCAGGGAAATCACCGATTCGAGAATTTGGGATTTAGACACCATCGGCACAATGTCTTTACGCAGATTGTCAGTAGTGATTGGTTCGCGCTCGATTGCCAGCCAGTACATTATCTGCTTCTCCAAATCGGAAAGACGCGCATATTGTTGATCGATAAGATTGCGAATATCACCAAATACATTTGTCTCTTGATCGAGAAATTCCTGCACATTGCCGTCAAATATACTGTTGATGGAACGGGATACTACGGTTAGTGCGAGAGGATTACCACAATAAAAGTCAATCAACTTAAGAGTTTCAGGAGCGATCGCCAATTCTTCGCGAAACATTTGTCTGGCTTCCTCCTTGAGCCCTGATAGTTGCAAAGATCGCACCATGCAATCACAACTATCAGGGGGTAATACATCTGATGGCTTTTCGCGACTAGTCAAAATCACACAACTTTGATGGCGAATTTGCCCCACTTGCCGAAATAGCTCGCCATAGCCTTCGTAACCTTCGGAGTAATGACCTGAAGTTTCGCCACTGCGGAGAATTGATTCCACATTGTCTAGCACAATCAAGCAACGCGATTGCTTCAAGACTTGGATGAACATTAATAACAAACTATTAAAATCTTGGGGCAAAGTAGAGATCGATTGATTAGTCAAAAAGCTGACTAATTCCGACAAGGTTGATTCTACTGAGGGGGCATTGCGGAGCGATCGCCATGCAATTAGATTAAATTCACTCTGCACCTGTTCTGCCAGTTTCGTCGCGAAGGCAGTCTTGCCGATGCCACCGATCCCAAATATACCCAGTAAACGGCAGCGATCACTGACAACCCATTTTTTTACCTGCGCCAACTCCTCAGTACGACCATAAAAAATCGAAGTATCGATCGCATTGCCCCAGTCGCAACGTTTAGAACTGATATTCGTAGTCAGCATCTCCTGAGGGTCGAGATTTTCGACACCTCTGCTGACAAAGCGATGGGCGTGACTCCTTAACACTACTTGTAAATTATGTTTAGTAACGCGCTCACCAAAGCATTTAGTCAAAATTTGCCATAGGCGATAACCAACATCACGAATATAGGAAGCATCGTAACCACAGGCTTCAGCAATCTCAGAATAGGTCTTACCCTCCCAAGTTTGACGGAACAATTGTTCTTGAATGTTGCTGAGGCGCTTGCCGCCCTTTAAGGCCACATCAATAATTGTGATCGCTTCTTCAACGGTCATGGTCGTAATTCCTCTTTATTAATCAATGTCTCGGGAAATGTCTCGGTCGGGGATTATTAACATCGGGATAAAGTCGATGATTCTGAATTTAAATAAAGGGTATTTATTTAAATATTCTTGAAAATTCCTGTTGTCAAATTGATCTATTCATATATTTCCATGCTTTACGAGAGATTTATTGCTGCAATATATGATGATTTAATCAACATATTCTTGTTTTTTCCGTAAGATAAATAGCATATTTTTCTGCCTTTGCAATGAATTTGTCTGAATTTTACCTAGATACTGATTTAATCTGACATTTACAAGCAAATAAAGTGATTTTTTCTTGTCTTTTTGGCACTGGTCAGTTAATTAGTGAGGGCATAAAAGTCCCTTGGCAATAGTAACTTCAGCATAGAAACGGGAAGAAGACAAAGACTCCTACGATAGTGAACAGGTTATATCATCAACAGATTTCGACATTGGATGTGCTGTCATTACGAGGCTTTTCTTCTCTCACGCCTTAACTGACCAGTGCCAGTGATCTAAGAACTAATTTCACGATTGAGTTGCTCAATCGTCCATAAAACAGATTGGAGCAGAGATCGTCGCTGCTCGACCGAAATACCTAAGTTAGCCAACATATACTTTACGTTTTTGTAAGCATTGTCTATCAAAGTAAATAGGAATTTGCGATCACCCGCGATCTCATTGTGTGATGGGGTAGTTCGTTGGAGTAATGAGTCCGTAGAACTGGACTGGGGAGGCAGAGAATCGTGCGGAGCAGAAGGATAGGAGGGCGATGATCGCTCGGACTCTAGCTGTTGAATCGTTTGCTGTAAATTTTCAATCACCCCATACATTTCCATCGGATCAAAAACCCGTAACAGACTGGTTTGTGTGACAATACCCAACCCCTGACCCCAGTTCCAAGAAACAACCAAACGCCCAACCCGCCGTTTTTGCATTTCCTGATGGGCTGTCCACAAGGAATCCTCGGGGCTGAGGAGAAATAAAGGCGTACTCATCACAATCTGGGCTTTCGTTTTGTGCAGATCGATTTGAACTGCTTGAAACTGGACTATATCTCGCTCTGTCACAATGCCAACGGGGCAGTCATTGTCTTCCGAATCTCGTTGGGTGATCACCACACAACTCACACGATGTTCAGTCATTAACTGGGCCAATTGCAAGACTGTAGCAGTGAGTGGGGCTTGTACCACTTGAGTGGTCATCACATCCGATACACGACGAAACCGCAATAGATTGGCTGGACGCAAAATCTGGCGAATACTTTCATGGGAGATCACCCCGATTAAGTGTCCTTGGTCATCGACAATCGGCAAATGGCGAATTCGATAGCGACGAAACAAAAACAGGGCGGCAAAAATGTCTTGAACGGATTGCTGGGGCAATGCGATCAGGGGATGTACCATCACATCGGCAACAGTTGTCTCAGTCAGGTTAATCCCTTGAGCAGTAAGTCGCACCACATCACGTTCTGTCAAAATTCCCAATAGCTCTTGTCCCTGCACCACCAGCAAGCAGCTAGCACGCATCTCTTCCGTTGGAGGAGCCAGATAGGATAATTCATCCGTGAGTACACATAGATGGCTATGAGCCTGACCGATTAGGGCGATCGCCTCCGTCAGAGAAGTCGTTGGCGGCACTGTCAATGGATGCCGATCAATCGCCTTTTCTAGATCGGGAGCCCAACTCAGAGGAGTATCGAGGGACATCAGCACCATCCTGCAATCTCAAAAGCCAATAGGCAGACTAGCCGTCGGGCAAAGAACTCATGCTCTCAGAGTTGCCAAAACCCATTCTAAAGCTATCTCAAAATCTAGTACCATTAAGCTTTCCCCAAAAGATGTAACGTTTTATTACAATTTTTATAAAACTCGTAAAGATTTTCGACCCACTTCGGTGTATTATAGAGGGATGTAACAGGATAAAGCCTAAAACTCTTTATTTAAAGGTTATTGAACCTCTAATGGTTTTAAGATCGTCATCACCAGACGCTGGGGTGAGTACTTCCGAGTTCTGCTCTATCTGAAGGGTTACTCCAGAAATTCTGGATAATTTTCCATATAGTCGATCAAGCACTCGCTTTACGGAAATACGCTGCCATGGTTGACCGCGTTTGGTGGTGTAGTTATGTTCATTAAGCCAATCGGCGATCTTCTGCAAGGATTTCCCTGATTTGTGATGGCGACGAATCAGTTCAATGATCTGGCACTCTTCTGGATCATCCACTAATTCACCATCGATTGATCGTTGTCCAAACGCAGGGGAGCCGTAGCCCGCATAGCCACCGTTGCTTGCTTTTGCTTGTCTACCTTGTTCTAGCCGCTCCCAGGCAGATAAATCGTTTGAAGGAACTGCTGTCATGGTGGTGTCTATTTCAATGACTTGCAAGAACACTATATCCCAACTTAACGCCTTAAATTTGTTTTGATTAGGAGTACCCCATGGCAACTTACAAAGTAAAACTCGTGAATGACGAGGGATTAGATGTCACCATCGATGTCCCAGACGATCAAACCGTTTACGAAGCCGCAGCCGAAGCGGACATTGACTTACCAATTTCTTGTCGGGCAGGGTCTTGTTCTAGCTGTGCTGGCAAACTGATTTCTGGGGAAGTGGATCAGTCGGATCAATCATTTTTAGATGATGACCAAGTGAATGCGGGGTTTGTGCTGACCTGTGTTACTTATCCCCGCTCCAACTGCACGATTAAAACGCACCAAGAAGAAAATTTGTACTAAATCACACAGTACAAGTCACACAGTACTTAAGTCACACATCATCAATCTGGAGATATAAACATGGGTAAGGCTACATTTATTCAAGATGAAACTGAATTTGATTTCCTCTTAAAGAGTGAATCACTGTTGGTGGTGGATTGCACGGCAACTTGGTGTGGACCTTGCAAACTGGTGGCACCGTTGATTGATCGATTAGCCGATGACTATAGCGATCGCGCCAAAGTCTTCAAACTTGACTTGGACAGTAACAAACCCGTAGCCAAACGCTTAGGGATTAGAAGTATTCCGGCTGTCATGGTGTTTAAACAGGGCAAATTGATGGAAACGTTAATCGGGATTAAACCCTATGAGGAGTTTACGGATGCGGTAGAAAGGCAATTATAGTCTTTTGCCATGGGTAAACGCCCTGCGTTGTCCCTTTCCATATCACATTATTATTCGGTTTTGAGGTGCGGTGATGGACAAAATCATGACTATTCGATGTCCCAACTGTGGCAGCGTGGCTCAGCGGCTCTTGAGCGATCGCCTGCCCACAGGATGTAGATGTCCAGCCCAGCAAGTTGCTCAGACGGAGTGTCCAGTGTGTGATTATTTCATCGCTATGTGTTGGCAAAACGGTGCTGTGCTTGAAGCCTATGCACCGGGCATTCGGGAGAACACAACTGCCGCTACCCCGCACCCACCAATCAGCGATCGACTTATTGTCTCTGCTATCTTGTGATGAAATTAGTACCCAGCACATTACTTTCTGGGAAATACTAGCCAATTTTTGAGCATATTCCACTTATCCCATTGAATAAAAATTTAAATTCCTATGATGCAAGCTGAAGAAATTATGACCTCAAACGTTGTCACCATTCGTGGCTCGGCAACGGTTGCAGATGCTGTGAAGTTGATGAAAGACAAACGCCTACGGGGACTGATAGTCGAACCACGCCACGAACAAGATCCCTATGGGATGGTGACCGAAACCGACATTATCTACAAAGTGGCAGCCTTTGGTCTCGATCCCAAGAGCGTGCGAGTTTACGAAATTATGGTCAAGCCATGTGTGGTCGTCAGTCCCGAACTGGGTGTGGAATATGTGGCTCGGTTATTTGCTCAAACCCACATTCGTCGAGCGCCAGTAGTTCAGGGCAAAACCTTGCTAGGTATTGTTTCTGTCAGTGACATTCTCTTTAAGAGTGACTTTGTAGAAAATCCGAAACGACTGTTTATTGAAGACGAAATCGAAATTGCCCGCGAAGACGCGCGAAATATTTGTATAGCCAGGGGTACCACCTCTCCAGAGTGCGCTGCGGCTTGGGGTGTGGCTGAGGAACTCCAGGCGGAAGCCTCCCATCAACGGGTCAACAAAAAGGAACAGAAGAATTCACTCCAGACCTACTGCGAAGACAATCCTAATGCCGTGGAGTGCCGCATTTATGAAGATTAGATCCTTCTCCCCCAAAAGTGTTTATGAAGTTTTGTGATAAGTTGAGCGAGGCTATGACTCGCAATCAGAGTTTGCTCTCTGTTGAACTCTCTCCAAATCCTCAAATATGGTCCAAACACTTAGGTGGCTGGGAAGGATCTCATGCTCATATCTGGGAATTACTTAAATGGTTGCAATGCCTGATTGAAGAAACGGCTCATTTAGTTTGCGCTTACAAGCTAACTTTGGAGTTCTATCGAGCGTTGGGGGCTTCGGGGCTAGGATTATTGCGACAGATCCTCTCATCTATCCCACGTCACATTCCAGTTATTCTGAATGCTCAGCATTGTGACAGTCATACCAGCAGAGTTTTTGCCCAGATGATCTTTACAATCTGGGGGGTGGATGCGGTTACCCTAGATCCATACATTGGTCAAGATGGGCTGACCCCCTTTCTTCTTTATCCAGACAAGGCTGTATTTATCTTGTGTGCCACGGTCAACCCCTCAACAGCAATATTGCAGCAATATCCGACCCATCACGCACCGTTCTATTTGAATTTAGTAGAGCAAGCCAAAACTTGGGGCATTGTAGAGCAGTTAGGATTAGAAGTGGGAGGGAGTCCTGATGTCTTTGCCCGCATTCGCACGATCGCGCCTGATCACTTGATATTAGCAAAAAACCTTTCATCTAAGCCAACAGAGTTGGAATCCTTTCTGAAGGCAGGGCTGATTTCTAGTGGTGATGGGCTGATTATTTCTACTCCTGAAGATTTGTTGGGTCATGAATCTCCCAGAAAAGCCATCCAATCACTACGGAATGACATTAACCAGATGAGAGCGACCATGACTCAGGGAAATCCAAGCTGTTCAGTTTGATTGCCCAATGTACGCCTGCTGCAAGAGCATCTCCATAAAGATGTAATTTTGCAACTTAATGATGAGTAGCTCAACTTAATTAAAACCCAAACCAGAGTTTTGTTCCGCTCGCATAGCGAGCGGAACAAAACTCTCGGTTTTTAGTTTACTTATGTCTGGCTAATTATTGGCTGCATCCAGTTTGGGGAATTTGTGCAAGCGTCGGGGGCGACATCTCCCTTTTATATTGACCTGTGTACTATTATTTCTCATCCTCATGTATTCGAGCAAGTCCACAATGCCTGTACCAATATTCTCCAAACTTTAACCTTTGATCGCATTGTAGGCATTCCCTGAGCACTGTCAGTAGAGCCACGCAGTGCAACTTCCCAACTATGAGTTGACGACTGTGCCAGTGATGCGTTATCAGGAAAAGGTGTGTCTAACCTTTGGAGAATATGATGCTTGTACAGCCTCACTCACGCTCTTATCATGCACTTCCTGAGTATGAAATCATCCAGAGTTTTGACAGCAGTGTAGAAACTGGGTTGACCTCTGAGGATGTGGCTCATCGCTATGCACAGTATGGCTGGAACGAATTGCAATTTAAGCCGGGAAAACCAGCATGGTTAAGGTTTTTATTGCAATTTCATCAGCCACTCCTTTATATTTTACTATTGGCTGGAATGGTGAAGGCGTTTCTAGGTTCTTGGACTAATGCAACCGTGATCTGGGTGGTTACACTGATCAATGCCATTATTAGCTATGTGCAAGAAGCCAAGGCTGAAGGAGCGATCGCATCCCTTACCAAAGCTGTCGCCACTGAAACCACTGTATTACGAGAAGGACAACCCCTGAGGATTCCCTCACGAGAGCTAGTTCCAGGAGACTTGATTTTGCTGGTATCTGGCGATAAGGTTCCAGCAGATTTACGGTTATTGCGGGTTCGCAACATGCAGGTGGATGAATCAGCCCTAACGGGAGAATCCATTCCAGTTGATAAATCGATCCAAGCCTTGCCTGTAGATACACCACTTGCTGAACGTCGCAACATGGCTTATGCGGGTAGTTTTGTTACTTTTGGTCAAGGACAGGGCATTGTAGTGGCGACTGCCAATGCTACTGAAGTAGGACAGATTTCTCAATCGATCGAAGATCGAGTCAGTTTGAGCACACCTTTGACCCGTAAGTTTGAGAAATTCAGCCAAACTTTGCTCTATGTCATTTTAACTCTGGCAACCTTCACCTTTTGGGTTGGGCTGGGACAGGGAGAGTCATGGATTAGCATGTTTGAGGCAGCAGTGGCATTGGCAGTTAGTGCTATTCCCGAAGGGTTGCCCGCTGTTGTGACAATTACACTGGCTATCGGGGTAAACCGCATGGCAAAACGTAATGCTATCATTCGTAAATTACCAGCGGTAGAAGCTTTGGGTAGTGCCACGGTGATTTGTTCCGACAAAACTGGGACGCTCACGGAAAACCAGATGACTGTCCAATCGATTTATGCAGGAGGCTACCACTATCATGCGAGTGGTGGTGGGTATAGTCCCAAGGGCAACATTACTCCAGTCAATAGCAGAGATCAAAATGCCTTGGTGGTAGAGGAGTTTCCACCTGTTTTAATAGATTGTTTAATAGCAGGGGTTTTGTGCAATGACTCTCAACTGAAACAAACAGGATCGGATTGGTTGGTGGTGGGCGATCCGACGGAAGGAGCCTTAATTACTGTAGCTGAAAAGGCAGGGTTGAGCCAAGTGAGGCTGGCGGCTGTAAAACCAAGATTGGATGCGATTCCGTTTGAGTCAGACTATCAATTCATGGCAACCTTGCATGATGCCGAGCCTCGGATGATTTATGTCAAAGGGTCGGTGGAAGCATTACTCAGTCGGTGTACCCAGATGCTTGATGCACAGGGACAAATAATCGACCTCGATGCTGCCCAAATTAAACAAGAGGTAGACTCAATGGCAGGTCAGGGCTTACGAGTATTGGCGTTTGCCCAAAAAGCTGCAGCAATACATCAGCATGCGATTGACCATGAAGATATTGCAACCGATTTAGTCTTTCTAGGATTACAGGGCATGATCGATCCGCCTCGACCAGAGGCAATTGCTGCGGTTCATGCCTGTCAGTCAGCGGGTATTCAGGTCAAGATGATTACAGGTGATCATCTTGCCACAGCCCGAGCGATCGCTCAGCGGATGGGGATTCAAACTGCTGCTGGGGTGGTGGCATTTACAGGGCAACAATTAGCCGAAATGAATGCTCAAGACATGAAGCAGGCAACGACGGAAGGTTCAGTCTTTGCTAGGGTTGCTCCATCGCAAAAGCTACAACTAGTCGAGGCACTCCAAGCCAATGGCGACATTGTGGCAATGACGGGCGATGGGGTGAATGATGCCCCTGCGCTCAAACAAGCAGATATTGGTATTGCAATGGGCAAGGGTGGTACGGAAGTGGCACGGGAATCGGCTGCAATGTTGTTGACCGATGATAATTTTGCTTCTATCGAAGCCGCTGTCGAAGAAGGGCGAACTGTTTATCAAAATTTGCGGAAAGCGATCGCCTTTCTGCTACCTGTCAACGGTGGAGAATCCATGACGATTTTGATCAGTGCTCTGTTGGCACGTGAGTTACCAATTTTATCCCTGCAAGTTCTCTGGCTGAATATGATCAACTCCATCACAATGACGGTTCCTCTCGCCTTTGAGCCTAAATCTAAGGGAACGATGCAACAGCCTCCCCGCAAACCCAGTGAACCATTGCTAACCCTCAAACTGCTCCACCGCATTCTGGTGGTGTCGGTCTTCAATTGGATTTTAATTTTCGGGATGTTTGAATGGGCGAAGTCCACGACGGGAGATGTTGCAGTGGCGCGGACAATGGCGATTCAAGCCCTAGTTGCAGCTCGAATTATCTACTTACTGAGCATTAGCCAATTGGGTGCAACTATTGCCCAATATGTTTGTGGGCAAGCCAATGCGATTACCAATGCCCCTATCCTTATAGTAGGAATTGCTACTGCAACAGTTCTACAAATCCTGTTTAGTCAATCGGGTGTGATGAATGCCTTATTTGCCACGGCTCCGCTGACTTGGTCTCAATGGCTGATTTGCTTGCTCCCCATGCTGCCTATGCTCCCAACAGTACTTTGGGTTAATCGGATTGATCCTTCCAATCCAGTACCACAAGAAAATTATTAGGGGGCAGTAACATAAAGGCTAACTAAAGTTATCAGGTGACGAAATGAATAAACAAAAATGGTTAACTACACTTAAATCTTTTAAGTAGCTCAACTTAATTACTGATGTTACGTGGAAGTTTCTAAGACCCTCACCCCTAGCCCCTCTCCCATTAAGGGAGAGGGGAACAAGAAATTAGTCTAGCTCCCCCTCTCCCTTGATGGGAGAGGGGGCAGGGGGGTGAGGGTGATATTTGTTCCACGTAACATCAGTT
>JADBWH010000029.1 GCA_020404105.1 Pseudanabaena sp. M53BS1SP1A06MG | reverse complement strand
GCTTTCAAGCTAGTTTACTTGGCTATGCGGAATATTTCTAAGAAATGGACTATGCCCATTCGCGATTGGAAACCTGCTCTCAATCGCTTTGCGATCCTCTTCGAGGATCGGCTCCATCTCTAGCTTCTAGACTTTACACATTTTACTTGACAGTCTCCGAAGGAATTTATTACGCATCGGTTAGATGTTGTGCGGGCGAAGCCCGCACAACATCTAACCGATGCGTAAGTCCTAACAAGCTTTGAGAACAAAGTTTAATTCTGGCTGACTTTATATAGTTTTGTTTCTCTCCCATCGATGCAGAAACAAAACTGTAATTCACTATCAGAAAAAATTCTTAGGGACTTGCGATTAATTAAAGTACCTACGGCTTCGACTTCACTCAGTCAATGTTGGCTGAGCGAAGTCGAAGCCATACAAACTCGGTGGTACTTTTTTCTCTTTAAGTCCCTAAATGCCTACTTCAACTCAAAGAGATCGCAGCAATTACTACACTTTGCGATTACTTAAAGTCCAGAAATATTTTTAAAAGTGATGCTTAGCGACACTTTTAAAAATATTTCTGAACTACTCAAGCGATTCTAAATGGCAATCTCAGGAATATCTTCAATATTACCAATGACATTGTTAGTTATTAAATCTCCATGATCGCAGCGATCGCGAAACTCACAGTTTTTACAAATAGTACTATGCAAATCTAGTTTGGGATATGTCTGTGCTTGGGACATCTCCAACAAAATTCGCTGAAGTCTTGCCGCCGTTTGTTCATACTCAGCTCGAGAATATTCAATAATTACTGATTGAGCGCTATTAGCAAACCAATAGGTCATCGATATTTGCTCAGGGTCGTATTTTGTCGTTTGGGCTAATAGGTATAAATAAAGGCGAGTTTGCCAATTAGCTTTTAATGTATGCAGAGGGATATCTGCTTGATGAGTTTTCCAGTCTAGGATTTGAGCTTGTTGCTCACCCAAAATCAACATGTCGTAAATTGCAGTTAAGACATAACAACCTTGATTGCGCTCACGATTCTCACTATCATCATGCAGCGATATTGAACTAGATATCTCTAAAGTGCGACGATGCTCACAAAAGCGTTCACCAGCAATCATCATAGGAGGCTGCTTTTCAAAAGCTCCTAGCCATGTTTGTAACTGAGCATCACTACCGGCCAAAGCCGATACGTCAAGTCCAAGTTCTTTTTGCTGCATTAGTAAGTGAAACTTTGTACCTAATTGCAACTTTTCTTTGCGATCTAGATCGGCTTCTGGTAAACTCAGCACCTCTAAGAAACTATATTGATATTTACGCCGACAAGTTTCCCAGATATTGAGATGACCTTGAGAAATTGAAGTAATTGGAGAAATAGCTGTCATTGCAGATTTGCGTTCTTGTAGTACCATATCGTCAAACGATCGCCATCACCTATGAGTGCACCTGCCATCTCCGACTCCAATTCAACGATGCGCCGCTTTTTAAAAATCGTCAATCTGCGTCCAGATGAAGCTGAACGCACATTGTTGATGTTTTTATTTTATTGTGCAACATCGATTGGAGCAGTATGGCTGGAGTATTCTAGCTCCACCCTATTTCTCGAAGCTTATAAAGCCGAAAATCTGACTTGGATATATATAGCCACTGCCTTTGTGGTAACTGCCTTTGGCATTTTTTATTCATGGCTGCAAAAACTGTTTCCTTTGCGGTGGGTGATGCTGGGGATCTCTTGCCTATTAGCCTTGCCCTTGCCACTGGTGTGGATAGGGCTGATGCACAAGGGATCGTATTTATATATGGCATCCGTATTTGGGATTCGCCTATGGGTGGAAGGCATCTATGTACTTAGCAATATTAATAATGACATTGCAGCAAATCAGCTATTTAATATTCGCGAAATTAAGCGTGCCTTCCCCCTGATTACCACAGGCATTATCGTTGCCGAAATAGTAGGAGGATTTTCCTACCCATTTTTGGTGAGTTTGTGGGGAGTCCCCAATATGACCCTTGCCACCTCTGTGATGCTTTTAATTGGCTCCTCTTTACTATTTTATTTAAGTACTCGCTATCGTCAAGCCTTTCCTAATTCTGTCTATAACATTGACGAAGATAGCGAAATTTCTGCGCGTTCTCTACAGGGCAATTTGCTCAAGTACGTCTGGTTGCTCTTTGGATTCTTTATTGCTGCCCAAATCTTGTTTTTCATGATTGAGTTTCAATATCAGACGCAACTAGAAATTAATCTAAAAACTGAAGAAGCGATCGGCAGATTTTTAGGCATTTTCGGCGGCATTATGGGGGTTTTTAAGCTAGCACTGCAACTTTTTGGCTCCAGCCGCATTATTGAGCGTATTGGCATATTTTTTGCGGTTTTAATGCCGCCTATTGGAATTGTCATTACAGGCATATTAGCTGGATTAGCACCCTTTGGACTACTTGCTGGATTTGTAGTTCTGAAGTTTTTTGATGAATTATTTCGTTTTACAATTGTGGCAGCAACTGCACCCACCTTATTTCAAGCCATTCCTGATCAATTTCGGAGTCAGATTCAATCTTTCGTGCGGGGTATCGCCGACCCATTAGCAACTGGCGGCGCAGGAATTTTGATCTGGATTTTTGGCGAAATTTTTAAAAAAGGAGGGATTGAAACGGAAATTACTTCCCATTGGTTTGCAGTAGTAATTGTGATTGTTGCCTTGATCTGGATGATGGTGATTTGGTTATTGAGAAGAGGATATTTAGAACTATTAATCCAAAGTGTAGAGCGGGGACAATTTAGTCTATTTACGGTTGATACTCGTGAACTGCGACGCGCATTGTCTGAATCCATAACTAGAGCCGAGACTCAAATCGAACAGTCAGTTTGTATTGAACTCTTAACACAAATTGTGCCCCAAGCTGTGGGTGAATCCCTTGCTCCTATGCTTTCGCAGATGTCATCCGAATTGCAGGCTCAGAGTATTGAGGCGATGTTAGAAAATCCTGAACCTAAGTATTTGCCCTATATCAATGAAGTCATGCAGTCTTCCAACTATTCACCTCAGGTACAAGCTTTGTGTTTGCGTTATATATTGCTAGCCGATGAAAAGAATTGTGATATTGATAGTCTGCGTACCTATTTAAGCCCTGAACAAAATCCAATTATTCGTAGTACAGCTGTAGCATTGATGATGCGTCTCGGAGCTTCGTCACAGGTTGCCGAAGCAACAAATACTTTGCGACATATGATCACTAGCTCGTCACAGTCTGAAAGGGTGTTAGGTTGTCGAGCCCTAGCCGAAGCGGCTTTTATGCAGTCTTTACGCTTTTATGTCCCGCAATTATTACAAGATCCATCGATTGAGGTTCGTTGTGCTTTGCTAAGGGCGATCGCAGCGACGCGCACAAGTGAATATTTCCCATCGATTATTCGTGGTTTGCACTATAAGTCTACTCATAAGTCTGCCTATCAAGCTTTAGTTAATCTTGGTGATGATGGGATTAGTTCATTAATAGAGCTTGCCCATAATGATCGCAGTCCTATAAATGTGCGAATCCAAGCATGGGATATTCTCGGAGAAATTGGGACGCAAGCTTCTATTTCTGTCCTTGCTAGCAATTTATCTAAGTCTTGGGGCAAACATCGACGACAAATTTTGCGTACTTTGATTCGTATACCGCAAGATCAAGGCATTGAAGCAATTCTTGAATTGATCGGACGGAGTGGAATTGAAAAAATCGTGATCCAAGAGTTGGGAGTGATAACTGAGGCTTGGTCAGCGATTGAGGACATTGCACTCAGCCAATTTGAGACCCCAGAAACAGAGCTATTGTTTGAGGCTTTGCAACATGAGGCAATTGACAGCTTAGAACGCATTTTCTTACTTATGAAATTGCTGTATCCGCCATCAGCAATTCAGGCTGCATCTTTTAACATCATTTCTGGTACGAAAAGTAGTCTTGCTCGCGGTATGGAAATCTTAGATAACACTGTTGACCTGAGTATTAAGCAAATTTTATTGTATATAGTGGACAATCGCGCCATATCCGATAAGTTGAGCATCCTGGCAACGATTCATCCATATAAGCCCTTGACTCCCATGAATCGTCTCCATCAGCTCGTAGATTTAAGCTATTGTTTGTCTGATTGGACATTAGCTTGCTGCTTTCATATGGCAAGGACTCAATTCTGGAGTTTACCTACTGAGGCAATATTAAAGGGTTTAGATCATCCAACAGGATTTGTCAGGGAAGCTGTAATTGCTTATTTGCAGATGGCTTCACCGCGATCACTAGTCAAAATTTTACCTCGGCTATTAAAAGATCGTGATCCCTTAGTTTTGGCTCAAGCAAGGGCTATTTCCTACTATTTTCAAAATAATGGTAAATCCATTATGAATCTACGTGATAATTCTCAAGAGAGTGATGACATAGATACAGAGATTAGAGCCAGAATGAGCGAAGGCAAAACACGCGGTTATGGGGAG
Organism: Pseudanabaena sp. M53BS1SP1A06MG; assembly: GCA_020404105.1. Taxonomy (GTDB): domain Bacteria; phylum Cyanobacteriota; class Cyanobacteriia; order Pseudanabaenales; family Pseudanabaenaceae; genus Pseudanabaena; species Pseudanabaena mucicola_A. The sequence continues at coordinate 86,981 of JADBWH010000029.1, read as the reverse complement.
TCTTAAATAATGCTAACCAGTATTGAGCGTTTGTTATTAGTAAGAGGTGTTCCGATCTTCAAGGAGTTACGTGACGATTTTTTGGTACGTTTAGCTTCAATTATGAATGAGGTCTCGTACCCATCGAGTAAATTGATTTTTGCCCAAGGGCAGGAGGGGAGATCGCTATATATTGTGGTTGCGGGTAAGGTGCGGGTACATATTGGCGATAAGGATTTGGCAATTTTAGATAAGGGTAGTTGCTTTGGGGAAATGTCGCTATTCGATGCCGAGCCGCGATCAGCTTCAGTAACTGCGATCTCGAACTGTGATTGCCTTGTGCTTACACAGCAGCAGTTGTATGAGGCAATCGATGAGACTCCTGACATAGCTGTTAATATTATCCGCCTATTATCACGACGCATCCGTAGCCAAAACGATCAATTAAATAAACAGAATGATCTGCTTAATGCCTTGAAAGCTTCCAAGCAATAATTTAAAGCTACTTGAATTTACAGCACTTTGTGCTTACTTAAGAGCTAGGAATATATTTGAAAGTGGCGCGAAGCGCTACTTTCAAAAAATATGGATAGTTCAAATAAAAATTATATCTTCGGTTTCGCTTAGTTAGCTTACACCGATGGCTGAGCGAAATCCCCTCTAAATGTTATAGGACTTACGCAATAGCCCTGTAATAAATTATGGGCTATTGCGTAAGTCCTAAGTTACTCAAAGCCTCAATCGACTGTAAGTTAGCCAAATTTACCCAATGCGTAAGTCCTAAAAACATACAGAATTTAGGTGATTCCCGTACTGCCGAAGCCACCATCACCTCGATCGCTGGTTCCTAGTTCTCCTTCGATAAATTGAGCTTGAATTACAGATTTTAGAACTAATTGAGCAATCTTTTGTCCCTTAGCGAAAGTATAGACTTCTTTCCCCAGATTAATCACAATGACTTGAATCTCACCACGATAACCTGCATCAACAGTGCCAGGGGAATTCAGAACGGTAATGCCATGTTTCAAAGCTAATCCACTTTTAGGACGTACTTGAATTTCATAACCAAGGGGGATATCTACAGCCAAACCCGTGGGAATTGCCGCGCGATCACTTGGCTGTAGAGTAACTTCCGCTACTGAATATACGTCAGCCCCAGCATCACCAACATGAGCATAGCTAGGGATCTGTGCATCAGGATGTAGCTTGTTGAATTTAATTTCTACGGTTTGCATTAAATAAGAAAATGGATTAGAAGATGTTGGGGTTTTTAGGAGTAGAGATGGGTTGCCTTGGTTCAGGTGCAGGCTCTGTGGTAATAGGTGGAGATGGCGATCGCGTTGGTTCTGTAATAGGGGTAGGAGAAGCCGTATCTCTCGGAGACTCGGTTGCTCTAGGACTATTTAATGGATCGGGTGAGGGACTGATGGTTGGTGATTCGGTAGGTGTGGCTGTAGTAGTTGGTTTAGCCGTAGGAGTGGGTGTGGTCTTTTTGGTTGGGGTTGCTTGCGGCTTTGGCATGACTTTACGAGTTACCTCTAGATTGTAGGTAGTTTCCTGAGGGCTAGTAGTTTTGATCTTGATGTAGTAAGTACCAGATTTGGGCAATCTACCCTCCCAAAATCCTGTTTTATTATCTTTGGCTGCACTATCTAAGCTGACTTGATCTGCATTTTCAATAGTCATTTGCAAGTTATCGCCATTGGTAAGAGATACGGTCAAAAAATCATCTCTTTCTCCAGTAAGGCGAACATTCACGATTTTACCTGCCACAATCTTATCGCTAATCGATTTGCGATTTATACCTTCATTATCACTCAGGTCAAGTTTAACGTTAGTAACAGTGGGATCGCCTGTGGCATTAGTTGGCGAAGTAATCGCTGTTTCCGTCGGATTGGTCAGACGGTTACGGCTAAAAAAGAAGGAAGTGACTGCCCAAGAGCCAATCCCAGCAACTAAGATAATCAGAATCCCAACAAACCAATTCACACCACCACCTTTATTAGATTCATTAATGCGATTAGGAGCATTACTTCCGTAATTAACGGAAGTGCGATTATTGGCTCCGGCTAGGACAGTACGCTGGGGGATCGAGGCGGCGACATTGGCTGGCACTGGTCGTCCAACCACATAGGTCTTTGCTCCAGAGAAAGATGCTTGAGCAATTTGTAGAGCCTGCATAACCTCATCCGCCGATCGATAGCGATTGGCGGGTTTATAGCTCAGCATTTGATTGATGACTCTAGCAAAGGCTGGATTGACATTAGCGTACTGCTGCCAATTCCATGCGAGATTGATGCTATCAAATAGTTCCGATGGTTCGCGACCCGTCATCAATACAATGGAAGTTACGGCGAGGGCATATAGGTCACTATTCGCATAGGCATTGCCTGACTGTAACTGCTCAGGTGGTGCATAACCAGCTTTACCAGCAACTGTGGAAGAGGGGATACCCATTTGGGAGTTGAGCTTAGCGTTTGTTTCTTGGACAACTCCAAAATCAATTAGCACAGGCAAATTATCCAGCGATCGCAACATCAAGTTTTCAGGAGAGATATCACGGTGAATAATATTGTGATTATGTAGATAGCTTAATACTGGTAAAAGCATTTGCAATAGGGCAAAAACTTCATTCTCAGAAAAAGTTTGACCAGATTTTAGGCGATCGAGGAGTAAGTTCCGATAATTCTTGCCTTCTACATAGTCCTGTACTAGCAGCAATCTGCCCTCAGACTCAAAGGTAGCGCGAAACTCTGGTACTTGAGGATGGCGGATTTGGTAAAGTACCGATGCTTCGCGTCGAAATAATTCCTTTGCTTTTTCCGATACCTCTAGTGAATCTTGGGGAGGAATAAACTCCTTGAGTACACAGGTTTCATTAAAGCGCTCTAGGTCTTGCGCTAAGTAGGTACGCCCCATACCACCCTGTCCAATTGTTGAACGGATAGCATAGCGACCTTTAAGAACAAAACCTTGAGGAAATGGGGGTTGCATTATCGGTAATTGGTAATTAGTGATTGGTAATTGGTAACAGATGATCGGTAATTCATTAATTAATCATGGAATTAAAAAATTAGTACCTTACTGCCATGGCACTACCACGAATCAGATATTTAGGTCCTTCGATGTCAATTGATGTGCCGACTTTGACCTTTTCATTGCCGAATACCACGCCATCATTGGTTACTCTAGCGGTGGCTTCGAGGGTGAGTGCTAGGTCAGATTGAGAGGTGGACACAGCACGAGGGTCATCAAAGATCACTGGAGAACCGTCTGCTTTAGCGGCAACAACTTGGGGGGTGGAGATACTGACTTTTTTGATGGTGACTTCGCCGCGTGGCTGATTGCGAATGATGATATTGATTTTATCGCCAATTTTAATCAGGTTTTGGGGATTCGTAGCACTGAGACCGCGCACATTCATATCTACTTGGACGGTTTTGTTTTCAGCAGTTAGCATTTGGGCGATCGAACTACCGTTGTTGCCAGGGACTACGATTAAGCCTATGAGGACGATCAGGATTGTGGCGATCGCTCCAATGTCCAGAATGCTAAGTTTGCCAAATAAACGACCTTGCCGATCTAAAATTGCCATGCGTATTTGCTGAATGTAACGGTTGAAATAGTTTTAAAGATTAAATAGTAAGGCAGTGAATAAACACCATCAGCATTACAGTATAAAGGCAAATTGAATCTGTGCAGATCCTCACAGCGATGTTACCCAATTTCACTTTTGCTTGGGCAAAGTATTCAACAGCTCTTCGGAAATGATTTCGGTCATAATACGCGACATTTTCGGTAGCAAAATATCATTGGTGCGACTCATCGAGTCAACCATAATCTGAGGCAGGACATTGATGGCTTTTTTCCCCGTTGGAGACTTATAAAATCCAATAATATCGCGCAGTTCTGATTCCGTAAAATACTTGTCATAGATGGGATAGGAAACTTGCTCGATCAGTTGATTGATGTCGATTTGTTTAATTACGCGATCGCGATATTTAACAGCCATCCGTGACACGATGTCACTAAATTGTTTTTGCACTTCGGGGCGATCGCTATTGAGCGCAGGAACAGCCTTTAAAATGGTCGATACCATTTTGGGCAATTCTGAGCGAACCATGGATTCCATAACTTGATTAGCATTTTTGCTGGATTCCGTGATTTCTAGTAGCTCTTTAATTAAAGTGCGTTTATCTGGCGAAATTACGGTTGTTATTGATGTTTCGGGTTTACTTGGTGTAGTTTCACTAATTTCTTGGGCGATCGCTTTGGTGAAATTAAGTGATAGTAAATATGCGCTAGTAGTAAGTAATGATGACAGAGTAAGGGTTACAAAAATTCGTTTTAGCACAATGATTGTAGATAGTTTGAATGGTTAGTTTTTATCTAAGGCAGTTACCGTATTCGACAGTAACTGCCTTAGCGATGTTGTTCGAGATTATAGGCGAGCTTATCAGCGATCGCTGTTACCCAATTTTCGTCTTGTTTAGTATAGCTACGGGGAATATTTGCCCCTAATACCATGACTCCTTTTTCGCCTAGAGGTTGCACAATTACGCCCTGTGTATTTTCGGGCAAATAATCAAACTCGACGCGCCCAGGATAAAGCTCAAGTTTGACTAGATACACTGGCTTCTGAGTTTTGATCACCCGTTCCGCGATCGTGCCAAGATTGACCTGCTTACTTTTTCCTAAAATGCCTCTGCGAAGGATCGTTTGGCGATCATAATAAATAACTACTACTTTCGTCACCGTATTAGTGAGCAATATATGGGAAGCCCAAGCCAATTCTGTTTTCACCGCTTTGGGTAAAGCAGCCTCAATTTCAAAGCCTTCATCACCAACTAAAGTCACAGCATCAGGTGGTTTCGGCTGTATTTGCTGCCAAAGTAACCCAATCAAAATCAAAACTGCACTCAATAAAATTCCTAAAGCATCAGCCCTTGCTTGGCTAGTCGTAAGGTTTAATGTCACCATTCGATTGACTAATAGCGCTAAGCCGCCCAGTGTCCCCACTAAAAGGGGCAAATATCGAACCATCTACAATCCTCTACAGACTATTTATCTATTTAATTTTGAGGGTTAACTTTAGAAGTTATATATCAACATTGAGAAAGTCACCATTGGGGATCGATCTCTCGGAAAAGACTAGAAAGCACTGATCCTAACCCATTGTTGGCTCATGGTTTGCTCATAGAGTTCTTCTAAGCGATCAATATTTTTAGTTAAGGTATAACGCTCTAATACCCTTTGTCTTGCCTTGAGCCCGATAATCTTTGCCATTTCAGGATGATCGACAAATAGCGGCAACAGTGTACTAAGTTGCGAAGTCACCTTATGAGAATCAAGGATAATCCCAGCACCATGCTCAATTACCTCACCATCAGCACCTACATCAGTAGCAATGCAAGCTACCCCACAGGACATTGCCTCTAGCAGAGATAGTGACAACCCTTCCACGAGTGAAGGCAAAATAAATACATCTGTACCACGTAAGATCTCGATTCGTCTTTGTTCGTCAGCAATATAACCCATCCAGACAATGCTGGGATCATTACCGTAGAAAGCTTTTAATCCTGACAAGAGTGGTCCTGTACCGACGATCGCTAATTTACAGCCTTCAGGCATTCGACATTTGCGCCATGCTTTGAGTAATGCTTCCACGTTTTTCTCAGCAGCTAGTCGTCCTTGATAGAGAAACAACACATCCGCCTTGAGTTCTTCTTTAATATTTGAAGAGCCTGGGGAATAGCGATCGCTGTCAACACCATTAGGAATAATCGAAATTCTGGTATTGGGGACACCTAATTTATTGAGAAGTTCCTTTTGAATATTAGAAAAAATAATTACTTGATTGTAATCTGCTAGGGATGGTGCATAGATTTGATAAGTAAGTTGCTGGGTACTAGAGGCAAGATTCCGACGCTTGATGTCAAAGGGTTGGTGAAAGGTTGCTACAAGCGGTAAATCTAGCTCAGCGCAAATTTCGGGTAAGCGGAAATCTAGTGGGGATATTGCAAGGGAAGCGTGAATAAGATCGGGCTTTAGTGATCGCAGGGAATCCACCAGAATTTTATTTGCCCGCAATGATGGAACAGTATAAATTGTGGATTTGTAGAGGAATGGTAAAGCGACATCCTGTGCTTCTTGAGAGTTTTCGTCCAATTCCTCATGATCTGGATTATCGTGATCCGATTCAGGAGCAAAATGCATAAAGCTGACACGATGTCCGCGATCGAGTAATGCATTTGTAATTTCGCGACTATATGTCACGTTGCCACAAGCAGGCGATTTTTTACCTAACCATGCAATATGCATGAACTACACCACATTATTATCAAAGGTATAATACCAAATGCTTAGACGACAACACTTTGCACGATAGCAAAAAATATTTTTATACCAAAAACTAGACCAGCGCTAAGCACTGGTCTAGTTTTTGGCGAATTTATGGGTCGCCCGGGATTCGAACCCGGAACTAATCGGTTAAAAGCCGAGTACTCTACCGTTGAGTTAGCGACCCTTATCTATGTTGTATGATGTAATCTTATCCAGATTTACTAAGCGCCTATGGCTGTATTTATACATCCGTTTTTGTTGCGCTTGGCTAGTCTAACACGACTTTAGCAAATAACACCAGTTAAACTGAAAGGTCTGACCTCAGTAATTTTTATGGAAACTGTTTGACCTATTAGTTCGGTTAATAATTTACCTGTAGTGTTCTCAGCAAAAGCAATCCGATTGGTACGGGTACGCCCCATTACTTGACGAGGATCTTTATGATTTGTACCTTCGATCATGATTTCCTCAATCCTTCCTGCATAACGCTGCGATCGCAAAGCAGCATTTTGATTAACGGCATGATTTAGGCGTTGCAGGCGATCACTTTTAATCTCCTCGCTCAACTGATTTTCCCAAACCGCCGCAGGGGTTCCTGGACGAGGCGAATAGGCGGCAGTATTCACCAAATCAAAACCAATATCATTCACTAGCTGCACCGTGCGCTCAAACTGCTCCTCCGTTTCCCCTGGGAAAGCAACGATCGCATCGGCAGTAATTGCCGCATCGGGCATCACCGCCCGAATATCATCGATAATGCGACGGTAACGTTCGTGGGTATAACCGCGAGCCATTGCCTTAAGGATGTCGTTATCGCCTGACTGGAACGGAATATGAAAATGTTCGCAAACCTTGGGCAATTCGGCGCAAGCTTTAATGAGGCGTGAACTAAAGTAGCGAGGGTGACTGGTGGCATAGCGAATGCGATCGATTCCCTCCACATCGTGGACGTAATAGAGCAAGTCCGTAAAGGTAATCTTGCCGCCAACACCAGCACCAATACCACCTGCGGGAAGGTCGCGTCCATAGGCATCAATATTTTGACCAAGCAAGGTAATTTCTTTGTAACCCTGAGATGCTAGTCCCTCAATTTCCTTGCGAATCACTTCGGGGGTGCGAGATTGTTCGCGTCCACGCACTGAGGGAACGATGCAATAGGTACAGTTCTCGTTACAACCATAAATAACATTGACCCAAGCTGATACGGTGCTATTGCGGCGAGGTGTAGTGATATCTTCTTCGATATAGGCTTCTTCGGTTGCCGCCACCTGATTGCCATTAAAAACCTGTGATAGCAGATCACCAAGGCGATTTACATGCTGAGGACCCATCACGAGGTCAAGCTCAGGTACTCGTCTTAGTAGGGCTTCCCCTTCTTGTTGAGCGACACAACCAGCAACAACTAAAGTTAAGTTAGGATTTTCACGTTTGCGCTTTGCTTGTCTGCCTAGATACGAATAAACCTTTTGCTCGGCATTATCGCGAATGCTGCAAGTGTTGTATAAAATCAGGTCGGCTTCTTCGCTTTCCTCGGTCAACTGATAGCCCATATCTTCCAAAACGCCTGCCATGCGTTCGGAGTCAGCTTTGTTCATTTGGCAGCCAAATGTGACGATGTGATATTTGTGAGCAGTCATGAAAGTGTTTAACCAAGCCGAAAAGATTGCTGTCCTATTCTAATATCTTTCAGCATTGATTGTAAGCACTACGCAATTCTGAAATGGGTAAAACCAGAGCAGCCCTTTTCACTTTTTAAACCTCATAAAAGAAGGTTCGCAATGCGAACCTTCTTTTATGGGCGAGATTTATTTTGTTGCCAGTGTTGTCGATAGATTAGCTCTAGTTGATTGCCAAACTTCATAAATAGCTTGGCTTGTTGATCTTGAAATGCCAGAAATAAACGGTGAAATGCGGAGGTGAAGATGGCAATGATCAGACCTGTTGCAGTTGTAATTAGAGCCTCTCCGATACCTTGAGTTAGCGATCCCGACTTTGTATTTGCCGCAACATCACCAATTTTAAGGGAACCAAAAGAGATGATCAATCCTGTCACAGTTCCTAATAGCCCTAACAAAGGTGCAAGGGTAATTGCTGACTCTAGGAGCTTTTCCCCCTTGAGCATTCCTGCTAACTCTTCATCAGCAGAGCTTTCGAGAGCTAAGCGAAATAATTCAGGATCAGGATCTTCTAGGGCTAGAGGAGCATAAAGAAATCGACCAACAGGAACTTTAAGAGAGGTCTCAGCCAATTGAGCCGCTAATTGTAAGTCTTGACGCGCGATCGCTAGAATATTTTCGCCAGTTTGTTTCTCTAACCTCAGGATACCAATCCAAAAAATTAGACGCTCCATGATCCCTGCTAAGGCAAATATTGATAGAGCCGCGAGTGGGTACATCACCCATCCTCCTGCCTTAAACAACTCAATCACTTAACTTAGACTCCTTCTCTTCACGTTCGCGAGTTAGTTGATTAATCAGCGATAAGACCTTGACCCCACGTTCAAATGATCGATCCTCATGGAAGACAACTTCAGGAACACGGCGTAAAGCTAGTCTTTGTCCAACTTCGCGCTTAATGTAGCCTGTTGCTGAAGCTAGGGCTTCCATCGTTTGTTGACGGGCTTCTTCAGTGCCATAAATACTGACAAAAATTTTCACATGTTGGAGATCACCCGATAGTTCTGCATCAGTGACGCTAACCATGCCCATCCCTACACGATCATCTTTAATATCTTTCAGCAACATATTGCTAACTTCTCGCTTAATTAATTCGGCGACACGAGCAACTCGTCTTGTAGTAGCCATAGATTTACATTTACACAATAAAGTTTGATTTCGTATTAGGACTAGTAACAATTTGCATCATTTATCCTAACCTTGACAATTGAAGGTAATTGGTCAATCTTTCAAGATATACCATTTACAAGCTTTCGTAATATCGACAGTCTTGACAGGGACCACTAGGATTAACGGCACAACGGATATACTGTGACCGCGCATTATACTTACAGCTAACTTTGCCAATCACGTAACCATATCCCTCAATGCAAATCATATCGGCGGGAGGTAAGGATTTGATGCTAGGGGTTGGTGGAATACTAGGAGTATTGATTTGCCGAGTTGTTTGTTTGTAAGAGACTTGAGCGCGATGCATCATCCATAGAGATAGGATTGGGGGCGCTATACCGAGCAATAAAATGATTACGATGTCTAACATAGTGGTTAACATGTCCAACACGTTGATATTTCAAGAAGCTGTCAATTAGCGCATTGAACTTCAAGCTGTTTTCATAGTTTTCATTTTGCCTCAGCTCAAATGAAAACTACTTTACTAAGCAACGTCCAGTCCTAGCATAGCTCTTAATACTAATGACACACCAATAAATCCACTAACTAAAGCCGTAAGCATGGCGATCGCAGTAATTGGCTTTTTAAATAATGGAATAATCGGTGCGATGACAATGGATAGAACACCACCAGTAATTAAAGCTAAGAACTTAGGGTAGCGGAGCAAATTGAGAAGAAAGTTTTTCATGATTTACCTAAATTTCTTAAATTTATTAATGCAGTAAGTATAGACATAAGTAAACTAAAAACCGAGAATTTTGTTCCGCCCGCGTAGCGGGCGGAACAAAATCTGGTTTTTAGTTTTAATTAAGTTGAGCTACTTATTTAATGTTATAGCGTTTTTGAAGCAGGCTAGTTACAGGGATTTTTACCCAACGAAGTCGAGTAAACAAATCCATAAACTTACAGTCAATGTAATTGTGTTGCGGGCGCGAAGCTCCCGCAACACAATTACTCAAAAAATTACTTTGCAGCACTACCCAAAAATTTAAATTTGAGGATAATGCAAATTAGCAGTTTGTTTGTGGGGTTTATGAATAGCTGTATCTGACAATAGCTTGGTCATCACATCGGGATGATAATCCCAGTTCAGCAAACCTGCGAGTCCCATAAATGATCCAAAGACTGCGGGAACCATGGCAGCACCATAGAGCCAACCCTTTTGGGTGAGCGAGGTCATTGCAAGCATGGCGATCGCAAGGGCAAAGGCAGCCTCAGACAAGTCAAACTGATCATCATGGACATTTAACTGTTCATATTGCTTTTCTGCATCCTTAGCCTGTTGTTGCAATAGGTTCTTTTCCTTATCTTGTTTGGCGGCGATCACCTCATACTTAGCAATTTCCTTTTCGTAATCAGCACGAATTTTGGGTTGCTGTTGCGCTTCCGCCTGTAATTTCAATTGAGCAACGGTGGATTTGGCAATCTCTGCACGGACATTACGAGCTTGATAAAAAGACCATGTATCAATGCGATCGGCTTGAGCCTTTTGCATAGCCTGAACTACATTGTCACTTTTGACTTTGCATATACCCATAAAAGTGACAAATACAACTACAGTAATTGCGACATAGTTATTGAGTTGACTTTTTTTGTTTTTTTGCTCTTTATGTGATTCATTAGTCTTAGGAGATTTGTCATGATCTTCCGATTCGTCATGATCTCCATTATGCCCTTCAATTACTTCAGGGATATCCGATATTTCCATAACTTTTGGCTGTATTCTCCTATCGAAATATTTGTTAAATTTAGTTCATTATGACAACATGATTGATCATTTGTCAGCATATAGCAGGTCACAATAAGGATATGAGTGGCTCAGGCTTAGCTTGGTCAAAGACCATTTTTGCTGGCTGGGCGATGTCGATGCCAATGATTCTATATTAAGGGTGGCTTCATACCACTCAATGTATTAAAGACAGTGTATAAAGTCTGATTTAGAAATTTATGCTTCATAAGGTATCTACAGGATCTATGCAAAGGAAATCTCTTAGCGATCGCCTATCCGTGACTGTCTTGGGAATGGGTCTACTTTTAGTGGATCTAGGATTAAACCCTGTTTATGCGTTACGAGTATTTGATAATAGCAATTATCAGGTTGTAGCTGCGGAAACTAATTCTGTCAAATCGAAGCCAAGTGTTAAAGACACGGATTTGCTTCTCCAAAAAGCCGAAAAACTCTTCGATCAGGGTAAGTTTCAGGAATCTTTGCAGCAATATCAACAGGTTCTTAATATCTATCGACAACAGGGCGATCGCCTAGGGGAGTCGATTGCTCTTACGGGGATTGGCATGGCACATGTGAGCTTAAGGCAGGAAGCATCAGCGATCGCCAATTTGCAAAACGCATTGACACTCATCCAATCTCCTGCTCCCAATTTAAGTAATGCCGATAAACAGCGTTATCGCAAAGCAGAGGGGGAAACAAAATATCAATTAGGGCGAGCCTATATCAGCTTGGAACAATATGCGAAAGCCTTGCCATTGTTGGAGGAATCCTTAAAAATCCGTCAAGAAGTGGGCGATCGCTATCGAGAGGGTAAGACCCTTGCGACTATTGGCATATTTTATGTTAAGAATTATGAATTTCCTCGCTCAGTTGAATATTTTGAGAATGGACTCGCAATTAGTATTGCGGAAAAGAATCGGGCATCGGAAGGACAAACTCTCTTTTACTTAGCTTCTATCTATAGCTTGTTAGGACGAAAGGAGCAAGCCTTAGCTTTGGCACGCCAGAGTGGAAGTGCCTTTCAAGCCTTGGGCAATCCTTTAGGTCAAGCCAATGCTTTAAATTTAGAAGGGAATATTTTCAGTTTGTCCTTGGAATATACGCAAGTTGCTCAACTCAATCTCAAAGCATTAGAACTGGTGCGTCAGACCGATGACAAGCCTCGTGAAGCAGAGATTTTAAGCGATGTTGCTACTGCCTATCGGAATCTTGGTAAATATCCTCAAGCGATCGAGTTCTATTTGCAAGCTCAGAAAATCTATCAAACCTTGAATGATCGTGCAGGTCAAGGGCTGATTCTAAAAAATATAGCTGATGTGTTTCTTGCCCAAGGGCTGAATCGTGAAGCTTTGACAATTTATGAAGAGGCAAGAGTAATTTATGCAGATTTGGCTAGGGATGCTGATCCCAAACCGAGCGATCGCCAAACTCTAGCAGGAATTTTGACTGGGCAAGGAAGTCTTTATACTTCCTTTAGCCAATATCCCAAAGCCATCACTACTTTAAAAGAAGCACAAGCTCTGTATCAAGCCCTAGGAGATCAGCAAGGCAAAGGGGTCACATCTATCTATCTAGCACAGGTATATTTGCAATTGGATGATCATGAAAAAATTAGTAGTATCTTGAAAGAGTTACCTGAATTCATCAAAGGTTATCCGCAACTGCGAAAGATTGCAGCGTCATTAGTGGGACTTATCTCTAATAATTCCAAGCCCCCCCAAGCACAGTTGCAGTCTGTTCTCACTTTACTGGAGTTTTTTAAAAAATCAGGCGATCGCAAATCGGAAGCTGTCATGCTGTTACAAGCTAGTAATTTATACTATGAACTCAATCAAATCGATAAGACCATCGCATTCAATCAACAGGCTTTAGATATCTATCGTGAAATTGGCGATCTGTCTGGAGCGGCTGATGCTATCTATCAACTCGGTTTAAGCTATGCCCGATCCAATCTGTTTGACCAAGCCTTTGTATCATTTCAGTTTGCTTTACTCTTTGCTCTTGAAGTTGGCAATCGCAACCAAGAGGCTAAACTGCTAGGTAATATTGGTTACATATTGGAAAAAAAATACCCTGAATTAGCGATCGCCTTTTATAAACAATCGATAAATGTAACAGAATCGATTCGCAAAGAATTGCGAGTACTGTCCATCGATCAGCAAAGATCCTATGAACGCACTGTAGCAGCTAATTATCGTTCCTTAGCTGCTCTACTATTAAGACAAGGGCGAGTTATGGAAGGATTGCAAGTTCTTGATCTACTTAAAGTTCAAGAACTACAAGACTATTTACAAAATGTGAAAGGCAATGAGAGAACTGCTCAGGGTATTTATATTTTTCCTGAAGAAGCATCACAAATCAATGCGATCGCAACACAGCCCCTTAATTCTTCGCAACAGTTATCTTCGCAACAATTAATTGATGGTAATCAGCTTATTGTTCAAGAATTAAGCCGATTACCATCAACAGAGTTGAATCGGGTTCCTGACTATTTACAAAAACTCCCTCAAGGTCATGCGCTCCTTTATCCCCTCATTTTAAATAATAAGTTAGAACTAATTCTATTTATCCCAAATAAACTCCCAATACATCGTTCTACTTCCATTAAAAGCGATAAAATATTGGAATTAGTCAGGGATTTTAAATTTGGACTAAGAGATTCTAGTTCATTAGATGTGATCAAACCTGCTAAGGAACTCTACGACATTCTGATCAAACCCATTGAAGCAGATCTTGCCGAAACTAATACCATTCTCTATGCCCCTGATGAACAATTGCGCCATGTTCCGATAACAGCACTCTATGATGGTAAAAAATGGCTAGTAGAAAAGTATAGTGTGAATAATCTGATTGCTTATAGTCTCAGTGATTTTACTCCCAAACCTCCTCAGCCTTTGCGAACTTTGGCAGGAGCTTTTGGTGGTGCTGCTAATAGCATTAAATTTGGACAACTTGGGCTACCTGCTACAGTCACGGAAGTACAAGCTATTTCCTCTACCTTGCCTAATACAGTGAAGCTTGTCGCCAATGACTTTAGTCGCAAAGCCACTGAAGCCCAAATGCAAACGCGAAATGTTATTCACTTAGCGACCCATGCAGAGTTCAATGCGGGTAAGCCCGAAAATTCATTTTTGATCTTTGGTAATGGCGATCGCATCTTGCTCAATGAAATCAAAGATCTACCGATGTCAAATGTTGAGTTAATCGTTCTCAGTGCCTGTCAAACAGGTGTGGGTGCTAGCGGTATTGAACATTTTGGCTTTGGCTATCAAGTGCAAAGGGCGGGTGCAAAAGCGGCGATCGCCTCTCTGTGGCAGGTGAGTGATAAGGGTACAGAAGCATTAATGCAGGAGTTTTATCAACATATCAAGCAAAGTGGTCAATCTCGTTCCGAATCTCTGCGTCAAGCACAATTAGCAATTATTCGGTCTAAGGAGTTCTCTCATCCCTATTTCTGGTCTGCTTTCATCCTGATTAGCAATAGCTTATAAGTTAGGACTTACGCATTGGGTAGATGTGGTGCGGGCTTCGCCCGCACCACATCTACCTCAAACCTAATAAATTCCTTCGGTTTGCGTAAGTCCTATAAGTATCTCAACTTAACTTTTTTCTCGTCTTTTCTTGTCAAGTCCATCATTTTATTTGTTCCTTTAAACCAGTCAATGAAACTAGCTAACTTATTTTGTTTCAACAAGGAACAAAGACAGATACTGAGGCTTAACTACCAAATTCTCCGACAAGAGGTCGATAAAATTGGTAGAGAATATGAGAAGCAATCTTATGAAGAACTGTTAAGTAAAAATGAGCCAACAGTTTTAAACGTAATAACTGCTGCGGGTTTCAAACTAACCTTTGTTGCAGAAGTTTACCATTTACGAAAAGATGGGACAATCTGCTTCTGTATTGATGCTGATGGTTTACCAACTATATTTGGTCTCAAGCCTTCCTATAATTTTTACAAACGTTCTGATGGTTCAGTGTATTAAGTAGCTCAACTTAATTAAAACCCAAACCAGAGTTTTGTTCCGCCCGCGTAGCGGGCGGAACAAAACTCTCGGTTTTTAGTTTACTTATGTCTAGCTACTTACTAATTCTTGAGGTCTGCCATTTTTAGATCGGCAGCATGTTGGAGTTTGGCTTGATAGTAGTCGAGATTGGTTTGGATATGTTGGGGCTGTAGTCGTTCTTGAGAAATTCGATGAACTTATCAGGGTTGCGCTTCCGCAAACCGCCCCAATATTACCTATTTAGCACTACCAGAAATTTTAGTGTAAAATTGTTTGAGTGAATGGCTCAATAGCTGTCAGAGTTGATCTTGCATTTTGGCTTGAACTCAATATCAGTGTTAACGGACGAACAGATAAATGCAAATGACTAGTTCTAGTAACTGGGTAACAGTTACCGAGTCAAATTTTCCTTGGGAAAAAGAAGCTATTGAATATGTACGGCAGCATTTTCCGACCTATGAACCATATCGGGCTTGGTCAAATTTTGAGTTTATTGCCAGTGATGGCAGCATTAATGAAGTCGATCTACTGGTTTTTACTCCTCAAGGTGTATTCTTAGTAGAAATTAAAAGTCATCAAGGAAGACTATCTGGGGATACTGGAACTTGGCAATGGGAGAATAATGGCAAGTCTCGTATTTATGACAATCCGTTGATTTTGGCAAATAGTAAGGCTAAAAAATTAAGATCGCTCCTTGCATCACAAAAAGCTTTTCGGGGTAAGTATCAATTGCCATTTATCGAAGCCTTAGTTTTCTGCTCTGCGCCTGATCTGAAGTGTGACTTAAAAGATAATGCGCGACTGCGGATCTGTTTGCGCGATCGCCCAGCGACGGCAACTAAACCGATGCGATCGGGGATTATTTCGGCTTTGCTTAAAAGGGATTGCCTTGGTCTAGATGAGCATCCTAAAGGAATGCATGATCGCCCGACTAGTAAAGCCTTTGCCCTTGCGATGGAACAGGCGGGAATACGTCCATCACAGCAACAACGGCGAGTTAGTGATTACATCCTGAAAGCCCAGATTGGCGAAGGACAGGGCTATCAGGATTGGGAAGCAGATCATGTTAGTTTACTGAATTCCGTGCGAAGAGTGCGTTTGTATCTCGTGCATAGCAATTGGCCAGATATCCA
The DNA here is from genome assembly GCA_020404105.1 of Pseudanabaena sp. M53BS1SP1A06MG. Classification (GTDB taxonomy): domain Bacteria; phylum Cyanobacteriota; class Cyanobacteriia; order Pseudanabaenales; family Pseudanabaenaceae; genus Pseudanabaena; species Pseudanabaena mucicola_A. The sequence continues at coordinate 70,945 of JADBWH010000029.1, read as the reverse complement.
GAAAAAGATCGCTGAACGGGCAGCACTCAGGGAATTTCGGATAGTCGATTCATTACAGCACCCAGGCATTTTACGCACCTATGGCTATACGGAGCATCAACTGGGATCGGCAATTATTTTTGAGCATGATCCTTCTTCGATGCGGTTGGATCTTTATTTGATTCAACATAAAGATGTTTTGAGCGTCGATATTCGCTTGGAGCTACTGCGGCAAATTACGGAAGCGATCGCCTATGCTCATCAAAAACGGGTCGTTCATCGCGCTCTTTGCCCGCAGAGTATTTTTGTAGTGGATCTGTCTCGGCAAAGGCGACAGATTAAGATTCTAAACTGGCAGGTGGGCTATCGAGAAGACTCTTCGAGTTCGGGTGGAATGACAGCGATCGGAGCGACAAGCCATGGGTCGGTGTTGGTGGATGATGCGAGCAAAGCCTATATAGCCCCTGAATCTCTCTCTAATATTAGTGAAGGCGAACATCTCGATATATTCTCCTTGGGAGCGATCGCTTATCATTTATTTTCTGGTAAGCCACCTGCTAGTAATGGGGCTGAACTCAGTAATAAACTCAGAGCAACGAAAGGATTGCAAATTAGTGGTGTCATTGATGGAGTGGGAAAGGAATTACAAGAGTTGATTCAATTAAGTACTCATCCTGATGTAAGTTTGCGAATTGACTCAACGATAGAATTTCTAGCACGTTTGGAATTGGTTGAAGAAGAACTAACGAATCCATCGGAAATGGAAGTTTTTGTTGAAGATCCGAATTTGGCTCAGAAGGGAGATGTTTTAGCGGGACGTTTTGAGGTGTTGCATCGTTTAGGTCAGGGTGGATCAGCGATCGCTTTTTTGGTGGAGCGCGATGGTCAAGAATTTGTGATCAAAGTTGCCAACGATCCTGAGTATAACGATCGCCTACGCGGTGAAGCTGAGGTGTTGCAAAAACTGCATCATGAGGCAATAGTTGAGTTTCGTGGTCTGGAAATGATTGGTGATCGGGTTGCCTTTTTGATGAACCCGATCTATGTCGAGAAAAAAGCTGATAAAAGAGGTGATCGCAAAATCGAAACCCTTCGTCAGAGACTGCGCCCCGAAGGAAGATTACATTTAGAATTGCTAGAGCGCTTTGGCGAAGACTTACTCAATGCGGTGCGCTACTTAGAAGATCAAAAGATCTATCATCGTGATATCAAACCCGATAATATTGCCGTTGGTCAGGTAGGACGAGGCGATCGGCTTCATGCAGTTTTATTTGACTTTTCGTTGTCTAAAGTGTCTCTAGATAACATTCGGGCAGGAACGACTGGCTATCTCGATCCATTGCTGCCAGTTCGAGAGCCACCGATTTGGGATAGTTATGCAGAGCGCTATGCGGCGGCAATTACGCTCTATGAGTTGGCAACGGGAACAATTCCCAAATGGGGTGATGGGGTAAGCGATCCTTCATACTTAGAATGTGAAATTACCATTGATGCCGAGTTATTTGATTTAGCATTACGCGATAGTTTGCCAGAGTTTTTTGCTAAGGCTTTTCGCCGCAACATTTGCGATCGCTTTGATAATGCCGAAGAGATGTTGCGGGAATGGCGTTCCTGTTTTGAAGGACTAGAACCAGCAGGCGCAACTCTCAGTGAAGAAGATGTTGCTAATTTACAGGAAAAAATTGCGATCGCCACAGGGGATACGCCGATCGCTGAACTCGGGCTAGGTGCAAGAGCCTTGCAAGTCCTTGATCGCCATAATATTTTTGTGGTTAAGGACTTACTATCAGTACAGAAAGCTTGGCTGATCAGTCTGCGTGGGGTTGGCAGTAAAACGCGGCGAGAAATTGGCGATATCGTCGAACAGTTACGCGATAAAGAGATTGCCGAAGCGGAATTGAATGAATTGCGATCGCAGGATGTGGCTGACCCTAGCAAGCTCAGTATTGATATGCTGGTGCAACGCATTACCCGTGCCAGTGGCAAAGGAGCGCCCAAAGCCAAAAGCCGTTGGGTGAAGGATGCGGCAATTGTCAAATTGCGGGGTGATGTTGCAGAAATTTTAGCTGACGTGGGGCTAGTGATGTCCCTAGATGAGGCGGCGGCGGCAATCTTGGTGGCGCGAGGTTCCTATTATGATGAGCCGCAACGTACGAAAAACGCGATCGCGATTTTGCAAATTGTTTTAGAAGTAGAAGCGGTGATGGTAAAACCGCGATTTAGGCTCTATGACAGCAGCGAGAATTTGCGATCGCCTCTGATTGCAGCCAGTCAGGAAGCCTTTGACTATGCGATCGCTTTGGGGCAGGTTGCCGATCGCTTGGCACAACAAGATCCACTGCTGCCCCCAAGTCGAGCCGTTTTGCAGTTGCGAGAGATTGCAGTACCTGCGACCATCGTGGCTCTGAGCGATGGGCGACTGATGCGCTTAGCGGCTGTGGCTTCACGCGAGGCAGCTTTATCTAGCCGTCAGGAGTTCTATCCACGCGGTATGGATGCAGGAAGAGCTTTAAAGCTGTCGCAAGGAGCCTTATTGGGAGTACCAATTTTGTCTATTGCCGAGATTCGCGATCGCATTGCGAGTCGATATTCCGAAGCCGCCAATATTCCCGATCACCCTGAATTAGATGAATTACTGGCGGCGGCAGGTTTGGATTTGATTTGGGATGCTAAGGGAGCCAATGGCTGGGGCTGTTATGTGAATCGGTTACTTAGTCCCTTTTTAGACTCATCTTCAGTCAATTCTTTTTCGCGACAACCAACGGCAACAGGGACGATGGTTATCGGTGAGGTGGATGAGGCGGCGGCGGATGCGCGTTTGTTTGAGGAGAAGCTGCAACGGGGTTTAAAGCAGGGTGCTTTTTTTGTGATTCTGGTGCAGTCACGATATTACCAACAGGCGATCGCTGAAATTGCTAATCGTTTATCCGTATTGCATCTGAGTTTTGAGGATTTATTACTTAATGCGTTGCGAGAGGTCGCTGATAGCCTTAATGTCAATTGGGATTTGGTGATCGAAACTGATGCTCGACCCTATGAGGGGGATTGGGATAAGTTGCTGTTATTAGTTGATCGCGCCTTGGTACTGGTCAATGAGCAGTTAGTGGCAAGCGATCGCACGATTTTACTCAGTCATGTGGGAATGTTGGCAAGGTACGATCGCCTCAATTGGGTTGAGCATTGGCGCGATCGCGTTGGCTCGGAAATTGCGGGCTTATGGGTTTTAGTACCAGGTGATCGCCCATTTATTAATGGGAAAGCCATCCCGTTGATGAGTCCTTCGCAAAGGACAACGATGCCCAAAAGCTGGCTCGAAAATCGTCATCGGGCAGTTAATTAAGTGAGTGGCGGCGCAAAGCGCCGCCACTCACTTTTTGGGGTTTAAATAAAAGTCATCACTAACTAAAAACTCGAAATCCCTTGATAATTGCCATGTTTTGGGATAGGGATGTCTCTCAAATTCTTCATCGGTTTTGAAGTCATACTCTAGTCTGATCAATACAATTTCCCAAGCCTGATCGAAAAGTTCATCCCAATATTCGAGAATGCTGGCGTTGTCGTTCACATCTGATTGTAATTGTTGCTGTCCTCGCAAAATATATAGCTCCCAGTCGTGAAAGCGCTCTGGGATGTCTAGGTGCATCCGTTTCATAGCATAGGTCAAAATCTTGATTAGAGATTCCCTGATCCATTTTTTCTGCTCAGAAATTAAACTTTCGACTTCATCAATTAAGTTCTCTAGATCAAGTTGCTCAAAGTTTTTGTCTTTGAGTTGCTGGGTTGTGAGTTTTACCCATGCAGTAAAGTCGCGATCGTACAAAGATTTTTCTGACATGATTTTGAGGCAATATAGCTATGCTGATGTTTCGAGGAGGATTTGTTGCAAGGGATTGGCTGTTTTTTTGCTTAGGTAAAGGATCTCAACCCCGATAACTTGACCTGCGGCATTGTAGTCCAGAATTATGCCGTCTTTAATTTCTTCAGATTCGACAATTTCTGAATCGTCTAGCCGTAAGTAGAGAGCATCATCTTCCTTGTGAATAGTGAGCTTCATTTAATTCTCCTGTCAAAAAATAAAGTTACAATCTTGTTTGGTTCTACTTGTGGGTTTACTACTATCCGTAAAAATCTATCGCCAAATTCTGCAATTTGTTTGAGATAGTGAGTATTACCATGTTCATCAGCTAAAAGAATTGTCTGATCGGGGGTGTTTAGGGTTGCTTCAATCCAAGATTCTTGGATGTTTCGTACTTGAATCTGAAACTGGGCGTGTTTGGTTAATGTATAACCAGCGATTATATTATTTGCTGACATATTGATGAATGATGCTAGACAAGAGCAAAGGTATAGATACACCCGAACTAGAAGCTAGCTCTTGCAGTGAAGCAATATCGCTACTGGGTAGCTCGATAGTAATTTTTTGGAGAGATTGCATATAGGCTTGAGCGTGACGTTGATAGCGATCGATCTCTTGCTGTAGATTTGGGACAGATTGCCATTCCCCACGTTCTACAGAATCTAAAATTTCTTGTTCGTAGTCATCAAGTTGGATAGTCATGTCATTCTCCTAAGTATTGTTTGGTCATTTTGCGACTGGGAATAATGGTCTTGAGGAAAAACTCGGTATCATCTTCTACGAAAGGAACGAGATAAACATAGCGATCGATTTCCACAATAAAAATTCTTTGATTTGGGTATTTTTCCTGATTCGGGTGTTCGATAGTATCAAGTAACCTTCCTCCTGTTACAGCCGCTACGATAGTTTCAAAATTAATTTCTCTCTCTTGTTGTAGTTGATTGTTTTTATCTACATTCCAGCGAAAAGGCTTTAATGGCTCTTGGGGCATTAGTTATTCCTTTTTGGTCTTGGTCATGGGATGTATTTTCCTTGCTCAAATATGAATACTGAAAATGATCATATTGAAATCTTAAGCGATTACAATAGGCTTGGCTATTTCTGAATTATTACTGATTAAAACTATGCCGATCGCCCGTCCTGTATTGCTCAAAGATTTACAAGTTCTCTTAAAAAAGTTAGAGGATGACTTAATCGATCGCAGCACTTCCACAGAAATACCTGAAATCGGGTTGCGGTTGCGGAGTAGCTATGAACAGGCAAAAAGTGCCCAACATACAGCGCAGAGTTTTGAGGAATGGCGATCGCTCTCTTCGGCACAGGTGGCGGCGGCTTGGGTGTTGAGTTGTGTGTTTGTGCGATTTCTGGAAGATAACGGGATGATCGAGCCGCCGAGATTGGCGGGAGTCTGCGGCGGCACGCATACCAAAGGCGATCGCTTGTCACGGGCAAGGGATGAGCATGAGTTATATTTTCAAAAGTTTCCCACCCATAGCGATCGCGATTATTTGTTGGCGATTTTTAAGGATTTGGCGAAGTTGCCTGTGGCGGGTGAGGTGTTTGGTGAGGGGAATGGTATTTGGCGGATGGCGACTTGGTTGAGTGGGGATGCGGCGGCGTTGTTGTTGCAGTTCTTTCAAAAAATTGATGCGAATACGGGTTTGTTAGTCCATGATTTTACTGATCCTAATTGGGATACCAGATTTTTGGGCGATCTCTATCAGGACTTGTCGGAGGCGGTGCGGAAGCAGTATGCGTTGTTGCAGACTCCTGATTTTGTGGAAGCGTTTATTTTGGATCGCACGTTGGAACCTGCTCTAGAGGAGTTTGGTTTGGATGGTTTCAAGATGATCGATCCTGCCTGTGGGTCGGGGCATTTCCTGTTAGGCAGTTTTACGCGGCTGTGCGATCGCCTATCACGGGCAAATCCTAGCCAAAATGTGCGGGTGTTGGTGCAGACTGCTCTCGACAGCATTTATGGTGTGGATATCAATCCCTATGCGATCGCGATCGCCCGTTTCCGTTTGCTGTTGGCGGCGATGCGGGTAAGTGGCATCACGCGGCTGGTGGATGCGCCTAATTTCAAAATCCATTTGGTTTGTGGGGATTCGTTGCTGTATGGTTCGCCAAAGGGGGATCAGTTGACGACGGGTTGGCACGTTTTGGATGAGGTGATGATGGCGCAGGATGCGGCGGCGCTAAATCGGATTTTGCAACCCTATCAATATCATGCGGTAGTTGCTAATCCGCCCTATATCACGCCGAAGGATGCGGCTTTGAATAATGCTTACAGAGAGCGTTACAGTACTTGTTATCGTCAATATTCTCTAGCAGTTCCATTTTTAGAAAGGATTGTTTCGCTAAATATCAAGGGTGGTTTTTCGGGACAGATTACGGCGAATAGTTTTATGAAGCGGGAGTTTGGGAAGCGGTTGATTGAGGACTTTTTCCCTAGGGTGGATTTGACTCATGTGATTGATACGAGTGGTGCGTATATCCCTGGGCATGGTACGCCGACTGTTATTTTGTTTGCGAGAAATCAAAAGCCTGTGGCGGGGACGATTAGGACGGTGATGGGAATTAGGGGAGAGCCTTCTACGCCTGAGAGTGCGGTGAATGGGAAGGTTTGGCAGGCAATTTTAAATCAGGTGGATGTGGTTGATTCGCAAAGTGAGTTTGTGAGTGTGGCGGATTCGCAAAGGTTGGCTTTTCATAAGCATCCTTGGTCGATTGGTGGGGGTGGAGCAAGTGAATTAAAGGAATTTTTAGACAAATCATCTCAAGTGTACTTGTCTAATTTAATTGAATCTCCAATTGGTCGTGCTGTAAGGATAGGAGAAGAAGAAGCATTTATCTTTAATTCAACAAGGAAAAATAACAGCCTGTGTTCTAATAAAGAATTTCGCTACTATCTCATTGGTGAAAACTTGCGGGATTGGGGTATGAGTGCTGATACATGGGTTTGGTATCCGTATTGTGAAGCTGCAATTAAATCAGATATGGTGCGACAACTTTGGCTATGGAAATCTACACTTGCGAACAGAGCTACATTCCAAGGTTTAATGGTTGATGCAGGGCTTTCTTGGTATGAGTACATGCAGCATACAGCCTCTGCCTATCAAACTCCACTATCGATCGCCTTTGCAACTATTGCCTCACATAACCATTTTGTCCTAGATCGCGGCGGAAAAGTATTTAAGCAATCTGCACCTGTTATCAAATTACCTGCCGAAGCAACTGAGAAAGATCATATTTCACTTTTAGGACTACTTAATAGTTCGACTGTGTGTTTTTGGATAAAACAGGTTACACAGATTAAAACTCAAACTTCAGGAATGGATGCTAGTGTTTGGCAACTTCGCAGGGACTTTGATGGAACAAAACTCAAGCAAATTCCTATTCCACAAGAACACCCATTAGAACTAGCTCAAAAGCTTGATTATCTTGCTCAAACGCTTGGCACACTTGCACCAGATAAAGTTCTTACTTCAATTAGTTCTAACTTAAGAGAACAATTATTAAATGCTAAAAAGCAATGTCTAGACACGCTTGAAGAGATGATTTCATTGCAAGAAGAACTTGATTGGCAATGCTATCGGCTTTATGGATTAATTTCTGAAGACTTTACCCATCCCTCACCACCAAAATTAAAGCTAGGTGAACGAGCATTTGAGATCGTCATGGCGCGAAAAATGGTGGCAGGAGAACTTGAAGACAAATGGTTTGAACGTCATAAATCTACTCCTATTTGCGATCTTCCTTCTCATTGGTCAGATAGTTATCGCCAACTCGTAGAGAAAAGGATTGAAATTATTGAAAATAGTCTAAATATTGCTCTCATCGAACAACCCGAATACAAACGCCGATGGGATACTGAACCCTACGAAACTCAACAGCAACAAGCACTACAAAACTGGCTACTAGACCGACTAGAAACATACTTTGACTTTGATGGGCGTATGACAGATCCCCCCCAGCCCCCCTTTCTAAGGGGGGAGAAGACTCAAGCCCCCTTGCTAAATGGAGAGAAGAATCTGGAAGTCCCCCTTCACAAGGGGGATTTAGGGGGATCAATTCCCATCGCCATCACCTCGATCGCCAAACTTGCTGATATTGCCAAAAGCGACAGCCAATTTATGACCGTCGGCGAACTCTACCGCAACGACCCCGCCTTCAAAATCGAAAAACTAATTACAGAACTAATCGAAGCCGAAAGCGTCCCCCACCTGCCCATCTTGCGCTACAAAGCTACTGGACTCCGCAAACGTCTCGAATGGGAACACACATGGGAACTGCAACGCCAAGAAGATGATCCCCCCCAGCCCCCCTTAGCAAAGGGGGGAGAAGAATCTATTTCCCCTCTCCCTCAGGGAGAGGGGCTAGGGGTGAGGGCATCCATCCCCGTCCCGCCCAAATATGCCAGTACCGACTTCCTCAAACCCAACTACTGGCGACTACGCGGCAAACTTGACGTACCCAAAGAACGCTGGATCAGCTTTCCCCATTGCCAAGGCGAAGACGGCACAATGGCGATCGCTTGGGCAGGCTACAACCACCTGCAACTCGCCCAAGCCCTCAGTACCTACTACCTCGATATCAAAGAACGCATCGGCGGCTCCAACGACCCACGCCTCGCGCCATTACTCGCCAGCCTCGTCGAACTCATCCCTTGGCTCAAACAATGGCACAACGATATAGATCCAGAATTTGGCTTAGCGATGGGTGACTATTACGAAGGATTTTTGATTGAGGAGGCTAAAGCGATCGGGCATACAGTCGAAAGTTTGAGGATGTGGGAACCCGTTGGCAAAGTAAAAAGTAAAAAGTAAAAAATTTAGAGGCGTAAGAACTATGCACCAAGTCACCTTACAAGACGCAGAAAAGCACCTCGCTAATCTTCTTGCAGAAGCCCACAGAGGCGAAGAAGTAATCGTGGTCAATGATGATGGCACATTATTTAAAATTATTGCGATCGGTAAAACTCGACCAATCCCAAAATTTGGTAGCGCCAAAGGCTTAATCAAAATGTCTGATGACTTTGACGAGCCACTAGAAGACTTTGCGGAGTATGCCCCATGAAGCTCTTACTCGATACCCACGCTTTTTTATGGTTTATCGAAGGCAATCAAAATCTGAGTCTAACTGCCCAAAATGCGATCGAATCACCAACTAATCAAAGGTATCTGTCATGGGAGAGCCTGCATCAAAGGCACAAGAATCATGGTTTCTGTCATCCTTGACAATCTAGCCGCTAGAGTCAGCGAACCAGAAATCTTAAAAAGCTATCCTACCCTCACCCCCGAAGACATCCAAGCAGCCATTAGCTACGCCGCCGACCTAGCTCGTGAGCGAGTTATTTTATTACCGTTAGCTGCTACAAGCGCATGAAATTTAAGATTGATGAAAACCTACCCATAGAGTTTGCAGAACTCTTGCAAAAAGAGGGATATGACGCTTCTACAATTTATTCAGAGTCGCTCAAAGGGGCAAAAGATCCTGTTGTAATTGATGTATGCAAACAAGAACAGAGAGTATTAATTACTCTAGACTTAGATTTTGCTGATATTCAAACCTACCCACCCCAAGAATATTCAGGTATCATAGTTTTGAGAGTTTATAAACAAGACAAACCCTATCTGATGTCATTTTTGCAAAAATTGATTCCCGCGATCGCCACAAACTCTCCAGTAGGACAACTATGGATTGTGGAAGAAGGAAAAATCAGAATTAGATCTTGAACTTACAAAATAACCTCTAACCAATAACTCAGCAAACCAGCGCTAAAAATATTAAATATATTAAATAAAAGCTTAAATAAAGCCCATGACGCTCCTCAAAGACCTAATCGAAATTCCTGAAAGCCTCCAAAAAGGTGACTTTGTACTCAATCTGTCATCAGTGGCGATCGATGCCGATAGGATCCTGAGAGATTATGTGGTTACGCCCGAATTACAGAAATGCTTTGACCAAGCCCTTAACTTCATCCGCAGCACCCTCCAGAGCAACGTTAGCAAAGCAACTTATTTACATGGCAGCTTTGGTAGTGGCAAAAGCCACTTTATGGCAGTTCTTTATCTGATCCTCAAAGCAAATATCACCGCCCGCAGCATCAAAGAACTAGCCCCCGTCATCGACAAAAACAACGAATGGGTCACAGGCAAAAAGTTTTTATTAGTGCCATACCATGCGATCGGCTCCGAGAATATGGAGTCCTGTATCCTTGGCGGCTATGTCGATTTCATCCGCCGCAATCATCCCGAAGCACCGATTCCAGGGGTATATCTTGCTGAAGGAATGTTTCAAGATGCCGCTAATCTGCGTAACCAAATGGGAGATATCGCCTTTTTTGAGGCGCTAAACAATGCTAATTCGTCAAATAGTGGCTGGGGAGAACTTGCCGCAGGATGGGACAGAGATCGCTTTGAGACTGCCATCAACGCACCACCCGCATCAGAAACGCGATCGCTCCTAATTGGCAATCTCATCAAAGCTTTCTTCGGTTCCTACGACCAACAAGCCAAAGGCGAAGCATTTCTTCCCCTTGATAAAGGACTATCAGTAATCAGCCAGCACGCCCAAAGCCTCGGCTATGATGCCCTAATTCTCTTTCTCGATGAATTAATCCTCTGGTTAGCTAGTCACGCCAATGACATCAGTTTTATCCATCGTGAAGGACAAAAACTCTCCAAACTTGTCGAAGCCCAAACACCCGATCGCCCGATTCCCATTGTCAGCTTTGTGGCAAGACAGCGCGACCTCAGCGAACTGATCGGCAATGCCGTCCCTGGGTCTCAACGGCTAAACTTTAGTGATGCCCTCAAACATTGGGAAGGCAGATTCGATCGCATCGTTCTCGAAGATCGTAACTTACCAGCGATCGCCCAAAAACGGATTCTCAGCCCCAAAAATCCTGCTGCAAAAATAGAACTAGATGCTGCCATTGATAAATCCCTGACCATGCGCGAAGCAGTGATGAATATTCTGCTCACCCGTGAAGGTGATCGCGCCATCTTCCGACAGGTTTATCCCTTCAGTCCCGCCTTAATTCAAGCCCTCATTGCCGTCTCCAGCGTCCTCCAACGCGAACGCACCGCCCTCAAAATCATGGTGCAAATGCTAGTGGACAGGCGCGATTATTTGAGTATTGGCGATATTCTGCCCGTGGGCGACCTATTCGATGCGATCGCCCATGGTGACGAATCCTTCAGCCCTGAAACCGCGATTCATTTTGACAAGGCCAAGCGGCTCTATCACCAAAAGCTGCTCCCAGTGATTGAAAAACAGCATGGACTCCGCCGCGAAGAAGTTGAGCTATTAGCAGCAACAGATCCCAAACGCACTGCCTTTCTCAATGATGATCGCCTGATCAAAACCTTGCTCCTATCAGCGCTTGTCCCTGAAGTCGAAGTATTACGCAGTCTCACCCCCGAACGTTTAGCAGCGCTCAATCACGGCACAATTAAAGCCCCAATCCCTGGACGCGAAGGGCAGATTGTCTTACAAAGATGTCGGCAATGGGCAGGGACGGTCGGCGAAATTCGACTCACGGAAGGCAATGATCCGACTATTTCGATTCAGCTTTCGGGCGTGGATACCCAGAGCATCATCGCCCAAGGTAAGCGCGAAGATAATCACGGTAATCGGATGCGTCTAGTCCGCGATCTATTATTCAAGCAACTAGGTCTCCAAGGAGAAGAAGAACTAGAGCAGAGTTTCAGTCATCTCTGGAAAAATACAAGGCGTTCCTGCAATGTCCTATTTCGGAACATTAGAGAAATGCCCCTAACTGCCCTAGAAAATGAAGGCGATCGCTGGAAAATAATCATCGACTATCCCTTTGATGTCGATACCCATACGCCACGGGACGATATCAGTAAAATTCAAGGATTCATTGCCGCTCATTCCAATGGAGCCAAGACCCTAGCATGGATTCCAGCTTTTCTCAGTGAAGAGGCCCTTACCGATCTGGGTATGCTCGTTACTCTTGACCATATCCTCGCAGGCACTGGTGAACGTTTTGCCCAGTTTGCCAGCAATCTCTCGGTGCAGGATCGTCAATCCGCAAAGACCATCTTAGAAAATCAACGCAGTAGCCTTCATCAAAGGGTTTTGCATCATCTAGAAGTGGTCTATGGATTAGATACTACTGATAGTAATTCCATTAATTCTGAGCGATCGCTAGAATTAAATGAACGTTTTCACTCACTCTATAGCGGACTAGAATTACGTCCCCCTGTCGCCTCATCCTTGCGCGATGCGCTCACAAATCTACTCGAACAAGCCCTAGAGTACGAATTTCCTGCGGCTCCAGCCTTTGAAGCCGAAATTGAAGCAAGCACTAATCTCGAAAAAGTCTATCGGGTGATGATGGATGCCACCCAGCAAACCGATGGCAGAATCGCGATCGAAGATCGCAAACTCCGTTTGCTGGTGCGTCAAATTGCTAATCCATTATTACTAGGCGAAATGGCTCTAGAGGCGACCCACTTTGTCATCGGACAGCATTGGAAGCAACACTTCACGCGCAAAATTGCGGAAGTAGGTGGTGCGATATCTGTCGGGCAGTTACGCCGTTGGCTGGATGAGCCAAAATCAATGGGATTACCTGCGATCGCCCAAAACTTGGTAATTCTCACCTTTGCCGCCCAAACCAATCGTATTGCCTATCGCAGCAATCTAGCGATCGATACTTCTCTCAAGTCCTTACCTGATGACATCGAGTTTCGCACCCAAAAACTCCCCGATGAAGTGCTATGGCAAACAGCATTAGATCGCGCTCATAGCATTTTTAACATTTCTATTTCTAGGTTACTTAATGCCAAAAACGTCGCTGAACTGAGTGACAAGATCTCAGACATGGCTAGAGAAAATTTGGCTAATGCCAGAAATTATCTGAATCTACTGAGCGAGACTCTAGAGCGATTCAACATTGACAAAAATTGCGATCGCTTCCAAACGGCAACAGCTACAGTCAATGCGATCGAGCGTATTCAAGCAAATCTCAATACCAATAAATCAGAAAATAACAAATCAGAGGATATCGTCAATATTTTGGCAGATATTGCGATCGCTACTTCAAACACTGCGATGAAAGAGTGTTTCCGACAACTTAAATCGCTGACTCATATTCTAAAGAGTACTAAATGGGAAATTATTGAAGCTGTGCAAAAACTGACCGATGAGCGCTCCATTGAAGTTAATACTTTACTTGCCGAGCTTATCCATGCTCTCAGTGGTGATGAACATGCGATCGCCCTAGCTCCTATCCTAAAAGAATCAGAAGCAAAGGCTACGCGAATACTTACCACGCAACCCAAGAACACCCCATTGCCTACATCTAACCCGTTTCCCCCTGTAACCAACAAGACCACACCAATTACACCAATTACTACTGATTCTTCAAAACCATTAATTTATCCACCACCATCAGCCACAAATTCTAGTCTAATCATCACACCTGCTTCAACGACTCCAACTGTCAACTCGATCATCAGTCAAGCCACCCACGACCATATAGACTTAGTTACAGCACAGCAACTCCTTAATCATCTAAAATCACAGCTAAAGGGCGGACAAAAAGTCTGCATTAACTTACATTGGGTCATCACTGAGGAAAATACAGAATCGTGAGTGTTGTCGTACCTAGCATCAATCAGATTAAGGCGCAAGTTGCGACTATTCGCCAAGGAAATGTAAACCCCAAGTTCATTGGTATTCACATTGCAGGTCAATGGACTGGCGAAACAGTGCAGAGCGATCGCGATATCACCCTTTGTATCCATGTTTGCAAATCTCCCTTAGCGATGCGTTTAGTGATGCAAGCTGCCCATGCAGACTGTCAAACCGACAACTCAGATATCCATGTAATCCTCACAACCCTCAAAGAGTCAGATCTAGACGATGATATTCTGATGCGCTTAGCCAAGAGAAAGCTTTTCTCAATCGATCCTTGGGAAGTTGTCAAGTCGCTATTTCAAGCAAATTTAATCGATCCTCGCTTGCGTAAAGAACTATGGATTGCCGATTATCTTATTGATTGGAATACTAGCGAAGGCTATACACCAGTTAGCAATGGCTTTCTTAATGCAGATACAGTTTGGACTATCCTTCTAGAGCGTGGTTTGGGAATTGTCGATCGCTCTCCCGATTTACCCGATCTTTTAAAGTGGTCAATAGACAGTAATCATATTGCAAGGCTTAAAAATGCGGCTCCTTTTTTCCAAAAAGCGGCGATCGCTTATATAACAGAACTTGTTGGTCACGTTGCTCAATACATCTTGAGATGTGCTTGCCAAACCGAGCGTAATGATTTAGTCGCTCTGGGTTTAGTGTTTGGTGTTTTGTTTCATCCCAAGGCAACAGGAAAACTAGACAAGGCGATCGGTAAAATCGAAGAGCGCTATTTTCAAGGAGAAATATTAACACCAAACATAGGAATTACTTGGCAAGCTGCGGCTCAAGAGTTAATCAATCTCCGTTTACCAATTGACATCCAACTCAAAGAAAATATCTTGAATCGTGCTGATGAGATTTTGCAAGAAATTGGCGCTAGCCATCTAGCTCATCTTAGCGAAATCTCACCCCTAGGCTTTAATCAACGTCTTGAGTCATTTGCCCAAACCTTAACCTCTATCCTCAAAAATCCTCTAACGAGTGGATTGGAGACACAAATAAAAGAACTGATCGCTAACCGTAATCAGATATTGCAACACAACTTAGCTAAAGACGATCGCTATCGCAGCCGTATTAATAATCTCGATATGGCAATTAGGCTCTTGAATTGGATTCACCAACAAGAAGTAGAGACTAATCCTGTGGCTCAATCTCTCACGGCCGCGATCGCCAATGAAGTCAGCGAAAACAGCTTTGCAGACTGGGCAAGACACTCTCTTCTCTCAGACGAACCATTGCAATTAGTTGCTAAAACCTATGCCAATCTGTTTAATCTTGCGGTAAAAGTCCGTGAATACCAATCCAAAATCTTTGCGAATCTCTTTGCTAGTTGGACAGATTTAGGCTCTAGTCACGATCAAATTTTGGTGGTTGAGAATGTCTTAAAAGATATAGTTGCTCCAATCTCATCTCACACTCCAGTCCTTTTAATTGTCTTAGATGGAATGAGTATGTCAGTATGTCACCAACTATTGGAAAGCATTACCAGACAAGGTTGGTCACTACTGCGTAAAGAAGATCGAGACTTCCCCATCATGTCTGCACTAGCAACAGTTCCATCAATCACCGAAATATCGCGGACTAGTTTATTGTGTGGGCGATTAAGAAGTGGCAATGCCAAAGATGAAAGCTCAGAATTTAAATTTCATCCCGATCTTAATCGAAGTAGTAAGCAACAGAAAAAACAACATCCTCTGCTATTTCATAAAGCCCAGCTACAGGGATCAGAAGACGTAACTCTTAGCCAAGATGTCCGTCAAGCGCTCTCATCTCGCGATCGCCTCGTTGTAGGCGTAGTTGTCAATGCGATCGACGATCACCTCACCAAAGGTGAGCAGTTATATGTTGACTGGACTCAGCAATCGATTAAGGTTATCCCAGCACTTCTAGAAGAAGCAAAATCAGCAGATCGGATTGTTATTTTAGCCAGCGATCATGGTCACATAATTGAGCATGGAACTAGCCTGATATCTACGACAGAGGGAGGTGAACGGTGGCAACCCGATCATGGAAATCTAACGGATGCAGAATGTCGATTAATTGGCAATCGAATTGTTGCCTCTGGTCACAAGTCAATCATTGCGCCTTGGTCAGAGCAAATTCGCTATAAGCCTAAAAAAAATGGATATCATGGCGGTGCGAATCCTCAAGAAATAGTAACTCCTATTGCCGTATTATCTTCGAGTAAAATTATTCCTAGTGGTTGGATAGAATCTTCTAATCAGTTTCCAACTTGGTGGAATATTACTTAGAACATACGCATTGGGTAGATGTAGTGCGGGCTTCGCCCGCACCACATCTACCCAATGCGTAATAAATTTGTTCGGTTTGCGTAAGTCCTATTACTGTAGAAATCCAAAAGCTTGATCAAATTTGTTGATAGCGCCGCAACTTAGCCCCACATAAAGCAGTTTTTTTCTCTCAAATCTTGGTATTGCTCAATAGGTAAGGATGGCGCAAAGCGCCACTTACCTATTGAGCAATACCTCAAACTGCCTAGCTAAAATCTGCAAGATGTGAGACCAACTGACAGTCTTGACTGAAATTGGAGACAGAAAAAAACATCAACTATAAAAGCTTTAAATATTGTACGATAATCATAAGTATAAATTTAGGGCATAGCAATGGTTAATATCGGTCAAATAAGAAAGCCTTGTACTGAATCACCGATAAGGTTGCCGCTATTTTCAAGCAGAGTTTCGGCAGGATTTCCCTCACCTGCGGACGATCTACTCGAATCTCATTTAGATCTCAACCGTTATTTGATCAGTCAACCTGCAGCCACTTTTTTCATGCGATTTGAGGGAGAGCCAATGCTAGAGAGTGGATTACAGCAAGGGGATCTGCTGATAGTGGATCGCTCAATCGAAGTCACTGAGCAGAAAATAGTCGTAGCTTCCGTCAATGGTGATTTGGTAATCCGTCGAGTCAGCCGCAATCGGAGACGGCTACAACTGCTATCCGAAAACCCCAATTGTCAACTAATCAGCATCACCGAAGATACAGAATTCCAGATCTGGGGAGTCGTTACCTATGTTATCCGCGCCCTGCTTAGCTCTCGTCGATTGCAATAACTTCTATGTATCCTGTGAACGAGTATTTAATCCCAAACTCGAGGGAAAACCCGTCGTTGTGCTTAGTAACAATGATGGATGTGTGGTGGCAAGATCGGCTGAAGTTAAAGCCCTAGGAATAGGCATGGGAGTACCAGTATTTAAGATTGCTAAAGAGATCGCCAAACACGACATCATTACCCTATCGTCTAACTATGAACTCTATGGCGACCTGTCCCAAAGAGTGATGGAAATTTTGGCACAATTTGCGGCAGAGATAGAAATCTACTCAATAGACGAAGCATTTCTGAATCTCACGGGATTGCCCCATGATCTAGACTATGCCCAACAGATCAGACAAAGGGTAAAGCAATGGTTAGGTCTGCCGATCTCTATCGGCATCGCTCCAACCAAAACCTTAGCCAAACTCACAAACTATATCGCTAAGCGATCGCCCAAAGGAATATTTAGCTTCTATGAATGTCAAAACCCTGACAGAATATTGGAGACAACTCCAGTAAGAGAGATTTGGGGAATAGGTAAACAACAAGAAAAATGGCTAGTTAGTAGAGGGATTGATAATGCGTTGAAATTGCGTGAAATGGATATAGGAGAACTGCGCCAAAAGATGGGTATCATCGGCGTGAGAATACAAATGGAACTAGCGGGCAAATCCTGTTTATCCCTAGAACTATGTCCAAATCCCAAACAAACGACCTGTGTATCAAGATCCTTTAGTCATGGTATTACAGACATCAAGGAACTTCAAGAAGCAATCTCGACTTTTACTAGTCGCTTAGCCACCAAACTGAGGAAGCAAAAACAAGCAGCAACAGCATTAACAATTTTTGCGAGAAGTTCACCCTTTCGAGGAGAATTTTATAGCAATTCCCTAACCGTTAATTTAGCGATCGCCTCTAACGACACAAGAGAACTAATATTGGTGGCTATGCAGAGTACCGAAAAGATTTTCCGCGTTGGTTACCAATTCAAAAAAGCAGGGGTCATAGGATTAGGGCTAGTATCCGAAAACAATATTCAGGGAGACTTATTGGCAGAAAAATCTGTTGAAGACACAGAACGTTCTCAAAGACTAATGCAATACTTAGATCTGATTAACCAAAAGTTTGGGCGAGATACGTTAATTTTTGCAGGTACTGGACTTACTAAATCTTGGCAAACGAAATCCAGTCAGCGATCGCCTCGTTACACCTCAAACTGGAACGAACTACCGATTGTCAGATAGTTTCTGGTAATTGAAAAAGTATGCTTATAGCCATCCTATACCGTTTTTCAAGCAAGTAAGGAACTTGACGAGAAAAAAGGGACTACCGAGTTTGTATGGCTTCGACTTCGATCAGCCAACATTGGCTGATCGAAGTCGAAGCCGTAGGTACTTTAATTAATCGCAAGTCCCTTATTAGACAATGATAGGACTATAAGCAGATTCAGCTAGAAAATCGCGTAAACGCCGTGAAATTAATTCACGACTACCCATTCTTCTACCTAGTTCTTTCTCCAATGCACCAACGGGAGTTAAGTTTTGAGGCGCACGAGGATCGCGGGTAGGATGGGAAGCATATTGAGGAATTAAATAGGTGCTTTGGTCAGCGATCTCCTTTGCCCGCTCAAGGGAAACGCTGCCATCGAGATCAATGCGAACAAGACCATGCAAATCGTGATAGCCCAATTTTTTATAATTTAAATCTTTGCTCCCAGATCGCAAGTACCAACTGAGATTAGATCCTTTACTATTAGAAATCCGAAAAATTGGTGTGCGTTCACCAACTTTAAGAGATCGCAAGACTTGAGCATTGTCTCCTCTTAAATAGGCTTTACCCATCGTTTTGACATAGCCAATTGTCTCGAAGGGGGTTTGATAAACGCGATAGAGCAAAGGACCATCACGCACAATCAAGGTATTTTCTTTAATTAGTTCCTTTTTTAGAGATAGCTCGTTGGCAATGCGAAGTTCTTCATCAAGCATCGCACTTTGCACTATTTGTGAAGGCGTATCTGCTTCATTATTACTACTCGTGAGGCAATAATCATATTTAAGCTCACCTCGACCACTCATCGGCGCAGGAATGATGGTGACAGGTGGATTTAAGTTACCACCGATCGCAATAATCCGCTTCACCTCGGTGGCAATACATTTAGCACGGCTAATCGAGCGATCAACAAGGACTGCACCTACAGCAATTGTGGCAAATGCTCCATACAAAATCTCATCATCACGCCGACCTAGAAAATTAGCATCGATTCGCAATCTTCCATCGATAAATAAAAGCTGATTGGGAAGCTCTGGCGCGATCGCGTTACGGATTGGCTGCCAATCACCATTACCAACTTCAACTTCCGTATTAACCTTGTCACTGGTGGGAATCTCTTCTGGATTAATACTCACAGGCGCATCATAGCCAATGCTCCAAGGTTCTAGGCGAATGTTATATTCACTCCAAAAGTTTTCTGCTATTGGTTTGACAAGATTAGTAGTCATGCTGCTGTAAATTTTTGCGTAATTAATAGCATAGAATGAACGTAATTAGGTAGTTTTTATAGCAGATTTCAATGCAATGCGCTGAATTCAAAGCCAGATAAAAATATGAAAGAGTGACCAAGCCGCACTTTCATATTTTTATCTGGACTACTAAATGTATCTATATTTTTATGGCAAACTCTTCAATTACAAAGATTAATTTATCAATTTTGCTTACATCCAATACTGTTGGGAACACTAACGATATTAGCTAGTGTGGGATATCTTGCGGAGCAAGCGATCGCGGAAACTCCAAAGCCAGTTACTTCATCACCAATCACTGGAACTTGGAAATTAACTCCTAATAATCCGAGCTTTTCGGTAAATTTGATGCCACCTTTGCAAATCATCATTACCCCAGATGGCAAGTTGTTTGTCCAAGATCCATTACGAAAGGATGAGTAAACTGAGGTTGGCATCATCCGCAAGTCTTCTGATAATTCCTCTTTACCTCCTAAGGCCAAAATTATTCCACAACATTACTCTTCGGTGAACCGAGTCAGAAATTCGGAGGCAAAAGACTACGTAGGTTCGTGGGTATTATCTGGTTACAGGACATTTCTGTTTCCAAGAATGTTACTTCCTATTCCAAGCTCTGTGTATCTATAGAACCAACGATGAAATTACCACCTATACCTAAATGGGATGGAAGAGAAATCAAGTGTCCTGAAGGCTATAAACCAATTTTCTGATTTTCTAAAATCTTCTCTTAAAAACTACTTGAGTTTCACTTCCGATGAGCGATGTAAGGGTAACTGAGTTGTAACCGATGTACCATCTGGATTAAACAAATCACAGGAAATGGGAAGGCGGCTAATATTTTTGTTGCTACCAATCACCACGATCGCTGAGCCTCTAGATAGCTTTTGATGAGGATCAGGATTAATTTCAAACTTTTGATTTTGGCTAACCGCAATCACATTTACTCCATAATGGCTACGGAGCTTGAGGTCTAAAATTGTCTTCCCATCAAATTCTTCAGGAACCATCACTTCCACAATGCTGTTATCTGGATCTAGCTCAAATCGTTCGAGGATGCCTCTTTGGGTGAGCGATCGCGCTAAAGCACAGCCCATTTCTGCTTCTGGATAAACCACTAGATCTGCGCCCACTTTCTTCAGCAAAGTCCCATGTACCTCTGATGAAGCCTTAGCCACAACATGATTAACTCCTGCCTCCTTGACATTTAGGGTTGTAACGATACTCTCTTCTAAAAAATTACCGATCGCTACAATTACAGTATCAATTTCTAAAATCCCTGACTCTTTTAAGGCAAGGGGATTAGTTGAATCTAGTTGAATGCAATGGGCTGCCAAATTTTCAGCCCTGAGTTGACTGACACGCTCCTCATCTTTGTCGGCAGCCAATACCTCAAGCCCTAGGCGATCGAGGGTGAAACATACGGATCGACCAAAACGACCTAAACCAATAACTGCAAACTGTTTATTTTCGGGACGGAGACTCCGAAAAAAGCTTAACGATGAGATATCCACAGAAATTTCCTTAATTTTTTACTTTATGCCAAGTCCAAAAATTGTTAGCGCTATCTTTGCTGATAAACACTAACCAAATTATCCAACTAACATCGACTCTTGAGGATATTTAATCAAACTAGGTTTGGTATCGGTAAATATCGCAGCCATCAATAGCAATACACCCACTCGACCGATATACATCGTCGCAATGATCACCAGCCGACCTGCGGGGGACAACGCACTGGTAATGCCTGTGGATAGACCAACTGTAGCAAAAGCAGAGGTTGCCTCAAATAAGATGCTGATAAAGCTCATATTGTGATCTGTCAGTGATAGTAAACCCGTGGAGCAAATCACGGTAAATAGTGAGCCTACCGCCACACCAACGGCTTTCAAAATGAGACCATTGGGAACTTGGAGCCTGTACAGATTAACTTGATCGCGACCTTGCAAAGCTGCGCCTGTGCAACTTGCCAAGATTCTAGCCGTAGTAGTTTTAATCCCCCCGCCTGTACTGCCTGGACTTGCACCAATGAACATCAGGGTGATCGAGATAAACATTGCTGTTACCGTCATTTTACCGTTATCAATTGTGTTAAATCCTGCAGTACGGGTGCTGACAGACTGAAACCATGCAGCCACAATTTGTTCAAATAGTGATAGGTTGCCAAGAGTGTCATTATTGTGAAATTCGGTCAACCAGAAAGTAAGAGTCCCAAATAGCAATAAAGCGATCGTCGTACTGGTCACAACGCAAAAGGTCAAGCTAAACGAAATATAGTCACGGCTACGCGAAAACTTAGTACGAATCCAGAGATAACCTTCTAAAATTACCTGATAGCCAATCCCACCAAATATAATCAGCAAACCAATAATGATGCTCACCATCGGGGTCTTCACATAGCCCATTAAGTTATCTGTAAATAGGCTAAATCCTGCATTATTAAAAGCATTTACACTGTGAAAAATTGCTTGCCAGACACTCTCCTGAAAACTCATCTTTTGATTAAAGATCGGAATGAGGAGCAATACACCTGTGAGTTCAAATAGCATGGTCACAGCAATGATGGACTTCACTAATTGCAGTCCACCACGAATGCCAGGGATATCTAAGGATTGCTGAAGGGTGATTTTGTCTCGCAAGCTAAATTTACGACCAATGAGTAATAGCAGGATCGAAGTTGCGGTCATATAGCCCAATCCACCTACTTGGACTAAACCCGTCAAAAAGAGTTGTCCCCAAAAGGAATAAAACTTGCCCACATCAACCACCGAAAGCCCTGTCACACATACTGCTGATGTTGATGTAAACAGAGCCGTAATTGGGTCTGTCCATGTGCCGTTACTGGAAGATAAGGGCAGCATCAATAACAATGTGCCAAATGAGATAACGGCTAAAAAGCCAAAACATATGGTTCTAGCAGGATTCACATCTATGTCTATAAATTACAACATTAATTCTATAGCGATCGCTAGTTATAGCGTGTTGTGCTGAATCAAAAAAACAAAAGATGGGAGGCAGCGCTTGCACAAACCATTTAGAAACCATTAGGACTTACGCATTGGGTAGATGTGGTGCGGGCTTCGCCCGCACCACATCTAGCTCAATCCTAAGAAATTCGTTCGGTTTGCGTAAGTCCTAACCATTTAGGATGGCAATAGATTAACGTAAGATTGATAGGGGGTTTTCTTGAGAATGTTGTCTTTGTCAGCAACTAGTCCCTAAGACCGATAAGAGATTAATGAGAGACATAACTTTAATGATCAGAAATTCGGAAGAGCAAACTTTGGAGCACGTATTTTACAAGCTTGCTGATTATTTAATTAATAGTCTCCGTTTTGGTGAATACCTAACTATTAGCTTGACGAGTGAGCGCAGTCAGTTCACTCGATTTAATCATGCAAAGGTACGTCAATCAGGGCTGGTTGCCGATGGGAATGTGACCATATCACTTATCTATAATCAGCGTGAAGCCAATGCTGAGTTTCCATTTACCAGCGATCACGCGATCGATATAGCCCACGCCACTGCCAGTCTTAACTATTTACGCCAAGAAATAGTGCAAATTCCTGAAAATCCTTATCTAGTCATCCCCGAAAATCAAGGCTCAAGTCGCGAAGTTTATCAAGGTAATTTATTACCACCAGAAGAAGCGATCGCCACAATTCTCGAACCGATCAATAACATTGACTTTACAGGTTTCTATGCCTCAGGTTCGATCATTCGGGCTAGTGCCAACTCCGCAGGGCAAAGACATTGGTTTGCGACGGATTCGTTTTTTGTGGATTATTCCATATTTGTGCAGACCAGTTCGGGTGAAAAAGCAGTTAAAGGAATTTATGCAGGCAAAGATTGGCAAAATCAAGATTACAAATTCCAGATTGAGCGATCGCAACAACAATCAATCGCTTTGCAAAGACCTAGCAAAACTGTAGACCGAGGACAATATCATGCCTATTTCGCCCCTGCCGCTTCCTCAGAACTATTTGGATTTTTGACATGGAGTGTGGGAGAAGCAAGCTTTCAGCAGGGCAGTAGCGCTCTTCTTAAGCTAAAAAATCAAGAACGCATGCTCTCCCCATTGCTATCCCTGAGTGAAAATTTTATTCATGGTAATGTACCTCGCTTTAATGATCTCGGTGAAGTCGCCCCTGAATATTTACCGATTATTAGTAACGGCAAGCTAGTAAATACTCTCGTTAGCTCACGCAGTGCCAAGGAATACAACAAAAAAGCCAATGGAGCAGGTAGCGGGGAAGCGATGCGATCGCCTGAAGTTGCCACAGGTAATTTAGCTGAAGCTGATATTCTCAAACAATTAGATACGGGACTCTACTTATCTAATTTGCATTACCTAAACTGGAGCGATCGCACAGGTGGTCGCATTACAGGTATGACCCGATATGCTTGTTTTTGGGTAGAAAATGGCGAATTTATTGCACCAATTGAGAATCTCCGCTTTGATGACAGTATTTATGATTTCTTTGGCGATAATCTTGAAAATCTTACTGATTTCTGTGAATTTATCCCCGATACGGGTACTTATGAAAAGCGATCGCTAGGAGGTATTTTTGCTCCAGGAATGCTAGTCAACAAATTTACATTTACTTTGTAAGGAACTTACGATTAATTAAAGTGCCTACGGCTTCGACTTCGCTCAGCCAAAGTTGGCTGAGCGAAGTCGAAGCTATACAAACTCGGTGATACCTTTTTTCTCGTCAAGTCCCTTAGAATTGAGTAGATGTAGTGAGAGCTTCGCCCGTATTACATACCTTAAACCTATAGGACTTATGCAATACCCCTGTAATACAGCGCTTTGCGCTTACTCAAAACCCAGAAATATTTTTGAAAGTGGCGCAAAGCGCCACTTTCAAAAATATTTCTGTACTACTCAAAGCCTCAATAGGCTGTAAATTACAGGCTGAAAGCTTAAACCCCGTTAAAACGGGTTGATTACAAACGTTCTTGAGCCCGCTTTAGCTGACTTTAGCTTTGAGTCAAGAACTTGAGTTATTGGTTATTTTGCGTAAGTCTTAAACTTAATAAATTCGTACAGTTTGCGTAATTTCTAATGCTCTTATTCGCAGGATTCACAACTAGGACGCGCTATTAGACTTTCAAATGGTTCGATCGCAAAGGGACGTTGAGGATTTGTCAATAAATGGTGATCGCACAAGTCAAAAAGCTCTTGTTTAGATTGCACCAAACGCATTTCTCTTAAAAATTTACCATCGGGATCAATACTAGTACCAATGAAGTTGAGGAACTTTTTCAAACTATTGACATGGGATTTCTCTCTGAGCGTATCTTGGCAAGTAATCGCGAATAGATGCTGAATATATTTATGCACATCCGCAAGGTTAACAATTTGGACAGGTTTACCAGCAAAGTGATCGCGTATTTGTTGAAAAATCCAAGGATTACGAATTGCTGATCGCCCAATCATCACACCTGCCGCACCCGTTTCTTTTAAAATCTGTTCAGCTTTAAGGTAAGAAGTGACATTGCCATTAGCTAACACAGGACAGTTTACAGTTTGCACAGCATGTCGGATCAAGTCATAATGCACTTCACCACGATATAACTCCTTGACTGTGCGTCCATGCAAGCTGAGCATATCAATTTGATATTGATTGATTAATTGCAATAGCTTCTCAAAATTATCTATCGAGTCAAAACCTACGCGCATTTTCACGGTAAACAGTCCCGAAATTTGCGATCGCAAAGCATCAAAAATCCGTTCAATGGTTTCAGGTTCGCGCAATAGTCCACCTCCGACATTTTTGCGATAGACACGCGGCGCAGGACAGCCAAGGTTAAGATCGATGCCTGCGATCGGGTATTTGGTAAGCTGCTGAGTAATCCGCAACATATCAGGAATGCTTTCACCAATTAATTGAGCAAATACAGGTCTACTCGTTGTATTACAGGTGATTGATTTGAGAATCTTTTTATCAAGATTAGAGTTGGCGTATACCCGAAAATATTCAGTCACGTAATAATCAGGACAGCCATATTCACTGAGCATTTGCATGAAAGCAAGATCGGTTACGTCCTGCATCGGGGCAAGTGCTGTCAGAGGTTGTCCAGATAAAATAGGTGATGGTAGAGGTCTCAAAGACACAATTTTAGTTTTCTATGACAGCAATTTTTGAGACAGAATAGCCATCAATGTAAAGTAGCAAAAAAGCGATCGCTATGGTTAAGCTATCTACTAGCCCTGCAATCTTACTCTGATTGTGGAACCTCTTTCCATAATGTTGATACTTCACGAATACTCGAAAAGGTTCCGTTCCCTAAAATTAAATGATCTAAGAGAGGAATACTGAGCATCCTTGCAGCTTCTAATAATTGGCGTGTCAGATTAATATCTTCAGGACTAGGCGTAGTATTCCCTGATGGATGATTGTGCGCCACAATCAGACGGACTGCTCCACTTTTCAGCACTTCTCGAAAAATATCACGAGGGTGGGCAAGGGTTTCTGTCGCAGTACCAATGGTAATCACCCGTTGGGCAATAATGCGATTTTTGTTGTTGAGCATGACTACAGCCAAGCGTTCCTGCGGTTGCCACATTAGATCTTGACTCAGAGCCGCCGCCGCGATCGCTGGATCAGTTACTTCGGTTAAATCAGGCGGCTTGGCATAAAGTGCCCTTTTCCCTAATTCGATCGCTGCCAAAATTGCCGTTGCCTTAGCAGGACCGACCCCCTCGATTTGCATCAGTTCTTCGGCGGATACAGTCTGCAAAGCTGCTACAGGATCACCAGTGCGGTCTTTGCTAATAGTCTGCAAAATCAACTGCCCCAAACCCACAGCCGAGAGTTTGCCTGCTCCCTGTCCCGTGCCTAGTAGGATCGCCACTAATTCTGCATTAGAAAGACTGCGAACTCCTTGGCTCAGCAATCTTTCCCTTGGGCGATCGCTCTCAGCCATATCGACAATTCGCAGTGAGTAAGTCATGGAAAATCCCACTCAGTAGTTATCAAAGTTTTGGAGCTAAACAATCAACAAAGTTTACACATATTGCTCAGCGATACGTTCAAACTTTACTCGAAAACAAAGCTATGAATCCCAGAAATAGGCACATAGATATTCAGTGAGCGTAACTGTGGGCAATCCTACCCTTTGACCATCCAAATTAGAAATTTGCGGTTGTAAAATAATCTTGCATTGAGGTAAAAATTTCAGCTTTTCTGGAGCTTTGCTCTTCAACTGCTTTAATTGATTCGCGACAATAGGATTGACATTAGCTGCTGCCGACTCAGCTCTCTGTTGTATATCTACCCATTTGCTGATTTGGACTAATTCAGAACGATAGATTTTGAGTGCTTTTTGAGCATCAGCGTATAGCAAAGAATCGGTAGGAACTTCTTCCAATAATTTGATCGCTTGTTGACGCTTCTCTTGAGCAGATTTCCAAACAGTAGATTTATGAGGTGGATTTTGGACTAGTTTAGCTGCCTCAATCGTACCATTCTTTGCTGACTCCAACTTCTTATTCGCATCCTGCTCTAGATTAATCTTGCGATCAAATTCCTCTAACTTCGGACGCAGTGTTGTTAACTCAACTTGAGCATCTGTATACAATGAAGCAGGACGCTCAGGAATATCTTCCAGTTGTAAAATAGTTAACTGTAAATGATTACGAGTTTCAGTCAGAGATTCTAATTTTGTTGCTGTTTTGGGATTGAGAGTTTGGTTGCTCAGATCACGGGCATTGGCAATATATTTTTGCTGTAGTGACCTCTCCCATAGGAGCCAACCACATATCCCCACGACACTGATTGCTAGGACTATAAAGACACTAGATATAAGCAATGATTTGGATTTAGATGCAGTTGTATCTGCTAGTTCTGGCTGATTTTCAATCTCATCGCTAGGTTTCGGAATCTGTTTTTTAGGTGGCAATGGTGGTGGGGGCAGCAATGGCATTGCCATTGTGGTTTGGTCTGAGGCAAGATTATCATCTAACCAAGTGTCTTTATCTACAGGCGATCGATTATTTAGAGATGGATGCTTTAAATCAAAAGCATCCGCATCAAGAGGAGTTGGTTCTAGTTTGTCTAACTTAAAGGTTTTTTGATTGAGATTATCTAGTTTAAATTCCCCAAAATCTAAATCCCCAAAATCAAAGTCCTCAGTCCGCTCTTTTTTGTGAATCCCATTGCCACTCACATTAATATCATTATTATTACCATTTTTTAAAGCTGCTCTTCTTAGGTCATTCTCAATGCTTTGCTTAAAACTTTCAAAATTTTCGTGACTCTCGGACTTAAGCTCTTTTACTTGAGTCGAAGTCTTATCAATGGTTTCTGTTGGTAAAGTGAGATTGACTAGATCTTCTAGCCCTTCTAATTCTTCTAGGTCATCGAGATCAAATTCAATTAAAGGTAAAGGCGGCTTTAAATCACCTTTTTTTCGCCACTCGGGATGTTTGGCTCCAGCAATTTTGCCATATAGTACTAAACTATTTGCCCATTCGATACCTAGCTTATCAACACGGCGTTTCACAATATCATAGAGAGATGCATAGTCAATCTCATCGCCTTCGGCTCTAGAGATTAGAACATGTAGCTGAGATTCCTTGCGTCGGATTTGGGCTTTTACTTTATAGTTTTGAAGGTCTGCCTGTATCGCACTGACAATAGTAGCCTCATCCATCTTGAGATCCTCATCCTTGCGTTTCGATCGCACATATTAACCGAAAAGCCATACAAAAATCTAACAAATGCCTACAAAAAGATGAACTTTTTGATTCAAATTTACAATACACCTCGACGTTGGTGGACAGAGTTTTCACTACAAACCAAGCTAATGGCTCTGATTACACTGTTAGTATCTTTGTTAATGAGTGCGGTCACATTTTGGGCGGTCAATGATATTCAGACCGATGCCCGCCTCAATGATACGCGCTTTGGCAAAGACTTAGGATTGTTACTTGCTGCTAATGTTGCCCCTTTAGTTGCGAAAAATGATCTAGAGGAAGTAACACGTCTATCTAAAGAATTTTACGATAGTAGCTCTAGCATTCGCTATATTCTTTACGCCGATCCCGATGGTGAAATTTTTTATGGTATCCCGTTTAACTCCAATGAAGTGCAAAATTCGCTAAGCATCAGGAGACGGATTCAGCTACCCGAAGACCCAACGACGCGCCCTGATCGACCTTTAGTACGTCAGCATATTACACCACAGGGCGAAGTAACCGATATTTTTGTAAATCTACAACATAATGGGAAATCCTTAGGAATTATTGCGATCGGGATAAATCCCAATCCTACAGCAGTTGCATCTTCGAGCCTGACCTTAGATGTCACCACAGCCGTATTTGTGTCGATTTGGGCAATGGTCATTTTAGGGGCTGCCTCAAATGCGGTAACCATTACTCGACCACTACGAGAACTAGTGGCAGGGGTACAAAATATTGCCAGTGGTAATTTTAAGCAGCGCATTGATCTGCCTTTTGGTGGCGAATTAGGGGAATTGATTCGGAGTTTTAATGAAATGGCTCAGCGTCTGAAAACCTATGAGGAGCAAAATATTGAGGAGTTAACTGCTCAAAAGGCAAAGCTAGAAACCTTAGTATCAATGATCGCGGATGGGGCGTTATTACTCGACTCGGATATGCGAATTGTCCTTGCTAACCCTGCGGCAATTAAAATCATGGGCTGGGAGCAGGATGCGGAAAATAGTAGCTGGAAAGGTAAAAGTATTCTGAATATTTTACCAGAGCGTCTCAGTGAAGAATTAGGGCGATCACTTATGCAAATTGCTACAGGCGATCGCGAGGGGAGTGAATTTCGGATTATGGCATCGGGAGATAAGGGAGACTCATTGCTAGACCATGCCTTTAGAATCTGGATTACCAGTGTACTCAGTTCCAGCAACGAAATTAAGGGAATTGCGATTACAATTCAGGATATCACCCGTGAGGTGGAGCTAAATGCTGCCCAAAGCCGCTTTATTAGCAATGTTAGCCATGAGTTACGTACACCCTTATTTAATATCAAGTCCTTTATTGAGACTTTGCATGAATATGGTGATGAGTTAAGTGATGAACAGAAAAAAGAATTTCTCGGCACGGCAAATAATGAGACTGATCGCTTAACGCGCCTTGTCAATGATGTCTTAGATCTCTCGCGCCTAGAGTCAGGTCGTCAATATCATTTCTCAGCGATCGATCTATCCGAAACGGTTGAACAAACGGTACGCACCTATAAACTCAATGCTTCCTCTAAAGGTATTGAGCTAATACAAGAAATTGCGCCAAATCTTGAGAGAATTTGGGGTAACTATGATTTGACTTTACAGGTTTTATCAAATCTTGTTGGCAATGCTCTCAAATTCACTGAATCTGGCGGTAAAGTCATAATTCGTGTTTATCCTTGGCAAGATCAAACTACTACCCAACCCCATCGCATTATTAACTATGTGCGAGTCGAGGTTGAGGATACTGGTTGTGGAATTCCTGCGGAAGATTGCGATCGCGTATTTGATCGTTTTTATCGTGTTGAGGATAAAGTACATACTCTCGAAGGCACTGGCTTAGGTCTATCGATCGTCCGTAATATCATCGAAAAGCACCATAGCACGATTCACATTAAGAGTGAGATCGGTGTGGGTACAACCTTCTGGTTTGACCTAAGCGTATATCAAGATCGTTGCGAGTTACCACTAGCGGCAACAATCTCTAAAGAAATTGCCTTGAAAAACTGATTTTGAGAGATGATTTGCCTTACAAATTATTTCTCCAATCAAAGTTATAGTTGCTTGAAAAACGCTACATAGTATAGGACTTACGCAAACCGAACGAATTTCTTAGGATTGAGGTAGATGTGGTGCGGGCTTCGCCCGCACCACATCTACCCAATGCGTAAGTCCTATTAGTTTAGAACGTAAATACTGTTCTCAATGTGCCAACTGTGATAGTGCTATTGCCACTATTGTTATTAGGATTGAAAATAAACTGCAAATCGGGGGTAATGCTGATATTGCTTGAAATTGGGAAGCGATAGAACAACTCCACATTTGTTTGTGTGGCGTTGCCAACTTTACTCTCAATTAGAGGTTGTCCCACGGCGATCGCTGCCATTGCTCCT
The DNA here is from genome assembly GCA_020404105.1 of Pseudanabaena sp. M53BS1SP1A06MG. Taxonomy (GTDB): domain Bacteria; phylum Cyanobacteriota; class Cyanobacteriia; order Pseudanabaenales; family Pseudanabaenaceae; genus Pseudanabaena; species Pseudanabaena mucicola_A. The sequence goes on along the minus strand of JADBWH010000029.1, from coordinate 40,768 downwards.
TCTTTAAACAAATCAGGAAAGGCAAACCCAACTGACCATGTTTGCGGACTAAGCGAATCACCCGTTGTTCCAGCATTGATATAGGTCGGCAGTGCTGTGGTGATCGCTGTACCGCGATTGCTGATATTGCCAAAGCCGTAGCGACCAAAAATAGCGATCGCTTTATTAAATGCCCACTCTAGGTTCAAGCCACCAGTGTTGTAATCGAGATTATTGACAGATGCACGGGTATATTGCAACCGTAAGGCAAAAGGTTTTTCATCCTCGCCATTTTTGGGTGCAAACTCAAACTCAAACGTACCTTGGTAGGAGTCTCCAAATAAGCCTTGGTTAATCGTTCCATTAGGAGCGCCAGCATTCACAGTTGGACTACTAGCATTCGCTGCCACATATCCTACTCTCAAGCTAAAAGCACCACCGTTGATATTCCATGCGATCGCCGCACCAGCCCCATCGTTTACAGGCAAAATTAGCGGATTATTGATGAATAAACGGGTTGAAAAATCAACGGATTCATCATTAGCAAAACTATTTTTGTCAAGGTGATCGTTTAAAGCAATGATTGGACCTACAGACGCTCTAATATCCTTGCCAATGGGGAAATCATAACGCAAACGTCCTTGTATAAAATTATTGCCAACCTCACTGTAGTCAGCAACAGAGCTATTCTTAAATCCTGTAAAACCACGGAAGACACTATTCGCAGCATCCAGAGAATTGCTCACACTCGCACCGCCATTGCCTACTTCTAATCGTGTGAGCAACAAATCCTCGCCCGTAAAACTGGTATTCAAATTCAGTCGCACGCGATTAATTACAGTTGTATTCGCTTTCCCTGAATTGCCTGAAAGATTTCCAATTGGAATTAACAGATTATCTGTTCCCGAACCACTTGCCGAAACCGCTACAATTACCTGACCATCAAGTTTTGTCGTTGTGGAGAACTGCTGGGCTTCAAGGTTCACAACTTTAGCATCTAAGACATTCACCCGCCCACGCAAGGTCACTAACTCTGCGGCAAATTCTTCTTGCAATTTTCGCAATGTGGCTAGGTCGTCTTTACTAACCTTGTCAGCTAAACCTGCGGAAATAATCTCATTGATTTTGTCTAAACAAGCGTTCAAACCTGCGGCAAATTCATAACGGCTCGTCGCTTGTTTTCCGCGAAATGTGCGATCAGGATATCCTGCGATGCAGCCATAGCGCTCAATAAGGGATTGCAAAGCGGTAAAAGCCCAATCGGTAGGACGGACATCGCTAAGTTGAGAGACCGATGTAACATTTAGCCCGATGACATCTTGAGTTGCAACTGAAGTCAATTGTTGTGATTGAGCAGATGCACTCGCATTTATACTGATCGCAGAAATAGCGATCGCACCAACCAGAGATACTTGCACTTGTTGAGACCAAACCTTAGCCACAGAGTAGTTCCTCACCTAAATTTATGTGATCTTAAATTGATAACGATTATCATTATTATTTATTTCATTAAACTTTATAAGTATCATTTAGTCAAAAATATGACTTTATGAGTTACTTAGCCTTAATCTAATTGATAAATATTATCAATTAGATTATACATAGGCTGTAATTTAAGTAAAGTATTTTTTCTCAAGCTCTATTAATTAGCTCAGCATAATTAAAGCCCAAAAACCATATAGTGGATTGTCTGTTTAGCAGACAATCCAATCTTCAAGGGTTTTAAGACTTAAGCATAGCTATAGATAATTCAAAAAACTACAGCTTCGACTTCGCCCAGCCCACTGTGTAAGCTAGCTGAGCGAAGTCGAAGCCTCCTCTAAAAATTATTCAAAACGACTATCATTAATAAATTTGTAATTGCTGAAGTAATTTCTGCAATTACAAATTTATTAATGATAATTATTAGCTATAAATGATTACCGTCATTGCTTGGAATCGATAGTGCTAACTTTTTATTGGTACATCCCAAAGTAGCGTAATTTTAGTATCCATGCTATTTCTGATCTACCAAGCTAGCTCTCATTGGTAAACTTCGATTATGCGTTTAATACATACCTCAGATTGGCATTTAGGTAGAAAGTTAAAAGGAGTCGATCGCACACCTGAAATTGCCTTAGCCCTAGACGAAATCCTCAAATATGCAAAAGAATTTGAAGTGGATGCCATTTTTGTATCAGGCGATATTTTCGACGTACCTAATCCCACGACTGAAGCCGAGCGGGTTGCCTATGATTTTTTCTATAAGCTTAATCAGTTAAGTATTCCTTCCATAGCGATCGCAGGAAATCATGATTCGGCTAACCGTATTGATAGCCTTGCACATTTGCTATCTCTGGCAGGAGTGAGGGCTCTAGGTCGTCCCCGAATTGCCGAGGAAGGCGGCATTGTCAATCTAGAAACCGCGAGCGGCAAACTGTGCATTGGTGCGATGCCCTTTGCGTCGGAACGGAAGTTATTAGCCGCGGAAGATGTTTGGAATAAGGAAGCTTTGGAACAGAGAAATGATTATAAAAGTCTAGTCACCTATGTTCTGCAAGACCTCGCTAATGCTTTTAAATCTGACGCGGTGAATGTGATACTGGCGCATATGACTGTTGATGGTGCAAAGTTTACTGGTTCTGAGGCAGCTTTTTATAGTGGTGCTATGTACAGTCTTTCAGGACAATCGATTCCTTCGGATTGTCAGTATGTGGGCTTAGGACATATCCACCGACCACAGCAAATCCCTAATGCTGCACCAACCTATTATGCAGGTTCGCTAATTCAAGTGGATTTTGGTGAAGTAGATGAAGAGAAAGGATTTAATTTAATTGAAGTGGAAACTGGGCGACCTGCTAAAGTGCGATTTCAACCGCTTACTTGTCATAAACCACTTAAGCTTGTGGAATGTCATCTAGAGCAACTCGACGAGCATCTGGCATCTCATCACAATTTTGAAGGCTATTTGAAATTTGCGATCGCTGTGGATACGCCGCCCATTGGACTCGCAGATCGGGTGCGAAAAGTTTGTCCGCAAGCTGTGATCATCGAACCTAAGCTAATTGTGAATGATTCAGTACAGATTCCTGAATCCAAGAATAATGCTCGATTCGATCCGATCACTGAGTTTCAAAAGTTTTATCGCGATCGGCAAAAAAACTTATCTCCTGAAGTAATTACCGCTTTCAAAGAGTTGTATATGGAGTTTAGCGAAATATCCGCTTAAAAAAATGCTATTGTTAGGACCTACGCAAACCGAATGAATTTATTAAGCTTGAGGTATATGTGATGCGGGCGAAGCCCGCATCACATATACCTCACATGACTACCCATTTGAAAAACGCAATATGGCATTTATAAATCATTGGTAGATTTTTGGGTTTGTGGAAGTGCTCCCCTTCGGGTTGCGCTTTCACAGTCTTGGCATAAAATTTAGCGAAAGAAAGGAAGTAACTGATAGGTATCGCTCTCATAGAGGATATAGATACCCAGAGCAATCAGCACAAATGGCACGATCGCATTGCTATATTGAGAAAGAAACTTAGCGATCGCGGGATGAGTGCTAAATTGATAAGCAGCATAACACCACACAGCGATTAGCAATAGAAATGTAGCGATCGTAATTGAAAGGGAAATTACATTACTACTCGCAAATAAGGGAATATAAATACCAATATTATCGCCACTATTGGCAAATGTAACTGCGGCTACGTGATAGGTTTGTGGCGCAATTAGTGGTGACTGATTGGTAGTAGAAATTACACAACTCTTGACTGTAATTTCTTCTGGCTTTTTCAATAATTCCTTGAGACCGATCACAACTGGTAAAAAGCCTAGTAAGCCAATCCATTTGTGATCAATGATTAAACTCCCGAAATATCCAGGTAAACTCGCAAGGATAATTACGGCAAATCCTAGATATTGACCAATGAGAATGTGGCGAGGACGGAATTTTGCATCAACCTGAGCAAAAAAAACAGTCAAGATGAGAATATCATCGATATTTGTAGCCGTAAATGCGGTAAAGGCGATCGCCACAGTACCGATGAACCATTCCATATTGTTTCTACCTCAGTTAAAGCGTTTCTATCTTATTTTATCGCCAGTGAGTTAATGCTCCTAAGTAGCTAGGCATAAATAAAATAAAAATCGAAAAGATTGTTCCGCCCGCTACGCGGGCGGAACAATTTCTGGTTTTAGGTTTTAATATGCTCATCTACTTATCTAAAAAGGTAAAGGCTGCGCGAAGAAAAGACTTGAGATTGAATTTCCTTGCTTGAAAAGCCCTATATAACGTTAATTTTACGGTATTTGAAGTGATGTAAGATTGATTTCATCTATATTCCAGAGATAATAGAGCAGATGACTCTCGAACAGTTACGAATTTTCCTTGCAGTTGCTGAACATTTGCATTTCACTCGTGCTGCCGAAGCCCTATATATCACTCAACCTGCTGTCAGTGCAGCTATTCAAAGTCTAGAAGCTTGGTACGGAGTAAAGCTATTTCATCGCATCGGTCGCCACATTGAAATTACTGATGCAGGTCTATTATTGCAAACTGAAGCTATGGAAATTATCGATCGTATTAAATTAATGGAGAGAGGGTTACGTGAACTTAACGATCTCCAACGTGGTGAACTAAAGCTAGGAACGAGTTTAACGATTGGCAACTATTGGCTACCTGCCAAAATCAGCAGATTTCAGGAACTTTATCCAAATATCACAATCAAATGTACCCTTGCCAACACTGAAGAAATTTGTGATGGAACTGCTGCGGGGTTATTTGATTTAGGTTTGATCGAAGCTGATGTGAAGCCATCATTACAAAAGGACTTAGCTCAAGAAGAAATTGGTAGCGATCGCCTGCTTATTGTCGTGGGTAAGTCTCATCCATGGTATGAACGCCCAAAGATCACCGTTGATGATTTGGGCAAAACTGCATGGGTGATGCGTGAGTCAGGTTCAGGTACACAACAAGTATTTGAACAAGCTTTGCTTAGTTGGGGAGTGAATCCTTCGGAGTTAGAAATTATGTTAGTGCTCAGCAGTGGCGAGATGGTAAAATCGGCTCTAGAAAGCAGTGCAAGGGCTGCTGCCATCTCTGAACTGATGGTTCAGAAAGAGTTTCAATTAGGAACCTTACGTCTGGTCAAAGTTATGGATAGTGATCGCCGCAAATCATTGGAAATTACCAGACCATTTCTCAAACTTCAACATAATAAACGTTTTCAAACCCGTGTTGCCAAAGTGTTTGGCGAGATTTTACGTCAGTAAAGTAGCTAATCAGGAATAATTAAACTCATTTGTTCTAATGGTGCAGCGAACACGTAATAGATCACACCAGCGCCAATGAATGTGATTGCTAAGCTAAATAGCACAACCCAACGATCTGGTGGATCGAAAGTATCAGCATCAATATCATGACGTACCGCAAAATAATGATGCGTTGAGAGCCACACTGTTAACATCCCGATAATGGAAAATGCTAATCCCAATTTCCAGCCATTGCCAGGGGTAGGCAACATCGGAGGACGTAAAATTCTTAAACGGACTACGATCACACCAACGCCTAATAGGGCGATCGCCATCCGCATCCATGATAGATAGGTTCTTTCGTTGGCTAAATGATCGCGCACGCGATTAGGATTTTGTTTTCCAGTTAGGGTAGTTGCATCTGTACTATTTTTGGGCTTGAAGGATAATTGCATTATCTTGGATTTGGGATCGTCGATATTTGGATTGAGAAAAATTCATTCTCCAGATTATATATTAAAAAATCTCCTGTACAAAAAGATGAGAATCCTTATATATCAGGAGATTTGATGAGATTAAATCACGTTTTTGCAGTGTAGAATTGTTTTAATGAGCGTCCCTAAGGACTTAATCTAATGGTGCTTCGATTAAGTTCATGGCAGCTAAGGCTTCAGGAGTTTCAGGAATTGCCCAATTGACTTCACCAGTTTTATAAACTTTAGCCGCAGGAATGTTCAGTTCCACTGCACCAGTTTCGGGATTGGATTTAGCGACTAGTTGCGTGCCAGTCACAATCTTGATAGCCACAGGCTCACTATCATTGTTTAAACCCGTTGGCAAATAAACTCCTTGACAGTTCCAATCTTCATTAGTTGTTTGACCATGGGGTAATGTATAGAGACTGTTATCGAAGGTAGATAAATCTAACTTCGACTTTTTACCATAGATAGCTAAAGAACCACCAGTGAGATTGCGGCATTCCGCAAAGGATTCACCAGTTTCGATGATATATTTCTCAAATTGGAGTTTGGCAATTGCCGTGGGATCATTCGCCTTGGCTAACTCTTCAGTTACCTCGATATAGTCAGGGTTGCTGGTAACGGGTGGTTTATTGGCTAAGGATGGTTGAGCGATCGCCAAATTAAGCAATACTACGAAAATAAAAAGTAAAGATTGAATTAGTTTCATAGATTTTTTTTCTGAAAAGTTAAGGTTTAATCAAAAACTGGAGCTTGTGAAATCTTGATGCTAACCAGAGATCTTTTCTAGTTGTGGCTCTTTAGAGGAGTTGAGTTCGGCAAGATTGCGACCAAGGTTTAAAACAACTAAGCCACCAATTAATAAGCTGAGAACGGCTAACCCACGATTTTCGAGTGTGTGACTATCGATCATGATCAGAATTCCTAATCCAATTAGCACAAAAGGAACTAGATAATTACCATAACGGGTTAAAGCATCCGCGATCGCAGGTACTTGAATTAAGTGATAGGCAGCATAGCACCATACCCCTACCATCGAAAAGAACACAACAAGAATTACTAACAAGCTTTCCCAAGTAGTGCTAGCAAAAAGCGGAACATAAATTCCTACATTGTCACCACCATTGGCAAAGGTAACAGCCGCTACGCTATAAACTTGAGGAGACAGTAAGTTAGAGAACCAAGAATTTGATGTTTCCTGAAGGTTCTCTTCTGATTCAACATCTTCAATATCGGGGATAAAGAGACGATTAAGACCAATGGCGATCGGTAAAATCCCTAACATACCAATCCAGTCACGGGGCATCAATAGTCCACCAAAATATCCAGATAAACTCGCTGCCACTAGCGCCCCAAATCCTATGTATTGACCAAGCACAATATGGCGTTTACGTAATGCTGCACTTACCTGTGAGAAAAACAGTAGCAGAATAAGTACGTCATCAAGGTTTGTCGCGGTAAAGGCTGCTAGAGCTGTGGGAATTGAAGTTAGTAGTGCGTTCATAATTTCTTTCTGAATTATTGATCTACCGACATCTTGCTGAAACTGATTCTAGCAATATATTCTCAATCAATAATTAACGGAATTCTCTCGTTAAAATGATGGAATCTTTTTTGAGTCGAAGTTTTATTAGGAATGACATTAATATAGCGATCATAATCAATAACATCAAATATAGTTTCTTTTTAAAAGAATAAATAAAAGTGATTGATGAAGATCCTGATTGAATTTGCACATTGCACAATTTATATAGGTGCAGAAAGACTTTGATGCAGATCTTATGCATATCAAATCTCAAGTTACTTAAAACATGAATACAAGTTTTTACTTATAAAGCGAAGTTATTGTTTTAACAAATAAGTATATTTGTTTCTATTGTGGGAATCCCATATGATGAATTCAGTAAAAAGCAAATTGGAAGGAGTGAACTCAAGATGAGTTGGTTAGAAGGAACAATCGCCACAGGTCTAGCAGTTGCAGTAGCAACAACCCTTGACGATAATATTTATCTAACATCATTCTTTGGAAGAGTAAGCCGTACTTTTCGTCCCCGTCACGTCGTAATTGGTGAATTCCTTGGATTTACAATTTTAGTCTGTATTAGCATGATTGGCTTCTTTGTCGGAATGGTCGTTCCCGATATGTGGATTGGCTTGCTAGGTTGCCTACCGGTTATTATTGGAATCAATCAGCTACTAAGTAAAGAAGAAAATAATGATAGACCTGATGAATTAGATCACGTTCATACCGAAGTTGGCAGACCTCGCATTAAGCAGTCATTATGGTCAACACTTCGTGATCCTAAGACCCATCGTGTCACTGCCGTGCATATCTCTAATGGAGGCAACAATATTGCAGTCTATATACCTTTGTTTGCAACTAGTAGCTTGCCTAGCCTTGGCGTGATCTTGGGCATGTGCTACTTGACTGTTGGTTTCTGGTGTCTCTGTTCCTATAGCCTAACTCGTTTCCCTGGAATTTCTGTTTTGGTTGCCCGTTATGGCAGCAAAATCTGTCCTCTAATCTTAATTTATTTGGGAATCTCTATTCTGATTAAAGCGCAGTCCTATCGCTTGATTCTACCTATATAAAGCAATTTAACAATTAATTCATACTCAAAGCCCTTGTTACCTTGTTACTTGTTACCTTGTTAATAGAGTTGCTTAGTAAAACTATTAACAAGGGCTTCGCGATTATTTAAAGTCCATAGGACTTACGCAATATCCCTGTAATAAATTACGGGATGAAAGCTTAAACTCCTTAAAATGGGTTGATTACAGGCGTTATTGAGTCCGCTTTAGTTGAATATAGCAATTACTCAGGTGGATGATATGCTGACAGGATTCGTTTGGTAATTAGCTGCAGGCAAACCATAAAATCAAGCCCTTCGCAAAAATAACCCGATGGGGGTTGTCATATATCAAAATATTAGATACCCTAATAATTAGTTAAAATTATTAGGGTATCTAACTATTTAATCACCATCATTTCTAAAAATTTTACTGAATTTTTTCTTTCATTTGCATAAACTTGATTAAGTTAAGGAAGCGAACTCAAAGCTTCTCTCAATGGTGAAAAGGCAACATTGGATGATGTATTTATCCATTATACAGGCGATCAATTGACAACAGGAGGAGGTAATTATCGTGAAACATCTAGAAATCGACGGACGGCTCAACGATTGGGCTAATTTAGCGACAAGAAGGGGTTGCATCGGGTGTGCGCTGTTTATCACAGGTATTGGTGGTTTATTTCCTGTCCTTTGTTCTAGGAGTACAGCTTAACTTTAGTGCGATCGCCATGTTAGGTGTTTTACTAATCGTGATGCTGGGTGCAGCTTGTTTTTCAATTTTTTCGATCGAGGTTGATGCCCTGCGGGGAGTGATGCTCCTAAATGGTACTAGTATCTATGGCTATGGCTTTGACACAGTAGTTTTGGTGTTAGTCCTGATTGCCCTCACCTTTATTGGTGGTCGCCTATATCGTCAGATTGGAATGTAACGGGATAAAATGTCAAAGAGTATCCCGAAGGGATACTCTTTTGCCCTGTAACAATCAATATCAGCTAAGAGTTAACCATCCTATGGGATCGAAAAAGTCAGTTCGCCAAACAGCTTCAGAATCCATTACTCCAGTTTTGGACTCCACATTATCCAAACAATGTGCGGCAAAAGTAATGGAAACAATTCCTTTAGTCATGCGATTTATTCGAGCCGATATGCGCGATCGCAAGGCAACTGAACTATCGGTTCCCCAGTTTCGGACTCTAGCTTTTTTAGATCGTAACCCCGGTGCATCTCTCGTCGAACTTTCGGAACATTTGGGCGTAACCTGTGCCACTGCCTCAGCGAATACGGAACGCCTTGTCCAACGAAACTTTGTCCATCGCTGTGACCATCCATCGGAACGTCGTCGTGTTTCTCTAAAATTGACCCCCGACGGTAAAGCACACCTTGATGCTGCCAGAGATTTAACCCGTGCCTATATAGCTGATCTGCTGGACTCCTTGAGTGAAGAACAGATCGCCAAAATTGATGACAGTTTAGCACTTCTCTACCAAGTTTTTGAATCCAAATCTACTCCGTGAAGCTTTTTCTTTACGCATTACCATGAGTTCTCTTCCGCAAAGCCCCAATCAAGAATCTTCGCAAACTTCACCTAAAATCAACCAACTCTCCGATCGCCCTGATCCTTTTGCGGCACTCAGAATTCGTGATTTTCGCCTCTTTGCGATCGGCAGAATTCTCATTTTTACCTCCTTCCAAATGCAAACCGTAGCCCTTGGTTGGGAGATTTACGATCGCACTGGTTCTGCTTTAGCCTTGGGAGGTGTAGGCTTGGCACAAGTCACACCGATGATCCTATTAACGTTATTAGCAGGACATGTCGCCGATCGCCATGATCGCAAAAAGACAATCCTATTCGCGATTTTCCTGCTCATTATCTGCTCCCTCGGACTTGCCACTATTTCCTATGGCAAAGGGGCGATCGCATGGATCTATGTAATTCTTGCCTTGATTGGCATTGGTCGCGCTTTCCTAAAACCCGCCAGTGATGCCTTTGTCTGGCAGTTAATCCCCATCAATATGTTTACCAATGCCGCCACTTGGAACAGTAGCAGTTTCCAAATCGCGGCTGTGGCAGGGCCTGCTTTAGGAGGATTAGTGATCGCGATTCTTGGTAACGCTACGGGAGTATATCTATTTTCGGCATTGGCGGCACTATCTTGTTTTATCGCTGTGGTAGTCATTCCCAAACGCCCAGTCACCTACTCTTCGGAACCAATATCGATCAAGTCTCTATCCGCAGGTTTCAAATTTGTTTGGTATAATCAGCTTATCCTCGCTTCAATTTCCCTTGATCTTTTTGCAGTGCTCCTCGGCGGCGCAACTGCCCTCTTACCAATTTTTGCGAAGGACATTCTCCAAGTTGGTCCCTTAGAACTCGGCTTTCTCCAAGCTGCACCATCAATTGGAGCCTTAACGATGGCTGTAATCATCGCTCACTTGCCACCGTTCCGTCGTGCAGGCTTAGCGATGCTCTGGTCAGTCGTTGGGTTCGGTATAGTCACGATTATCTTTGGGCTATCCCGATGGTTCTGGCTCTCACTGTTGATGCTAGTCTTTAGCGGAGCGCTCGACATGATTAGCGTTGTCATTCGCCATACCCTCGTCCAAATTCGCACCCCCGAAAATTTGCGTGGTCGGGTTGCGGCGGTCAATAGCGTATTTATCAGCGCATCCAATGAGCTAGGCGGCTTTGAGTCAGGTTTAGCAGCAGCAGTTTTTGGTCCGATTATCGCTGTCGTTGGTGGTGGCATTGGTACGATCGCCGTAGTATTTGCTACTCTCTGGCTATTCCCCAGTCTCAAAAATCTCGGTGCATTAGAAGATTATCGCGAACCAGATTTGGAAACATCAGAAGTCCAAGCTTCAAAAGTGTGATTAAGTGGGCGTGATGCTCACGCCCACTTAATCACACTTTATGATTTCAATCAATTAGGAGAAAAAATATGTGGCTTAAGGCGATAGACCATATTCAAATTACTTCCACACCTGAATTAGAAGCCGATATGCTCTTTTTCTATGGTCAGGCGCTAGGATTATCGGAAATCCCCAAACCTGCATCACTACAGGCTGTGGGTGCATGGTATCAACTGGGGAATATCCAAGTTCATATCGCGACGGAACCAGAAATTCCTAACATCCCCAGTAGACGACATATTGCTTTTGAAGTAGATGATTTGGAAGCTTTTCGTCAGCATTTACAAAGTCTGAATGTTGAGATTATTCCCGATCGCCAACCATTAGCAAATTGCGATCGCTTTTATCTGCGTGACCCTGCTAGCAATCGGATCGAGATTTTTGAATACCATTAACATTGTCTAAGCATCATGATTTAGGCATGATTTAGGCTGATGCACAATCCTTTTACAATAACTTTTAGTTATGGTGTCCACAATCAAGACTGTTTGTTAGTTTTTGTTATACTGGATACAATAGAGACAAATCTAAAAAGCTTTTCAATGCGTGAAAAGGGGACGGGTGATTATTATGTTCGGCAATATCAGAGAAGCTCGTTATCAAGAAGGACAACGCGATCGCGACGGAGGGATTTTGCCACGTAAGGATGATTCTGCATATTTAGAAGGTTATCTTAAGGGCAGACCTGAAGGCTTAGATGGCGTGATCCAATATTTCCCAACAGTAGAAGATTATCTAAAATGGAAATCGAATCACTCAAAGTCTTCTAGTATTTAACGTCAAGTTTTAGCTAAGGAAGTGCTGCGCTCTATATAAAACTCTGGAACTACCTTGTTTAAATCCTGAGAATCGAAGATAAGTAGCTAGACATAAGTAAACTAAAAACCGAGAGTTTTGTTCCGCCCGCATAGCGGGCGGAACAAAACTCTCGGTTTGGGTTTTAATTAAGTTGAGCTACTTAGCATTATGAGTGTAATAGTTAAGAGATTTTATCAGTTTGTGGTTATTCAAATTCACTACTTTTTAATAGTCAAATTCTTTTGCAATTTTGAAGTTTGTAATTTTAGGATAGTAATCTTAAATTAAGTTCGTACTGCAAAGTAATTTTTTTAGTAATTGTGTTGTGGGCGCGAAGCGCCCGCAACACAATTACATTGGATGACTACCTAAATTAATTCGTTTGTATGTTAATTCAATCTACGCTCTCATAAATGATATGGATTTATAAATAAAATCTCTAGTTTCAATCTGAGAATTGGCGCAATCCATATTACGATTTGCGAAATAAGCCTTAGACTATCTTAGAATAGAATATCTGTCCATATCATTGCTATGACTGTTAATCATAAAAAGACATTAGAGGTTGAAACCTTGATTCCCTCTACTATCAAAGCTCCTGAACTCCTTGCCCCTGCGGGGAATTGGGAATGTGCAAAGGCAGCAGTGGAAAATGGGGCGGATGCTATTTATTTTGGCTTGGAAAAGTTTAATGCGCGGATGCGGGCGCATAACTTTATAGAATCAGATTTAACTGAGTTGATGGCGTTTCTCCACCGTCGAGGCGTGAAGGGTTATGTGACATTGAATACTTTAATTTTTACACCAGAATTAGGCTCAGTAGAATCCTATTTGCGATCAATTATTGCGGCGGGAGTAGATGCGGCGATCGTGCAGGATGTGGGCTTATGTCGCTTAATTCGCCATTTGTCGCCCGACTTTCCCATTCATGGCTCAACCCAGATGACGGTTACTAGTGTTGCAGGGGTGGAGTTTGCCAAGTCTTTGGGCTGTGATCTGGTGGTTTTGGCGCGAGAATGCTCGATCGCCGAAATTAAGAAAATTCAAAAACAAATCGGCGATCGCCAGATAGGCATGCCATTAGAAGTGTTTGTACATGGGGCTTTGTGTGTTGCCTATTCAGGACAATGTTTGACAAGTGAATCCCTTGGTGGGCGATCGGCAAATCGAGGGGAATGCGCCCAAGCCTGTCGAATGCCCTACGAGATGATTGTCGATGGTCAGCCAGTGGATTTGGGCGATCGCCGCTATTTACTTAGCCCACAAGATTTAGCAGGGTTAGATGTTTTGCCAGATTTGATCGAGGCGGGAGTGGTATCCCTCAAAATTGAGGGACGTTTGAAGCATCCTGAATATGTGGCAAGTGTGACGCAGGTATATCGTCAAGCCATTGATCATGTGGTGCAGGGTTTAGAGCATCAGGTGAGTGTAAGCGATCGCTACCAATTGGAAATGGCATTTTCGCGAGGTCTATACACAGGTTGGCTGAATGGTATCGACAATCAATCCCTTGTCCATGCCCGATTTGGTAAAAAGCGCGGCGTGTATTTGGGCAAAATCATCCAGATTCGGGATGGGCGTGATAAACAAGTGGTGTTGCGATTGCAAGCACCACTAAAAGCAGGAGATGGTGTGGTTTTTGATGCGGGTAAATCAAGCGATCACGAAGAAGGTGGGCGTGTTTATGCAGTGGAATCTCAGGGCAAGGATACAATTGTCACCTTTGGGCGGCGCGATATGGATTTACGGCGGGTGCGCGTCGGCGATCACCTTTGGAAAACTAGCGATCCTGAATTGGATAAACAATTGCGCCAAACCTATACCAGCAACAGGATTCTCTTTCAACGCCCTATTGAGATAGAAATTCATGGCGAAGTCGGACAGACTTTGACAGCGATCGCCCGTGACGGTCAGGGTAATGTTGCTCAAGTAGATTCAGCAATGCCTTTAGAGATGGCAAATAATAAACCCTTAACAACGGAAAGGTTAACGGAACAGTTGGGAAGATTAGGCAATACGCCTTTATGTTTGAGAAAGCTGCATAATCATTTGCAAGGTGATGCGATGTTGCCAGTGAGTGAACTAAATCGCATACGCCGCGAACTAGTCGAGCAGATAGATAAGTTTAGCGGCAGTCCTAAACGTTGGCAAATAAATTCCCATTCCTATACCGATCTATTGCCTAAGCCTGAATCTACTCCTGATATTGCGCCCCAAATTATTGTCTTAGTAAGAAATTTAGAACAATTAAAAGCAGTTCTCACTAACGATATTTCGATTATCTATTGTGAATTTGAAGATCCCACATTCTATCGAAATGCTGTGGAAATGACGAGGCAATCTGCTCATAAGCCAAGCATTTGGGTTGCACCACCACGCATTACTAAGCCCAATGAGAACTATATTCTTAAGCAAGTGCGGTCTAGTAATGCCGATGGTTATCTCATTCGCAATTATGACCATTTAGAATTTTTTTCCGAAGAAAGAATCATTGCCGACTTCTCCTTTAATATTGCCAATCCTTTAACCGCCAACTATTTCAAGCAATCTTTCCAAATAGAAAGACTCACTGCTTCCTACGATCTCAGCATCCACCAATTGGAATCTCTACTCAAAAAATGCCCTGCCCAATGGTTTGAAATCACGATTCATCAACATATGCCGATGTTCCATATGGAGCATTGCGTATTCTGTGCGTTTCTGTCTAAAGGCACTGATTACACTAATTGCGGTCGTCCCTGTGACAAGTATGATGTGAAATTACGCGATCGCACAGGAGCTGAACATGTCTTATTAGCTGACGCAGGTTGTCGGAATACATTATTTAACGGCACTGCTCAGACTGGAGCAGAATTTGTGCAACGCTTTAAGGAAGTCGGTGTGCGCCATTTTCGTCTAGAGTTTGTCAATGAGTCACCGTCACAGATATTAGAAACGATCAATCGTTATCAACAACTTTTAGATGGCAAAATTTCTGGTTCTAATCTTTGGAAGGAGTTACAGTTAAAAAATCAACTTGGTGTAACGAGAGGTTCCTTAGAGTCTATTTGAAAAGTATGAGAAGTAAGAATTTGATTCAACTATAAAGTCTGAAAAGTCTGATTGGGTACCTCTTGCTTACTTTCCAAGTCCAACCAAATTTATCTTCGTAACATCAGTTAAGTACAGGACTTACGCATTGGGTAGATGTGGTGCGGGCTTCGCCCGCACCACATCTACCCAATGCGTAATAAATTCGTTCGGTTTGCGTAAGTCCTAAAGCATAAGTAAATTAAAATTCAGATAATTGTGCTGCCTGCCTACAGGACAGCACAATTATCTGAGTACCAGTGTATAGCTATGCTCTAGTTAACTCAATTGATCGCTAAATATAACTTTCCCTCATTTTGGCATTTCACCTGTATCCACTTGATAAATGTAGGAATTAACGATCGCCTCGAATTAAGAGTAGTTGCACGAGTTGTAGAGCAGCATAAATAGCGGTAGCTACATATGTCCAAGCGGCTGCATTTAGTACCTTCCGAGCACCGATATTTTCATTGCCTTGGAGTATGCCCAGTTCATTAATTAGTTTTAGTGCACGACCAGAAGCATCAAACTCTACAGGCAAGGTAACAACATAGATATTATGGCGCTGCCTCAATAGAAATTGATGGTAGTGAAAACACTACTAAGGTTTTATTGTGGTAGGGACAGGCGAAGATTCTCATCGTTCAGCCGTAACATAATTAGCACTGCAACGCCAAAGCAGTTGTAAAAATAATTTCACATCTGATTTAGGATTACTATATCTTCATTTTTGTAGGACTTACGCATTGGGTAGATGTGGTGCGGGCTTCGCCCGCACCACATCTACCTCAAGCCTAATAAATTCGTTCGGTTTGCGTAAGTCCTATTTTGATCAAATTTTATAGAGTTGTTTCGCCACCCAAAGTGAGAAAAAAATCTGCTACAGCATATAGCCTCATTGTAGGGTTTCTAATGCACAAACAAGTTGTTATATCTTGGTAGACTATTGGCAAGTTTTTTGATTAGGTTTTAGTAATGACGGTGGAGAGTATATGCAGGTAGAAGAACAATCAGGAAAACAGTCAGAATCATCCTTAGAAATCGGATCTGAGAAAACAACATCTCCCCAAAATTCTCAACCTAATAACATGAAAAATGCCTTAGTAACCAAGCGATCAAATAAATTTTTGATTCCCGCGATCGCTTTAGCCCTTGCTGCACTGGGCGTGAGTATTTGGCTCGTCTTTGGACGCTCTAACCCACAGCAAAATACATCTGCGCCAACAAATAATGTCACTAGTAATAAAGATCAACCCAAAGCCATTAGTGCACTAGGGCGTTTAGAACCACAAGGAGAGGTAATTAAAGTTGCCTCTCCTTCTACGCTTGGCACATCTCGGATTGTGAAGTTAATGGTCAAAGAAGGAGATATCGTCAAGCAGGGGCAGGTAATTGCCGTCTTAGACAGTTATGATCGCTCAGTTGCAGCTCTGCTTCAAGCCCAAAGTCAAGCTCAGGAGAGTGAAAGAAATCTTGCTAAAGTTAAGGCTGGTGCAAAAAGTGGTGAAATCATTGCCCAGGAGGGTAATGTCATGTCTGCTGCTGCCAATATCAAATCTATTGAGGCTAATGCCGCCAGAATTCGCGCTGAGTTAGAAATTGCAGGTAAAGACTATAATCGTTTTCTACAGGTTTATAAAGAAGGAGCGATTTCCCAAACAGTTCTTGATACCTATCGCCTCAAGGTCGAAACTTTGCAAGGACAGTTTATCCAAGCAGAACAACAAATTCAGCAAGCACAATTTCAATTAAGACAATCCCAAGGCTTATTAAACAGTGTTAGAGAAGTCCGCCCAACTGATGTCCAATTTGCTGAGGCTCAGTTACAAACTGCGATCGTGAATGTCAAGAAAGCCGAAATTGATTTAGACTTATCGCAAGTTCGTGCTCCTATTGATGGTCAGATTCTCAAAGTCAATTCTAAAATTGGAGAAACTGTCAGTCAAAACAATGGAGTTGTGGAAATTGGCAATACTCAACAGATGTATGTAGTTGCCGAAATCTATGAGACTGACATTGGCAAGATTAAAGTTGGGCAGAAGGCAATTATCCAGAGTGAAGTCTTTGAAGGAGAAATTACAGGCAAAGTCGATCAAATTGGTTTGCGAATTGCGAAAAATGATGTCCTAGGAACCGATCCTGCTGCGAAAACTGATGCACGGATTATCGAAGTCAAAATTAAGCTTGATAATAGCCAAAAAGTTTCAGGGCTTACGAATTTACAAGTCAGAGTCAAAATTGAAGTTTAATCTATGATTTTTGCCGTTCCTCTTGCTTGGTTACAGCTTACCTATGAAAAAAGCCGTTTGTTGGTAGCGATCGCAGGGATTACCTTTGCGGTGGTTTTAATGTTTTTACAACTTGGTTTCCGCGATGCCCTCTTTACCAGTGCGATCCGTCTCCAGAGCAATCTTGTTGGGGATTTGGTCATTATCAGTCCCCAATCAACTAACCTTGTGGGAATGCGAAACTTTTCCCAACGTCGCCTTTATCAAGCCTTGGGGATGAAGCAAGTTGAATCAGTCAATCCTCTGTATATCGGGCTTGCCGCTTGGAAAATTAAAGAAGATCCTGCGGGACAAACGCGCAATATCTTAATATTGGGAGCCAATCCTGATGCCAAAGTTTTTAAAATGCCAGGAGCGGAGTTCAATATTAATCGTGTCAAAACTGAAGATGTAGTTCTCTTTGATCGCGCCTCACGTAATGAGTTTGGTCCGATTGTTAGTGAATGTGGCTCCCTAGCTCTCAAATCAACCTTTAGTAACTCAGCTTTTACTTGCCAAAATATAGTGACTCGCGAAGTTGCTAATCGGAAACTCATGATCGGTGGTTTGTTTGAACTTGGTGCATCCTTTGCTGCCGATGGAGCAATCATTACTAGTGATACTAATTTTTTGCGAATCTTTGACAATCGTCGCTCAGGATTAATTAATGTTGGCTTAATTAACTTAAAACCAAATGCATCCCCCTATGAGGCAATGCTAGACTATATCCTTACTCAACCTGCGGAAATAGTGGTCTTACCTCGCGAAAAATTATCACCTGATGGCAAAAGAATCAAAATACTATACAAAGAGAGTATTGGTACAGATGGCAATCTCATTCGTGAAGAAGATAAAAATAAGGTGCTGATTGCTAAGTCAGATTTAACAATTGAGGATCTCAAAGAATCTCAAGATGCGGCAATTGACGATACTAGGATCTTGACTGTTCAAGGTTACATTGAGTTTGAAAAAGGATATTGGCAAAAAAGCACAGCGATCGGTTTTATCTTTACTCTGGGTACAGTCATGGGCTTTATTGTTGGCATCGTGATTGTCTATCAGATTTTATATACTGATGTATCCGATCACCTTGCGGAATATGCCACTCTTAAGGCAATGGGCTATAACAATTTTTACTTGGCACAGGTAGTCATTCAGGAAGCTTTTGTATTATCAATACTCGGATTTCTCCCTGGGCTTGGAATCTCCTTTGGTTTGTATAATCTTACAAGAAATGCCACTTTACTGCCCTTATATATTTGGGACAAGGCAATTCCTGTAATGATCTTAACGATGATTATGTGTGTGATTTCAGGAGCAATATCATTACGCAAAGTCCAGTCTGCCGATCCTGCGGAAATTTTTGGATAAGCGATCACTTTCTCTCTTCGGAGCAAATACCACACAGTTCATTGATTGATTAAGTAGTAAAAATAACAAGTGGAAGTGTCTAATAAGTAGCTCAACTTAATTAAGACCCAAACCGAGGGTTTTAGTTTACTCATGTCTGGCTACTTACTATAGGCTATAACCAGTTGCCAACTAGAGTGAATGACGACCAAAAGTAGGGATGTTTTAAATCGATTCCTCTGGCATTAATTGGAAATGGAATATTGGGAAACCCTTTAATTCCTTGAATGTGGTTGTTATTGATTTTAACTTCTCCATTCAAAAAGGCTAACTGTGCCTCTTGAAGAGCAATCGCTTTACTCGGTGCAGATGGCAAGCCACTATAAAAACGAACCATAAAAGGAGCAGTCCCTGCGTCACTCACCGCCCATAGTGAAGCCAAGACACTTGTCGCACCTGAATCTACAGCTAAACCTGCTAAACCCAGATGTTGACCAACGGCAGTTTCGCAAGCACTTAGGGTTAGTAAATCAGTTGTCAGATTCATATTGGAGATTTGACTCATTTGTAATTGATCACCCCAAAATTGAATGAAGGATTTTGCAGGCGATTCTTGGAGAAATTTTGCATGGGTTGCTAAGTGAATTATCCCAAATTTTTGATTGCTGATTTGTGAGCGCAAATTGTCTTTCGTAAAATCACGATTTAGGTAATTCTTTCCAACTAATACTTTAGAAGCGATTACTTCCACTTCTAACTTAGCTGCTGGCAAAGCAGGTAATCCTTCCACGGATTCCGAAAGTCCCATAGCTAGGATTTGAGGAGTCAATGTGCGATCAGGGCGGTTAATCTCGGTAAGTTGCCATGAAGGAATCGATGTCACCGCATATTTCTCAATTAGGTAACGTTGTCCATCATGAAAAGCTGCAGGCGGAACTACACGCAAATTCCCATTCATCACGAATACGATAGTCTTAATCTGAGATTTCTCTAGCTCAGGTTCAATGGGACGAATTACCCAATTATAAAGCTGCTGTGATTGGGGCAAAAAGTCGAAGGATTGGTAGTCTTGTAAATTATTGCGAAAGTCAAGGATGACTTGATCAACTTGTTCCGTAGTAGCGTTGTGTTCAACTTTGCGAACGGGGTATGACTCTGTTCGGCTGTTCTGAGTCAGAACATCATCTGAGAGAACATTGGAGGGGATACCTAGCTTTTCCTCTAATGATTTGGTAGCAACACGAGTTCGAGGGAATATCCCAGCAGGTTTAGTTGTCTTCGGTGGCGTGACTGCAATTATTTCTAAACCACCCTTAGAGGTCGTAGCGTAAATTAGAGCTGTTGGACTGCCTGTTAGCTGTGAGATCCTTTTTACCTCAGAGGTATAGCAGTCATTACTGGAAGGTTGACGCGATCGCAGTCTCTTGCGTAAATAGGCTTCTAATTCTGTAATGTAAGCATTTTCAAGGGCATTACAGGATTCAGGTATTTGATTTTGGACGGAGTATTGTCTCGCTAGGAGAAAGTACAACCGACTGATTTGTCCGCGAATCTCGGCAATGTCGGGCGATAAGTCTACTTGCTCGTTCGGTGTTGAGCTACTGGGACGAGCTAATAAATTGATCAGATCTAAAATTCGTGATGGGTCGAAGCCACTACTTGGACGTGATGTTGGTGGTTTAGGAGTCTGTATATATGGCTCAGAAGTTTGTGATCGCGCAGGTTTAGCGAAATTCAAAGAAATGATTGTCAATATTAAGGAAAGCAACCATATAGGTGAAAGTCGCATACGCATATTCTCCAAAGAAAACTAAAAGGCTGAGTTTGTTTATTGGCTAACTCTCAGTAAAATTTAAGTTAGTTGATAACCATAATTAATGACACAAGCAGATTGATAATCGCTATATAAATTTGAACCTGCTGAGTAGTTAAGCTCCTGTTATTAGTAGCCCAAAAAAGGAAAGGGCTGGTATCGTAAGGATAATTAAGGCTTTGTGCCTTCTTCCTTCAGAATTAGAAACTCTACCATAACGACCATAACAAAGATGATTTACGGCATGATGCGTCGTAAATCATCTTTAGTTATAGCCTAAAAGTTATATCTCAAAACACCAAAACCTGTGGTGCATGTGTAGCAAGAGCCGTAGATTTTAAATCTATTTTTCAGTTATGCCTTGCTAATTTAAAATCCTAACAAGTCTTTTTTTCATAAGAATTTAAGCTGATGTCATGAAACCATAAATATTATTCCTTCTAAACATAAATTATCAGTTAATAAATGTTCAACACCTCAAAGTTTATGCTTCGATAGGAAAGTAGCCTTGCCCTCCGCCTTAGGGTCAGCAGAACGGCAATAAGACAAATAACCATTCAGGAATAATTCTATGCAAACAAATGTTGCTAATCAAATCAGCAATATTACGGTAGAAGATGATCGCACAGGTTTAAGTATTGAAACCCTGAAGCGAGCATTTGCCGATAATCTTTTCTACATACAAGGCAAACTAGCACTTCTGGCAAATTTTACCGATTATTACATGGCGCTATCGTACACCACACGCGATCGCCTGTTGCAACGTTGGCTTCAAACCCTCAAGGTATATCATGAGCAAGACATCAAGACAGTTTATTACCTTTCTGCCGAATTTTTGATGGGACGACATCTCGGTAATAGCTTGATTAACCTTGACCTCTATGAATCAATCGAGCAAGCTGTGCGAGAGTCGGGACTAGACTTAAACGAAATCTTAGAGCAAGAACCCGATCCTGGTCTAGGAAATGGTGGTCTAGGACGTTTAGCCGCATGTTTTCTTGATTCTCTAGCTACCCTAGAAGTCCCAGCCATGGGCTATGGCATCCGCTATGAATTTGGCATTTTCAACCAATCGATTCAACATGGCTGGCAGGTGGAGATTCCTGACAAATGGCTCCGTTGTGGCAATCCTTGGGAAGTCGTCCGCTATGAATCCACGGTTCAGGTCAAATTTGGTGGACATACAGAAATTTATAATGATGATCGCGGTCTTCCGCATACCCGTTGGATTCCTAGCTTTACCGTTGAAGGCATTCCCCATGATACTCCTGTCCCTGGATATCAAACCAATACCGTAAATACTTTGCGTCTATGGAAAGCAGAAGCAGGCGAAGATTTTAACTTCCAAGCTTTTAACTCTGGCGACTATGATGGTGCTGTAGCAACCAAGATCAAATCAGAAACCATTTCCAAGGTTCTCTATCCCAACGACAATACCCCTCAAGGTCGCCAGTTGCGTCTAGAACAGCAATTTTTCTTTGTTTCCTGCTCATTACAAGACATTATTCGTCGTCATCTCAAAAAGTATAATCGTCTTGACAACTTACCTGAACATGCAGCGATTCAGCTAAATGACACGCATCCCGCGATTAGCATTGCGGAAATGATGCGCCTGTTGGTTGATGAGCATGGTCTGTATTGGGATGAAGCATGGCGCATTACCCAAAGCACTTTTGCTTATACTAACCACACACTCATGCCTGAAGCCTTGGAAAAGTGGGGAGTACCTCTGTTTGAGAGCTTATTGCCTCGTCATTTGGAAATCATTTACGAGATCAATCATCGCTTCTTGCAGGATGTCCAAACTTGGTATCCAGATGATGAAGAATTATTGTCTCGTCTCTCTATCATCGAAGAGGGTAATGGCAAACAAGTACGCATGGCAAACTTGGCGACTGTTGGTAGTCATGCTGTTAATGGGGTCGCGGCCTTGCACACAGAACTACTTAAGCAGGATGTTTTAAGAGATTTCTATAAACTCTGGCCAGAAAAATTTAATAACAAAACTAATGGTGTTACCCCTCGCCGTTGGGTCTTACTAGCCAACCCTGCTTTATCAGGATTGATTACTGAAAAAATTGGTGATACGTGGCTCAAGCATCTTGATGAACTGCGTAAACTCGAAACTTTTGTGGATGACAAAGATTTTCGCGATCGCTGGAGACAGATCAAACAAGCTAATAAGCAAAAGCTTGCTGATTACATCATGGCGCACAATTGCGTGGAAGTGGATGTCAATTCTATCTTTGATATTCAAGTGAAGCGGATTCATGAATACAAGCGTCAACATCTTGACCTATTGCATATCATCGCTCTGTACCTTCGCATTAAGCAAAATCCTAGTATTCAGATGACTCCTCGCACCTTCATTTTTGGTGGTAAGGCGGCTCCTGGGTACTTTATGGCGAAGTTGATTATCAAAGCAATTAATGCGGTTGCAGATGTTGTTAATCGTGACCCTGATGTGCATGGACGGATTAAGGTTGTCTTCTTAGCGAACTTCAGTGCTTCCCTTGGACAATTAATTTATCCTGCAGCGGATCTATCAGAACAAATCTCTACCGCAGGTAAGGAAGCTTCTGGTACAGGCAACATGAAATTTACTATGAATGGAGCCTTGACCATTGGTACATTAGATGGAGCGAATATCGAGATTCGTGAAGAAGTTGGCGAAGATAATTTCTTCCTCTTTGGTCTTACTGCCGTAGAGGTTGAGCAAATAAAGACTGAAGGTTATAATCCTTATTCTTACTACGAGAAGAATGAAGAATTGCGTCATGTGCTTGATCGCTTAGCAATGGGATATTTCTCCCCAAGCAGAAAGGATTTGTTTAAGCCTCTTGTCGATGCTTTACTCTACCGTGACGATTATATGCTACTGGCGGATTATCAAGCCTATGTAGATTGTCAGGCTCGTGTGGCTGAAGCCTATAAGGATCTTGAGGGTTGGACAACTATGAGTATTCTCAATGTTGCTCGTTCTGGTAAGTTCTCTTCTGATCGTACCATTAAGGAATACTGCGATGATATCTGGCATGTAAAACCAGTTAAAGTTGAACTAGAACCTTACGATCCAGCAAAAGCAACTCTTAATGTTGGTGGTTAGGAGTATTTTTCTGAAGTGCGGCTTTGCCGCACTTCAGAAAATGTTTTTGTATTTTTCTAAATGTACTTTAATTCTTAATTCTCAAATTGGATTCCTTGAAATACATGTTTTACAATAATTACAACTGTCAAAATTTGTCGAACTTACGTTAAGGATTATTACTAAATATTGCACGATCACGTCCTTGATTTTTTGCTAAATATAAACCCTTATCGGCGGCTTCAATGAGAATCTTGGGATCGATTTTTCGCTCAGGGAATATTGTAGATGCCCCAATACTCAATGAAACATAATTGCTTACATAGGAGGCTTCATGAGGAATTTGGAGAGCATTGACAGTTTGACAAATTTTTTTGGCGATATATAGTGCTCCCTCTTTTTGTGTACTCGGCAAAATTACCGCAAATTCCTCACCGCCATAACGGGCTGCTAAATCGGCGGGACGACGGATACAAGTTTTGATCGCCTTTGCTACCGACTTTAAACATGTATCTCCAGCAGGATGCCCATAGCGATCATTAAAGCGTTTAAAAAAATCCACATCACATAATAGTAAAGAAAGTGGTGAGCCTTCTCTAGCTAGACGTTGCCATTCAGTCGCTAAGTGTTGATCGAAGTTGCGCCGATTAGAAATTTGAGTTAATCCGTCAATCGTTACTTCACGGACAAGCGATAGTACTTTTTCATAAAGCAGTGCTTCAATAGTGTCACTATGGGCAGTAGTAGTATCTAAAATTAGTTCTAAATCATTTTTTTCACTTGTCAGTTTCTCTAAAAGTAATCTCAGAGCTGCCTCAGTCTGTTGGCGATCAATTATTTCTGTTTGTAGGGAATAGTTAGCGAGGGCGAGTTGCTGTTCCTGAAGAATCTTGGAGTTTAACTGATCTTTGAGATTTTGATTTTGAGCTTTTAAATCATTAATCTCTTTCTCAAGGTTTTCAACTCTAGTCAAGAAAAGTGGTTCCTTGGGAACTTGTTTACTATTTTCAGCTTCCATGCTTTACTTTTCCAGATTGGATGTTGGGTTTAGCAATTCTAAAACAGCTTGAACGAATTGCCAAATAATTAGTTGAATCCAACTTTCTTGATAGGTTAAGTAGCTCAACTTAATTAAAACCCAAACTGAGAGTTTTGTTCCGCCCGCTATGCGGGCGGAACAAAACTCTCGGTATTTAGTTTACTTATGTCTAGCTACTTATTAATTTTTTAATAAGCATTAATTATGCTAAGTCATCGTATGGCATGTAGACGATAAAGGCAAGGTTATGGATAGATGTTGTTATAGTTACAGTGCGTCCCAGTCAAGTGAAGTGCAGGATTATTTAAAAAGCGCTACAGGTAGGTATATGAGGTATAAGTAACCTTAAAATTTAGAAGCTTTGGTCGTTTGCTATGCGATCAACCAAATTTTAGATGGGCTTTGAGAGGTGATTTGCGTAGCAAATCCTCTCTCAAAGCCTAAAAATAAAAGTCTTGCTAGGCAAGGCTTTTATTTTTAACGTGATTTCAGGTTAAGAAACAGAGGATAAAACCCAATCCATATGTAAAGATGGCTTCTTGGGTTGATGGCAATAAGCAATCAGCCCACAAATGATATTAATCAAAGCATTGATGGGACTGCGATGACGAGAATATTCAATCTGTGAAATATTTTTGAGTTGCTCAATGCAAGCTCTCTCATTTTTCTAGATTTCCTATCATCAAAAAATGGGCTTCCTGTCAAAAAAAGGTCAACAAAGACAACCTTGATTCCTCTCCCTAACTGTTCTCCTTTTCATTCTCTGGGGTACTTTGTTCTGCTCTTTTTCGATTATCTTAATCAACTTAGTCTAATCTCCAGTAGATAAGCGGAATATTTAACTCCGCCTGCCATTGAGTCAAAGGTTTCTCCCACCCCTCTTCCCACTTCTGGGCAAAAAGGGATTTAGCCGCGTTACCCATTTGAAATCCCTGGGAGATCGCTGCCAGCAACTGGGGTAACATTTCTGGCTCTTTCAACGTGGTGAAGATTAAACTATTCGCAACCAACATAGTTGCCAGTGGATAGGGGAATTGGCGCAAAAGGAATGCCTGTAAGCCAATTTCATCGACTAGGGATGTGCCAAATCCGGTGATGATATGCCAGAGATCATGGGTCTGGCTCAGCCGTAGCTCAACGTATTCGGCATCCGAACTGGCGATCATGCTAGCATGGAGGTTGGGATCAAATCCCGTTTTCTTCATCTGGTCGGCGTAGATGTACCCCAGAGAATCGGGCGGAAGGTTGAGTAAAGCATCCAGGTCATGGGCAGGGGGAATGTAGCGATTGCGGATCAGGGCAGCGCAAGCCGGCTCTTGATTGAGATGTTGAGCCAACCGCTCGTATGCGGGAGTTCCTAATAATCCGTAAGTCAACTCACCAACCGTTTCTAGGCTATAGTCGCCAAACAGCATTGAGGTGAATGACTTAGCAAGCAGCAGTTTTGACAGAACTGATTGCAACCCTTTGAGAATTGGATTTTTCCTCTGTTTTTGTACAGGAGCGTTGGCAGAAGCATTAGCCGTCAACGTATTGAGTAGTTGCATAGAAAATCACTCTAAAAAGGCTTTAACATTGAAAAATTGACAAATACAACAAATTCGCTCACAGTCTGATACCAGAGCAAGTCATTGAGCACTCCATAGACACTGACAAAATCAATCTAAGCGATCGCGTTGAAATAGCGAACTTGTTCATGAGACTGTTCCACTCTAGATACAAATAGTAATTTGAGTGGAGCGATCATCAATACAAACCAGGGGAAACATTGGTAGCGCTCAAACCAAAACCCAAGATAGACATATTGCAGCAGACAGCAGGAATGTATATCGGCAGAGTCAGCTTTTGGAATTAGCAAATTCTGGGACATAACAGGAATCTCTGGCGCTAATCAGGTTAAAATGCGAGCATTGCTCATATTACTACAATACGAGTATTCCTCATGTTTTGTCAAGAAAAACGTGAGGAATACTCATTTATTTTTAAAGGTCAGGAAGAACGCGATGTCTGAAATCCTATCAGCCACAGGTGGAATGCGCCGCAAACCACAACAGGCTCGCAGTCAGGAACGGGTCAATCGAATTCTGGATGTGGCAGAACATCTGTTTGCCAGTCAGGGTTACGCCGCAACGACGACCAACGCGATCGCGACTCATGCCGAAGTTCCGATCGGGTCGCTCTACCAGTTTTTCCCAGACAAAGCCGCGATTCTAAAAGCCATGGCACTCCGTTATGCAGAAAAGCTACATCAAGAGTTAGCCGTCGTTGATGAAGCTGAATTAGCTGCCCTCTCTTTGGCGGATTATGTAAATCATTTGATTGATACCACCGATCACTTCTTTTCCAAAAATCCCACATACCATGCGATTTTCATGGAGGTGCAGGGAACGATACGCGAATTGACAGAAATCGATGAGGCAACCGATGCCCAATTGATTCAGGATTTAGCAAGTTCCTTAGCCAGACGCGATGCCAGCTTGGAGCCAGCCGATTATGAAGCGATCGCCTTTGTGCTGGTAAAAGCGATCGGGACATTATTATGGCTATCTCTCAGCCAAGAGCAAACGTTTCGGCAGCGACTGGTAGAAGAAACAAAACGATTCACATTAAAGTACTTGCAAAGCTACTTCCCATGTCATTCAATACCAGATAACAACTCAAATGCAGCAGACAGTTGAAACCATCAGTTGCAGGGATCAAGATAGCCTGCCGCCGATGATTTCAACCGTTGTGCCGCAGTTCTAATAGCCAATGTTCAGAAATGCGGCTCCCCTCTATTAAGGGAAACCGATGCAAAGCTGAGAGTAATCTAAGCCAAATCTGTTAGAGATGCGCCAAAGTTGATGTGGAAAGGATGGTTATCTAATACCAAAGCTGGAACTGATTGAACACCTTGTGCTTTTGCTTCTGCAATTTTTTCCTTGAGTTCGCCTAAATGAACAATGTCTAATTCAAAGCGGTTAGGATCGAGAGCATGAGCAATATTTTGCTCGGCACTGATACAGACTGGACAGCCAGCATGATAGAAGGTTGCTTTTGATTTCATTGTTTGTGCTCCTTATTTTGGATTGTAGAATCACCCTATCAAAGCGACGAAAGTAGCGAAAGCAGTTACAATTTGGTAGGGTAGGTACTTTTCAGTACGGATTAGGGAAAATGATTGAGAAAGAAAATGTAAATACTTTTGTTAAGCAAACGCCAACACTCAAAATGGCTGAAGATATCCTAGGCTGTAAATGGTCATTTACAGTCCTTCAGTTGGTGAGGCAGGGGGTTTGCCGACCAGGGTTAATGGAACGTAGTGTTGAGGGGCTAACAACAAAGGTGTTAAATGAACGTTTAAGAAAGCTAACCTGCTACAAGATTCTCCAACGTCATGCCTATCCAGAAATTCCACCTCGTGTCGAATACTGTATAACTCCCTTTGGCGAAAAGTTTGTCAGTATTTTGGATAAGCTTGCAGAACTTGATGAAGAATTCCAAGAGGAGACGAGCACCAATGGCTGCAAAACAATCCCGTTGCACACCGACCGTGCAGAGTCTCTTCATTGAGATCGATAGGCTGCTAGTTGCGGGTGAACGGGGGCGTTATGCCTGACCGAAGAGCTGGTTAAAGTTGTCTATTTTTAGCCAAGTTTAAGGAAGTAAAAATTGTCGGCATCGTTGATGAGTTCTGAGAAATTTTCGGCGATCGCAAAGATAAATAATTGATAAGTGATCGATATGAATCTGTATATGAAGTTGAGTAAAACGCAAAATTTAACTGATTGGTTTAGAAGCGATCATATTTCAACCGAACAGTCGACTTAATTCTTGTTAGGGTGCACTAGTGCAAGGTAACTCTCAATTAAGTCCAATGATAAGCTATTAGCTATTAGCAGCAAAGATCAAGACTGTTAGAATATGGCAAATTAGCTAGGTGAAACCAAAACATTACGCTGACACTCAGTTATCCGCATATCGAAAGAAGTGAGCATCAGTCTGGACATTTACCACGCTTACCACGCATTAGAGTCGTGCAAATTGTGATGGACTATATCGACTATAGCTGGTCAGTCGAAGATATCTGTCGTCAACACCTTTACTTAAACCTAGCCGAAGCCCATGCAGCAACGGGCTACTACTTTTTTAGATCATCAAGAAGAAATTGATCAAGAAATAAGACAAGAATGGCTGCAAGTTCAAGAAAACATAACTCAATCCACTAAGTTACCTTTCTACATTCGCATGAAATCTTAAGGACTAATATAAATAGCGATCGATTTGTACATGGATGTTCATGTTCCACAAGCGATTACAGATCAGTTGCGTAGTCGAAGCGTAAGTAGCTCAACTTAATTAAAACCCAAACCAGAGTTTTGTTCCGCCCGCGTAGCGGGCGGAACAAAACTCTCGGTTTTTAGTTTACTTATGTCTAGCTACTTAGATGTATTGACAGCATTTTTTGGTAGAAATGAGGCATAAATTTTTCAGTCTTAATCTCTGTTCATCAACTTGGATACACAATTTGTCAATTTGTTAAGGATTTAGAATTGATTGCTAAGGCTTCTGAGACTGATGACTAGATTAATGTAGCTGAGTATATTCTCTTTAATTGATCTATAAGACACACAATGCGAAATCAATAAATGGCTACGCTATTTATTGAATTAAAAACTGATGTTACGTGGAAGTTTCTAAGACCCTCACCCCTAGCCCCTCTCCCTTAATGGGAGAGGGGAACAAGAAATTAGTCTAGCTCCCCCTCTCCCATCAAGGGAGAGGGGGCAGGGGGGTGAGGGTGATATTTGTTCCACGTAACATCAGTTAAAAACAAAACTAAGTTTTTTTTTAATTCGTAAAAGTGCAACTACACTTTTGCGAATTGGTATAACCGATAAAAAGCAAAAATATCCAAAAATATCCAGAGGGAATTTTAAGAATCATGGCAGATTGGCAAGTAATTGCAGGCGGAGTGACTGCCGCCAAAGACTACAAAGCCGCAGGTATCACAGCAGGACTAAAACCATCGGGCGCACCTGACTTAACTATGATTGCTTCCGATGTACCTGCGATCGCCGCAGGAGTATTTACCAAATCATGTGTTCGTGCAGCCTGCGTGGACTTTAACCGAGAAGTCCTAGCCAAGGGTGGTAAGGTCAGCGCCATTCTCTGCAATGCGGGTCAAGCCAATGCCAGTACAGGTGCAGAGGGTTGGCGCAATGCTGTGGAATGTGCCGAACTCGTCCAAAAGGCTTTAAATACAAAAGATGGGGTTTTGGTTGCATCAACGGGTGTCATCGGTAAGCAACTGCTTATGGACAAGATGCGGACAGGCATTGCCAAAATTGCTACGCTAATTTCTCCCGATGGTGGTGAAGCTGCATCGAAAGCGATCATGACCACAGATACTGTGCCCAAAAGTATTGCCTTGGAAACCGTAATTGATGGTAAGCCCGTGAGAATCGGCGGCATCTGCAAAGGTTCAGGTATGATTCACCCAAATATGGCAACGATGCTTGGATTTGTCACCTGTGATGCAGGTGTTGAACCCAAGCTCTGGCAAAAGATGTTATCAAGCTCAATTGATGCTAGTTTTAACCAAGTAACTGTTGATGGTGATACCAGTACCAATGACATGGTGCTAGCTCTCAGCAATGGACAGTCAGGGGTCACTATTGATGATGAAAATTCCTCATCGGCAATTAAATTACAGGCAATGCTGCAAGAGGTTTGTAAAAATTTGGCTAAGGCGATCGCCCGTGATGGTGAAGGCGCTACCTGTATGATCGAAGTCAATGTTTCAGGAGCATCTAGCACAGAGGATGCTCGCAAAATTGCCAAAACCATTGTCGGTTCTTCATTAGTAAAGTCTGCTGTCTTTGGGAATGACCCTAATTGGGGCAGAATCGCCGCAGCAGCAGGACGGGCAGATGTGAACTTTAATCAAGATATGTTGAATATTCAACTTGGTGATTTTGTAATGATGCAGGATGGCACTCCACAGGATTATGATCGTGCTGCTGCCAGTGAATACCTTAAAAATGAAACTGTGATCATCAATGTCGGCGTAGGCGATGGCGATGGCAGTGGCACGGCTTGGGGCTGTGACCTCAGCTATGATTACGTCAAGATTAATGCAGAATATACTACCTAAGCAAAGAGTTAAGAATCGCTAAGCAATTCTTAACTCTTTGCTAATCCAAACAATTAGCAGAACCATAAATGGGAAGTGTTGTGAAACAACATTTCCCATTTATGGTTTGAGACTAAACTGCTTAGTTATCGCATTGATTCACGATGAACTTTGACTAATTTAATCTCGTCATCTTCAGAGAGATATTTATTGAGCATATAGACTACATACTCGGGCTTGAGATTGCTGTCAGGTTTGCAACTTCCCATGAAATGGAGTTTAGGAAATTCGGGATCGGGATTGATGACGTTAATTGTAAATAGGCGATCGCGTAATTCCAACATCTGACTACGTCCCGATTTCGACACCTTCGACAATTGAATGGAAGTAGCTGCGAGTACACAATAACTTGCCCCTTCAAGTAAATCCATAATGTCCGCAGCATTGCGTTCCTTAGATGTGATAAAAGCGCAGGTAAGGGTGTATTCTGCAACTTCTAAAAGTGAATCTAGGGATGGTGAATGCACCTCAACCTCCTCGATCGCATAGATCGGTAAATCTGTATCTAGTTGCGCTTTGAGTCGCACTTGGAATTCCTCAAGGGGCATCACCCTTGTTAGTTCAAAATCAACGAACTCGGCGCTACTAGTTTGACCGAGAGGTAAAGCCTTGGCGATAGAGATCCGTGGTAATGGATTAAAGCCTTCGGTATGAGCAATGGGAATCGCCGCCCGACGCGCAGCCCGTTGAAAGAAGCGTTGTAAATCTAGATGGGAAATCAAACTCATATCGCCAAGCTTGCCAAACTTTAGGCGAATGCGTTGCACTCTCGGTGGTACTTGTGGTTTCTCTAGGGAAATTGGCGGTATTTCTGGAGGTGGAATTACCTCGTTATGTCCAAATTCGGGACCGCAAACGCCACATTCTGAGCAACCACCAAAGGAACAATCGGGAATTACCTTTGCAGCGATCGCTCTTTCCCAATCTTCGATCAACCATTGTTTATCGATGCCTGTATCAATGTGATCCCAAGGTAAGGGTGCGGGAATTTTGAGTGATGGGGCATCCCAAACCAGATCTGCCTCAGCGATCGCCTGTGTCCATGCCCCAAAAGCCTTTTCTGCACTCTCAAACCATGAGTCCATGCCTGCACCCAGTTGCCATGCACGATAGAGGACTTTACCCAAACGGCGATCACCGCGTCCGACAAAATCTTCCATTGCACTGATGCGAATATCGGTGTAATTCACCTTAACTCCACTCAAGCGCCTAAATTCCTTACGCAATAATTCTTGCTTTCGTACAAACTCACCACTGGAAACTGTATGCCACTGAAAAGGTGTATGGGGCTTGGGAGTGAAATTGGAAATAGTTAGGTTAAAGGAGATTTTCTTTCTTCCCTTTTGCGAACATTCCTGTTGCAACCATTCCACTGTTTTGACAATACCAATCACGTCTCCATCAGTTTCGGTTGGCAAGCCAATCATGAAATAGAGTTTGACCTTATCCCAACCTTCGACATAGGCAGTTTTAATGCCTTGTAGTAGTTCCTCATCGGTCAGTCCCTTATTAATCACATCCCGCAAACGCTGTGTTCCTGCCTCTGGCGCAAAGGTTAGCCCCTGCTGACGACCATCACCACTGCGGAGCATATGAGCAATATTCTCATCAAAGCGATCAACTCTTTGGCTCGGTAACGAGAGGGTGACATGCTCATCTTTGAATCGATTCTTAATCTGGACTCCTACGGATGGCAGAGCGAGATAATCGGAACAGGAGAGGGATAGTAAAGAGAACTCATTGTAGCCAGTTTCTCTGATTGCCTTCTCAATCGTATCAACAACTTTCTCTGGATCAACATCACGGGCAGGACGGGTTAGCATCCCTGGTTGGCAGAAACGGCAACCCCTCGTACAACCGCGCCGAATTTCGATAGTTAGGCGATCGTGAACAGTTTCCACTAAGGGAACGAGTCCAATACTATGCTCAGGCATGGGGGTAGCGACACGACGCAAGATCCGTGGTGATACATCGCTACGATTGGGAGTGACTGCACCTGTTTTTGCATCCATGTTATAGAATTCAGGAACATAGACTCCATCAACTTCATTAGCCAAATCTAGCAAGGTTTCTCGACGGGTTTTCCCCGACAGCTTAGCCACCTTGATCACTTCACCAATTTCTGGCAGGAGATCTTCCCCATCCCCAAGAGCAAAGAAATCGAAGAAATCGGCATAGGGCTCAGGATTAGAAGTCGCTGTCTGCCCCCCTGCAAAGATTAATGGACATTCCTCAATACTAAACTCACTGCGTTCTCGCCATGTCATCG
The DNA here is from genome assembly GCA_020404105.1 of Pseudanabaena sp. M53BS1SP1A06MG. GTDB lineage: Bacteria > Cyanobacteriota > Cyanobacteriia > Pseudanabaenales > Pseudanabaenaceae > Pseudanabaena > Pseudanabaena mucicola_A. The sequence continues at coordinate 7,726 of JADBWH010000029.1, read as the reverse complement.
GAATATGAGCAAGATCAAACATTTCCAAAACATTAGTTGCGCCTAATTCATAGCTGAGACTGAAACCTAAAATATCAAATTCTCGTAGCGATCGCTTGGACTCAACGGCAAATAGTTCAGTCTTAGTCTCACGGAGTTTTGCAGAGAGGTCAGGTGCTGGTAAATAGGCGCGATCGCATAGTTGCCCATCTTTGGAATTAATAATGCTATAGAGGATAATATGCCCTAGGTTGGATGCACCTACTTCGTAAATTTCGGGATAGGTCAGCGACCAACGCACAATTGCCTCATCCCAAGGTTTATGTACTGCACCAAACTCATTACCCAAATAACGGGCAGGTTTGAGGATTTCAGGGGTAAGTAACTGTTCTACGGGTATGGGCATAGGGGTTTTTCATGATTTGAGCTATGTCTATTTTACATTTAGCTCCAAGCTCTATATCACTGATTGCTCTTGATCTTAGTAACAGCATATTCATTGACTTCCCTAAGGGACTTGCTATTAATTAAAGTACCTATGGCTTCGACTTCGCTCAGCTAACTTTGGCTGAGCGAAGTCGAAGCTAGATAACTTTGGTGGGACAATTTTTATCTGCAAGAGCCTAAGTACAAGACAAAAAATTTAAAAATACAACATTAAAATACCCCGAAACCATTACTAGGCAAATATTTTAGGCTCACACCATTAAACCCTTACTGAGAGCACGTTTCCAGTTTTTTGTCCTGTACTTAGGGTTATCTTTTATAAAACCCCTTCCTGCCTACTTTTGCAACTTTTTTTCCTGTACTAAGAGGAAAAACACAACAATGAGTTAAGAAACTGGTGGTCTAAATAGCATTCTAAATTCCCCTTGCAAACCCGCAAAGACTTATAATAATAGGACACTTAGTAAAAATTGCCGATCGCACACAAAGCAAGCATTACTAAGCCATGCAAGGAGAAATTTACTAGCCGTATGACTGAAATCTTAGAAGATCGGATTATTCCCACAGACCTGCGAGGCGAAATGTCGCGATCGTATTTGGAATATGCCATGAGCGTGATCGTTGGTCGCGCCCTGCCCGATGCCCGTGATGGACTCAAACCTGTACATCGTCGCATTCTCTACGCCATGCACGAACTGGGATTGAGCGCCGATCGCCCCTTTCGGAAATGCGCCCGTGTCGTTGGGGATGTCATCGGTAAATATCATCCTCACGGTGATACGGCTGTGTATGAGGCATTGGTGCGGATGGCGCAGGATTTTTCGATGCGCGATCGCATGGTCGATGGGCATGGCAACTTTGGTTCTGTAGATAACGATCCCCCTGCGGCAATGCGATATACCGAATGTCGCTTGACCCGTATTGCACAGGTGGGGCTAATTCAAGATATTGAGCGCGATACGGTTAATTTTGGCGATAACTATGATGGTTCACAACAGGAACCGCTAGTATTACCAGCAAGGATTCCACAACTATTGCTCAATGGTTCCGCAGGGATTGCAGTGGGAATGGCGACCAATATTCCACCCCATAACTTGGGTGAGTTGGTGGATGGATTAGTGGCGCTGATTGCCGATCCTAACCTTAGCGATCGCGATTTGATGAAATACATTCCTGGTCCTGACTTCCCAACGGGAGCCTTAGTATTAGGTAGTGATGGTATTCGCGAGACCTACACCACAGGGCGTGGATCGATCACGATGCGGGCAGTCGCCAATTTTGAGACAATTTCTGCTTTAGGAAGACAGGATCGGGAAGCGATTATTATCACAGAAATGCCTTACCAAACCAATAAGGCATCACTGATTGAAAAGATTGCGGAAATGGTAAATGAGAAGAAAATTGATGGCATTTCCGATATTCGGGATGAAAGCGATCGCGATGGAATGCGTTTAGTAATTGAACTCAAGCGTGATGCCTATCCCAAGGTTGTATTAAATAATCTCTATAAATCGACTCCTCTACAGGCAAACTTTAGCTGCAATCTGCTTGCCCTAGTTGATGGTGAACCGATTACACTGACATTGCGCCATGCTTTACAAGTATTTCTTGACTTTCGATATGAAGTAATTACCCGCCGCACGCAGTACGAATTGAAGAAAGCACAGGAACGCGATCATCTTTTGCAAGGCTTACTGATTGCCTTAAATCATTTAGATGCGGTGATTGCACTAATAAGGGGAGCTGATGACAGTGCAGCGGCAAAGGCAGGTTTGATTGATAACTATGGACTGTCGGATGCACAAGCCGATGCAATTTTGGCAATGCAATTGCGCCGACTCACTGCTCAGGATGCGGATAAAATCAACGAAGAACATAATCAGTTAGTCGCGAAGATTGCTGATTTACAAGATATTCTTCAAAATCGCGATCGTATTCTCACAATTACTCGTGAAGAATTGGAAGCAGTAAAAGCGGAGTTTTCTACTCCTCGCCGTACAAGGATTCTGCCCAACGAAGGTGATATTGACACTGCAGATTTAATAGCCAATCGCGAAACGATTGTGATGGTGACGGAGCAGGGCTACATTAAGCGGATGCCTGTCGATACCTTTACAGCGCAAAATCGGGCGACTAGAGGTAAGGCTAGTGCCAATGTGAAGAATGATGATGCAATCGCCCATTTCTTTGCCTGTCGTAGCCATGATAAAGTACTCTTCTTCACTGATCGCGGTAAAGTTTATGGAGTGAATGCGTATGAAGTTCCTGAATCGGGTCGGGCGGCGCGTGGTACAGCCGTAGTGCAGTTACTTCCCATTGCTGCCGATGAGAAAATTACTTCTGTATTGCCAATTAGCGAATTTAATGAAGATGAATATCTAGTCATGCTCACGGCTGGCGGTTATATCAAGAAAACCAAGCTTCCTGCTTTTGCTAATATTCGTTCCAATGGACTCATTGCGATCGCCCTTGAAGAGGGGGATCTGCTGCGCTGGGTGCGCCGCGCCAAAGTCGATAACACGATCATCGTCGGTTCTCGACAAGGGATGTCGATCCGCTTCCGTACTGATCATGAGCAGTTGCGCCCAATGGGACGCGATACTCGCGGAGTGAAGTCGATGCGCCTGACAGGCGATGATGAAATCGTGAGTATGGATATTCTCCCCGCAGGTCTAGCGGAAATTGAAGGAGATGAGTCTGATGAAGATGTCGATATCTCGATAACGATTAATGAGGAAGAAAATCTGGAAACTGATACAGAATCCCAAAATGAGAAAGCACAGAGTCCTTGGGTGCTGGTCGTAACTAGAGGTGGCTATGGTAAGCGCGTTCCTGTGAGTCAGTTCCGTATTCAAAAACGGGCGGGTAAAGGCTTACGGGTAACGAAGTTCAAGACAGGTCAAGATCAGTTAGCTTCTCTCTGTTTAGTTGATGAAAGGAACGAACTGATGATCGTTACTAGTCGCGGTATTGTCATGCGTCAGAGTACCGATGCGATCGCCTGTCAGTCTCGCACTGCTCGAGGTGTACGCCTGCAAAAACTCGATGCTGCTGATGCGATCGTGGGGGCAACTCTGGTTCCTCCCGCGCTGGAAGAAGAAACTGAAGATATGGAAGTCTTAACTGGTGGTGATGTGACCGTGGATGCTGTAGCGTCTATAGAGGAGGAGTAGAATTTCAGAAATTTTGGGCTTACGCATCGAATGGATGTGATACAAACGTGAGCCAGCGCCACATCCACTCAAAACCTTATAAAGTTAGGGACTTGCGATTAATTAAAGTATTAAAGTACCTGCTGCTTCGACTTCGCTCAGCCAACGTTGGCTGAGCGAAGTCGAAGCCATACAAACTCGGTGGTACCTTTTTTGGCAGTCATGCAATTACATTGCATGACTGCCAAAGATAGATTTGTAAAAACAAAAAAAGATTGCAGCATCAATTACTACAACCTCCTTTTTGTTTTCTTTTAATTTTTAAATAAACACCCAGAAATGTTACAGAGTTAAAGATTGAGGATTGGTTTCAATCAACTTGGCTAGATCTTGCAAGAACTGCGCTGCATGAGCGCCATAAATCACACGGTGATCAGCAGTTAGATTTACTTGCATTTGACTGGCAACCTTGATTGCCCCATCCTTAGTTGCCACAACCTGAGGACGAGAACCACCGATCGCTAAAATTGCGCCAGTTCCAGGAGGCAAAATCGCATCGAAGCGATCTACACCAAACATACCTAAGTTGGAAATGGTGAATGTACCAGAGTTATATTCATCAGGTTGCAATTGCTTTGCACGGGCGCGTTCAACTAATCCTTTCCAATCACGGGAAAGTGTGTAGAGATCGGTCTGGTCAGCATTTTTCAACACAGGCGTAATCAAGCCACCATCATCCATTGCTACGGCAACCGCTACATTAATATTGCTCTTGTACTCAATCCCGCGATCGCTAAGGCTAGCGTTCACCAAAGGATGCTTTTGTAGAGTTACCGCCACAGCCTTAGCCAAAAGTGCAGTCATGGTCACACCCTTTGACTTAACTTGCTTGTAAAGAGCATCAAGCGCGTCAGTAGTAATCGTGTATCCTACACGGAATGTAGGCACTGAGAGGCTTTGATTCATGTTACTGATCACAGCCTTTTGCAAAGTCGTCAAGGTCTGAGCCGTACCTAAAGCCACAGGAGCCGTAGCTTTTGCAGGTGCAGGGGCTGCTACCTTTGCAGGAGTTGCGGTTGTTGGAACAGGAGCGGGTGCAGCAGGGCTTAATAATGCTTCGACATCAGCAGCAGTAATGCGTCCATTAGGACCTGTACCTGCAATTTTAGTTAGATCAACACCATTATCCTTAGCGATGCGCTTGGCTCTGGGGGATACGATCTGACGACCTGATGATACAGCGCTAGGTGTAGCTTTGCGAGGCGAGGTGATTATAGTATCGGGAATCGAGGCGGTTGAGGCAGCCGTAGGTGATGAAACTAACTTGGAAGGAGTTTCTTCATTACCTTTTTGGGATTTGGGTTCAGGGGTAGTTGCACCTATTTTCCCATTAGCTGCTTTTTTCTTAGCTTCGTCGATTTCTTCCTTGGTTTCTGCAACATAGGCGATCGCTGATCCAACAGGTGCAGATTCGCCTTCAGGGGTAATGATGACACCGAGATAGCCTTCATAAAAGCTTTCGACATCCATATCAGCTTTGTCAGACTCTACGATCACGACAGTTTCGCCTTTTTCCACCTTATCGCCAGGGGATTTCACCCAAGAAGTGATTTTACCTTCGGTCATGGTGGAGCTAAGCGCGGGCATGAAAATTTCGTAAATCATAGGGAATTTATCAAGGTCTGTATAAAATCTATATTTATAGCGAACAAAGTTAATGGCAGAAGTCACAAAGCCATTTCAAAACGCCATCATAAATCTTAACTTGTTTTGGTTACAGCGCTTTGTACTGAATTAAAAACCAAAGAAAATTTTGAAAGCGCGGTAATGCAGATTTAGCTATTCATTCATTTCTCGATAAATTGTTGCTGTAGCTGGTGAAGCTTGAGTTAGATATTGGAAAATCCAAAATTTGAACAGACCATCAAGGAATACGGGTACTGTCGAAATGAAAGATTGAGCTAAAACTTTATTTTCAGGTAGTCCGAAATGCTCAAATACAACTGTTAATAAAGCATCCCATCCTTCGCTAGAGTGGAACCCGACAAAAGTATCAGTAGAAATAATAATTAAAAAAGCTTTAGCATTATCATTGAGACTATAAAGAATTTCGTCAAGAAATTCTTTAATAGTTCTGATCTCCTTGCGCCCCGACAGCAAAAATAGATAAAAGACAAAGGCAGCAGTTAGATCAGCCAGTAGATTTTTAACACCGTTTAGGCTTTCTTCATTATATCTCTTTAAAATTCTTACCGATTCCTGTTGAATTAGAGCTTCGACCTCCTCAGATGCCGATTTTTTTTCTATTTTTACATTGTTCTTTTCTTCAGGTTTACCTACTTCAGGTTTATTACCTTCAGACTTAACAGACTCAGATTTAGTAACTTCAGATTTATTCGCTTCTTTAGAAACAGCTTCTTGCTTAAAGCGTGTTTCTTCAAGCACAATTGATTTGATCATGTAATCAAATTCAATTCTTTCTTTGGCAGACTGCAATGCTTTAAAAGCCTTTTCTTCGATCGCAGGGCTAAACTTAATGGTCATACTATTGGTATCCACTAAGCTATTAATCATGGGGCTAAAGATAAATGCTTTGGACAAAAATTGGACAGCAATGACTGAGGCAACGAGGATAATAATGTATCGTAAAGCCTGATTGATCCGTTCGCGAGATTGTCGCAATTCCTCCACAATATCTTTTTCATAATCAGAATATGAGCCACTGAGATTACGTTTGACTCGATCAAAAGCTTTAAAAAATGAACCAGGGAGAATGCTTTTCTCAACTGCTGTCGATTGCTGAGGACTGCGTTTAAAGTTCTTAGGCTTGTTTTTAAACATCTGAAACTTGTCATCCTCTTCAGCCCCACTCTCTGCTGCTAAATCTGACTTAAGGTCTACATAGTTATTACCTGATGGTTTGAAATCTACATCAATAATACGATCGCTTGCCTTGTTATACCTGTCGAGGGTGTAATCAACAAAGGCAAGTTTCTGGTAGATCGAAAACTTACGACTATTGCCAGCCAGTTGATTTGCAGATAAATCACCATTACTGACAGGATCAAGATCTTGGTTATTGGGAGCATACTTGGAGATCGCAGTATTTGCTCGATTAGTAGAGCTTTGCACTTGCAGATACGGCAAGGATGCACTGACCTTATAAAAATTAAGCTTGAGATTAATGGTTCGGAGATTCTTCTGAAGCTGGATTTCAAAGACACTAAAAACGCTCCTGCTAAAACTGCCGTCATTAGCAATTTTATTGCCATTAAAGTTTTCTTCTTCGATCCGTTTGATATTAACAGCCGACTCAAAAGCCTCGTCAATAGCTCGTTCAGGGGTATTTTTGACCCAAGAGAAGATATTTTGCAGAGGGGATGTGTTACTGTTGGAGGAATTTTGTGTCATGGTGGGGCGATCACATTAAGAGCACAAGATGAAGCAATATTGAAGGGATTAACAATGAGTCTAATGAATCTTCTGACTAAATTTAAGAGGAAAATTTATCTAAGAATGTTCTTGAAGATCTACTAAGTTAAGATCTTGAATCTTACTCAGTCATTTTTACGATTAATTTGATATTAACTTAGTTATCACTATTCACAATCAGGAAGTGCCGTCAGTATTCATCTCTCAATGGGATCAATGGGACAAGTGAGTCTAAATCAGTTAGGATGGCATTCTAATCGGAATTGCAATCTGAAATTCCGTACTTTTGCTGAGTGTCGAAACACATTCCATGCCCTCTGAGGCTTTTCGACCTCAATTTGATACTAATTGATAATCCTAACCCCGTTTCATTAGTGCATCTCCTCTTGTTTTACAAAATCTTTATAATTTTGACGCGATCTTTATCGAAAAATTGGGTTTAAAAGCCCGTGCTTCTAGGACGGCTTTGTATTAATCTATGCTACAATATACAGCATAAGATTCTACAAATCGATGTTAGTCCTCGAAGCAAAACTAAAAGGCAAAACAGGACAGTACAACCTCATTGATGAGGCAATTCGTACTGCTCTGTTTGTGCGGAATAAAGCTTTGAGGCTATGGATGGATGTAAAGGATAGCGACAAGTACGATCTCAATAAGTATTGTGCTGTACTTGCCAAGGAGTTTGAATTTGCAAAAAAGCTAAATTCTCAAGC
>JADBWH010000028.1 GCA_020404105.1 Pseudanabaena sp. M53BS1SP1A06MG | reverse complement strand
CGCTCATCTGGGGAAGCAGGTGAAATGGCAAAATAATAGGAAGTCGTATTGATTAATCATCTGAGATGTCATGATCAAGTTTCCCCTAACTGAATTGCTAGATGAGCAAGCCTGCTATGAATGGCTAATGAAGATCCTCCATCCGCAGGGACTGAATTGTCCAAGTGGACACGCATTACCAGCAGGACAAGCGCCGCATGATCGTAAACGCTCACCTATTGTCAAATATAAGTGTCGGGAATGTGGCAGAGTGTTTCACATTTTTACAGGGACGGACTTGTCAGGAAGCCACTACAACTGTAGTCAGATCGTGTTGATATTGCGTGGATTTTTACAAGGGCAAACGACCCAACACATAGCAGAAGAATTAGGACTTGACTATGGAACGTTATTGAGTTGTCGGCATCGTATCCAGCGCCGAGGATTTGCTCATTTGATTACTACGGCTCTACCCGATGATGAAGCAGAGATGGACGAGATGTTTCAGAATGCAGGGGAAAAGGGCGCAAAAAAAGACTCGATTACCGACCCACCACGACAGCGAGGGAATCAACGCAAAGGCAAGGGGACAATGGCGAATGATCGTCCACCCATTGTTGGTACTGTTGGGCGGAGCAGTGCTCAGATCCGCCTGAAGGTCTGTGATAATACCCAACAAATCACGATTCAACCGCAGGTAGAGTCAACGACTTTACCGACCACCACAGTCTTTACCGATGAATCTGATGCTTACAATCGCATACCTGCTTCTGGTCGTGAGCGTCAGACCGTTTGTCACTCTCAAGGTGAGTATGCTCGTGATGATGATGGCGATGGCTTTTACGAGGTACATTGCAATACTATGGAAGGGATTTGGGTCGGCTTACGCAATTTCCTGCGTCCCTTTCGAGGTATTCACAAAAAGTATTTGTATCTCTATGTAGCCATGTTCGAGTGGTCACACAATCTACGTTGGATTGATTTTGATTTCCTGCGTCGTCTTCTTTTCCCCGCTTCCACCTATTTCCATACATGAGCGGAGCTTTTACATGAATATAGTTTTGATTACCAGAAGGCTAAACCTAATCGCTTTGCTAATCGTAATGAAGCTAAAAAAATAAATATTGTGGTTTTAGATGAAGATGTTACAAGGGTTCTTACCACATCTTGCAGCTAAAATATAATGAGCATCTTTTTCATGTTTGCTTATGAATACCCTAACTCCAACGCGGCAACAGATTATTGAAGTAATTGATAACTTGCCAGAGGATGCTTTCTCTGAGCTTGTTAGTTTTATCGGCTATCTTCGCTACAAGGCTATTGAAACAAAAACAGCACAACCTCATAACAGTTTTTTACTGTCAATTGCTGGCTTGGGTGCTTCCAATGAAAAAGATGTTTCGGAGAGGGATGAAGAGATTTTAGCAAGTGAAGTAAATCCGATTCGTGGTTGGAGTCTTCATGCAGATGAACAAGGATGACTGTTGTACTTGATACTAGCTTTCTGTTTGCTCTAACGGATTTAACAGATCGTAATCACGATCGCGTTCTGTCTGTAGTGAAAAGTATCAATGAGCCATTACTGCTTCCTAGTGTCGTTTTGCCTGAAGTTTGTTATTTGATTGCTTCAAGTTTAGGACATCAGGCGATGCGGAAATTTATTGCTAATTTGGTTGTTAGTGGCGTTCAAATAGAATCGATGACAGCAAAAGATTTGGAACGAGTTAATCAAATTTTAGAGCAGTATGCTGATAGTCAACTTGATTTTGTTGATGCGGTAATTGTGGCGATCGCTGAAAGATTAAGAATCACCCGCGTTTTAACTTTGGATCGCCGTGATTTTTCGATTATGCGACCTAGGCATTGTGATTATTTTGAGATATTGCCTTAGAACATAGCGATCGCTAATGATGACGATTTTAAACCTGTTGCATGGTAGATTTAGCGGTCTGTTATCGTTTAGGTGTTTAGGCTTCAATGATTGTTTCGTTTGCTTGTAAAGAAACCGAGAAGATTTGGCAAGGGGTGCGATCGCGTAAGCTACCATCAGATATACTTTGACAGGGGGTAGACTTTATTTTTCAAAAAGGGAAGAATGGAAGAAACGTTAACTTTGTTCCAAGATGCTCCGACTAACATTTACCAAGTTATCGTGACTAATGACACTTATATCAATGCTCAATCCATCTGTGACTTACTTTATAAACTTGCGGGTCTGGGCTTGACTATACCCATTACTCTTGTCTTGGACAATGCTCGTTACCAAAAGTGTGCTTTAGTTTTTGAGTTGGCTCAGTCATTAAATATCGAGCTCCTTTATTTGACTACTTACTCTCCAAACTTAAACTTGATTGAGCGTCTTTGGAAATTTGTCAAAAAGCAATGTCTCTACTCAGTCTATTATCCTGATTTTGATTCTTTCAAATTCGCTATTTCTTCTTGCCTTGAGAATTCCCACACTATTCATAAAGCTGCTTTGGATTCTTTATTGACTTTACGCTTTCAGTCTCTTGATAATGTTAAGTCTATTCCCTGTTAAGGTATAGCAAAGAAAAAATAAGCCAAGTTATTATTAGTAGACCACCAATAAAAGGAACTAAAAAATCAAACATAATGTCTACGCTGCCATAATCTCTCTCAATAGGTAAAGGTGCTGTTTTTACTGTTAATACAAAATTATAAATCTCCTTATCTGTATTTAATTGGAGTCTTATATTCCGTCCTCCCTTTCCTTTTACTATTAATTTACTAGTATCTACAATGATCTGACATTCAATATTATTTCCCTTAAACTGTTGCTGATCAAAATGAATCCAAGAGTGATTATCAGGTGTATGCGGTGGATCGTTTGGATGAGGTTCAACTTCCCAATGACCTTCTAGGATAGTTTCTGGGACAGAGTTTTTAAGTCTAATCATCTGAGTCAGCTTTTCACCTAACCTTGTCGAATCAAATTCTAAACCGATCTTCTCCAGATCAAACTCTTTTCCATCTTTGAAAAACTTGACTTCAGGTACACGCACCACATACAAAGGCTTCAACGCATTTAACGCAGTCTTTGCATCAGTAAAACGTTTACTTGGAGGAGCAGCCATTTTAAATAGCCAATTAATGAATGATTGACTACAACCTTTGAGTTTGAGAGCAATTTTACTTTGGTCTAATTGATTAGTGTCTAAATCAACATACTGCCCAATATCGATTGACTTGACCGCACCTATTAAACAGATCAGCATTACACCTAAACCATAGAGATCGGAAGACTTAGTTAATGTTTGATTGTTTATTTGTTCGGGAGGCATTAATCCCATAGTGCCTGAAACAACGCTACTCATCGCCACACTACCGCTACCCACCCACGCAAAGCCAAAATCAATCAGGTAAACATTTAAGTCGTCATCTACAAGGATATTTTCTGGTTTAATGTCATGATGGATAACAGGTGGCATTCGCTCTTGCAGATACACTAAAATTTCTAAAAGTTGCACCGCAATTTGTTTAATTTGATCAGGCGCAAAACTTCTCCCCACAGCTAAAGTGTCCGCAGGGAAATATTCGGTAACAAGACAATAGCCATCACCTGTCTCGAATTTATCTAAATATTTAGGGATACCTCGATGATTAAGCCCTTGCAAACTCTTAATTTCTTTATCGATCGCTTTAAATCCATCCCAACTCGAATTTCCCTTAGCGAACTGAAACTGCTTGACAACTACATGACACTGATCAGTCAGCCTTTGCGCTAAATAGGTAAATCGCCCCCTTCCAAGTTATGCCCCAATTCTGTGATAACTTGATAGCCATACTGTGTGAAATCAGGAAAAGTTGTCATTGATGATTGACGAACATCGTATAGTTTGTTAGGTCTCAATTTACTATAGATCAGTATAATATTCATTATATTTTGGTTTAATGAAATATTTGGTCTTCAGAAGCTATTGCAGACCTTAATTTTTATTCTGAGATGTAAATGAATTCTGTTGGGTTAATTGTAATCTTAGGGGCAACGGCAACGGGGAAGACAAGTCTGGCGATCGCTCTAGCGAAACATCTCAATGTGCCAATTTTGAGTGCTGACTCGCGCCAAGTGTATCGCTATCTCGACATTGGTACAGCCAAGCCAACCATTGAGGAGCGTCAAGGGGTTCCCCATTACTTAATCGATATTATTGAACCTGACCAAACCTTGACCCTTGCCGATTATCAAGATCAAGCCCAAACTTTAATTGCCAAGTTTCATGCCGAGGGAGTTACACCCATCTTAGTTGGTGGGTCGGGGCTATATATTAAGGCAATTACCGCAGGGCTAAAAATTCCCCGTGTACCGCCGCAACCACATCTGCGATCGCAGCTTGAGGAATTAGGACAACACTATTGCTACCAAGTCCTACAACAGATCGATCCTGTAGGCGCTATAAAAATCCATGCCAACGATCAAGTCAGAACTTTGCGATCGCTAGAGGTGTTTTACGTAACGGGTCAACCTCTCTCCTCTCAGCAATACGAGCAACCACCAAGTTATCCGATTGTGCAGATTGGCTTGGATTGTATCGATCTCAATGCATATCGAAAATTAGTAGGCGATCGTAATGAGCAAATGTTGGCACAGGGTTGGCTTGATGAAATTCGTGATTTGCAACAGCGCTATGGTGTAGATCTGCCGCTTTTAAAAACCCTTGGCTATGGTGAAATGTCTGATTATTTAGCCAATAAAACTGATTTAGCAACGGCAAAAGAACTCACGATTATCCATACCTGCCAATTTGCCAAACGCCAAAGAACATGGTTTCGCGGTTCGGGTAATGGTGATTTACCAATTCATTGGTTGCCGACGGGGAGTAATTGGGAAGATGCGATCGCAATGCTATAAAAAAGCCCTGCGTTGCAGGGCTTTTTGTTTGTAAATGGAAGCGCACCCCTTCGGGTGCGCTTCCATTTACAATCTATGTCCATATTAAAAAAGCCCTGCATTGCAGGGCTTTTTATTATTTGATTTTGTCCATAATCGAGAAGATCGGTAAGTACATCCCGACGATAATCGAACCGACCATACCGCCTAATACCACAATCATTAAAGGTTCCATTAAACTCGTCAGTGCTTTGACTGCTTCTTCCACTTCATTTTCGTAGAAGTCAGCCACCTTCATCAACATCTTGTCGATTTCCCCTGTTTCTTCACCAATGCTGACCATTTGTAAGGCCATCACAGGAAATACTTCCGTTTTCTCCATCGCAGGTGCAATTTGACCACCTTCTCGCACCGCATTTCTAGCGGACTCGATCGCATTAGAGATTACCACATTACCTGCAGTCTCGGCAGTAATTTCCAGTGAAGCCAAAATTGGCACACCTGCGCGCGATAGTGAACCAAAAGTCCTTGCAAATCGAGCAACCGCAGTTTTGACGACGAGATCACCAAACAAAGGCAATTTTAAAAATAGACCATCAAAATAGAGCTTACCAGCGGGGGTTGCATACACACGATTGTAAGCAAAACCTAAACCAAAGAAAGTAATCGGCAAAATCAAGACTGAGGGACTCTTGAGAAAGTTACTGATATTGACCAATATTTGTGTAAATGCAGGCAACTCTCCACCTAAGCTCTTGAATACTCCATCAAAGATTGGAATGATGAAAATACACATCGCTAAGAAGATGATGACCGCGATCGATGTAACTACAATCGGATAGGTCATCGCTGACTTAATCTGGTTGTTTAATCGTGCCGAATCTTCGAGTAATGTGGCTAGACGAGCTAAAACATCATCGAGCACACCACCCGTTTCCCCTGCCTGCACCATCGCACAATAAAGTTTGTCAAAAACATTAGGATGTTTCCGCAACGCATCAGAGAAATTAGTACCTTGCTGTACATCATCAAGTACCTCAGTGAGTGCGATTTTCAGTCGAGGATTGGAGCACTGATCCACCATAACCCCCAAACCTCGCACCATTGATACCCCTGCATTAACTAAGGTGGCTAATTGTCGTGAAAATAAAGCCAAATCCTTGACCGTCACCTTTTTCATCGTGAGAGCAGCAAAACTAAATCCGCTCTTCACTTCTTTGATTTCTTGAATAACAAAACCTTTTTGTCGCCAAGTCTCACGAGCTTCTTTGACAGATTCGGCAACGATGGTTTGCTGTACAGATTTGCCCTTAGAGTCCCTTAAATTGGCTTGAAACTTTGCCATAATGACACCTCTTTATAAAGAAATTACAGATTAAAATAGATATAAATACTCAACAAGCAAACCTAACCGTTAATTGCTCTGGAACGCACCATATCTGGCGATCGCAAATCGCCAACTACTTTACGTCTCAATACAGGCGCAGGGTTGGGACCAACTACCCGTAGTAATTCTTCAGGACGTGAAGTTTTCGAAATCGCCGCTTCAAAGGTGATCTCTCCTTCCAGATATAAATTGGCTAATACTGATTCAAGGGTCTGCATGGAGTCTTTGCCACCTGTTTGGATAAAGCCATACATTTGAGCGGTCTTACCTTCACGAATCAGGTTAGAGATCGCAGGTGTCACTACCATGATTTCCTGAGCCATGACCCGTCCAAACTGTCCAGGTTGAGGATTATGACGAGGAACAAGGGTTTGACTTAATACCGCCACAAGGGAGTTAGAAAGTTGTACTCGAATTTGTCCTTGCTGCTCTGGAGGAAACACATCAACAATACGGTCTACGGTCTGAGATGCAGAGCTAGTATGCAAGGTTCCAAATACGAGGTGTCCTGTTTCTGCTGCCGATACCGCAAGCTGAATCGTTTCTAAGTCACGCATTTCCCCAACAAGGATAACATCAGGATCTTCCCGTAAAGCTGCTTTTAACGCATTAGCAAAAGTTTTCGTATCTTCTCCCACCTGACGCTGGTGAATCACACTCTTGATGGACTCATATACAAACTCAATCGGATCTTCAACTGTAAGGATATGTTCGGCGCGAGTTTTGTTAATCGTTTGGATCATTGCTGCAAGAGTAGTTGTCTTGCCCGAACCTGTGGGTCCCGTAACCAGTACTAGTCCCCTTGGCTTTTCGCTAAGTTCACGCACAATTGGCGGCAGGTTGAGATCATCCATATCAGGGATCTTAGAAGATAGCGCCCGTAGGCAAGCCGCAATGGTTCCCCGATCCTTGTAAACATTCACCCGAAACCTTGCCAATCCCTTGACACCATAAGAACAGTCCAATTCCCAAGTTTGCTCAAGGGTTTTGCGCTGGTTATTATTCAACATCGCAAAGATCAAGCGCTGACATTCTTCGGGCGTAAGGGGATCGCGATCAGTGCGAGTGAGATGACCATTAATACGAATGTATGGTGGAAGTCCTGCGGAGATATGTAGGTCTGAACCTTTGCGTTCTACCACTTCTTCCATCAAGTCTTCGATGATATAGTCCATTACCATAGTGAACAATTCTCCTGATCAAATTCTAATAATTTGCACAATTGTCTATTAGTTTAAAACTTGCGCTTTAGCTAATTTCTTCCAGCAATAATTATCTAAAAGCTTTTTCTAGGTATAAACTGTCAACTGCAGTTCATACCTAGAAGCTATTAAAAAGTTCTAGGTGTAGTGCAGTACGGACATTCGACGGTTTCAGGTGTGAGCATTGCATCACAGTTATCACACTCTAGCCCTTTACCACGCCGAGCACGTTCTTCGGCTTCTCTACCTTTATCGGTATAAACCACACGTAGGACTTCATCAAGGGTAGTTGTCCCTTGTCTGACAAGATCAAAAGCATAAGCCATCAGGGTTTTCATCCCCTCTTGTACGGCAATCTCCTTAATGACTTCCGTAGTGGCTCCCTTGTTAATCGCACTTTGCAGACGTTCAGTCATCTTCATGATTTCGTAGACCCCTGCGCGACCTTTATATCCAGAGCCGTTACATTTAGGGCATACACGCTGACCAGGAAGCATAGCATCGCGGTTCACGATGTTGGCTCGGTAGAAGGTTCTTTCGAGATCGCTACTTGGTAAACCAAATCGATCAAGTTCTTCTTGGGATGGATTATAGGGGATGCGACAATTGTCGCAGATGCGGCGCAATAAACGCTGGGCGAGTACACCAATGATGGCGGTACTTGCCATAAATGGCTCTACACCCATTTCTTCAAGACGGGCGATACAACTAGGCGCATCATTGGTATGGAGGGTGGTCAGAACTAAGTGACCTGTTAGCGCTGCTTCGATCGCTGTTTTAGCTGTTTCCGCGTCGCGGGTCTCGCCCACAAGAATAACATCAGGATCTTGACGCAGAAAGGCGCGGAGAATACTCGCAAAGGTCATTCCCTTTTCGCGCAAAACTTGGCATTGGGTTAAGCCAGGTAAATTATATTCAACGGGATCTTCAGCAGTACTAATATTAATGCCAGGATCGTTGCATTCTGCGAGGGTTGAGTAGAGAGTGGTGGTTTTGCCTGAACCCGTAGGACCTGTAACGAGTATTAGTCCATAGGGGCGTTGGGCAAAGCTTTGCATTAGTTCCAAACTTTCGGGATCACTGATTAATTTATCAAGCCCCAGTTGGGTATTGGAGTTATCGAGAATCCGTAGACAAACTTTCTCACCATTTTGAGTAGGACAGGTATTAACACGAAAGTCCACACGGCGACCTTGGAAATTACGCTTGAGCTTGCCATCTTGGGGAACCCGTTTTTCCGCAATATTCAGGTTAGAGATAATCTTAAAGCGGGAGATGACTGCATTGATAATGCTCTTGGGCAAACGCTTGTTCTCGCTCAGGAAGAAGTATTCACGAAGAACGCCATCTTTCCGCAAGCGAATGCATAGGTCTTTTTCCTGTGGCTCAATGTGGATATCGGAACATCCTTCCTTGAGTGCTCTGACAAGAATTTTATCAACGAGACTGATAATTGGGGCGGAGTTTTCACCACCAACCATGAGTTCATCACCCTCATCCGATTGCGAAATATCCTCGCCAAAGACATCATCTTTAACTTGGAGATCTTCGTCACTGATAGATCCTTCCGCCTTGGCACTCTTGTTGACTTGAAACTGGACGATGTTGTCAAATACACGATGGAAATCTTCGCGGGCAATCACGCGCCTAACCACAGTGATATTTTTGAGTAGCCGCGCAATCTCGTTTTGTACTTTATAACTGTCTGGGGCAACTACAGCTAGGGTAATGCTATTTTCAGTTTTAACTAGCGGTAGCATCTCACAGTCGCGGCAACTGGAGATGGGTAAAATATTGGAATCTAGTAAGGCACAGAGGGTAGGGATATCAAATTTATCAACTTCAACATCGGGATCAATTGGCTCGATACCGTAAAGAACCCGTAGTTCAAAAAGTTGCTGGCGTTTATAGTATCGGGTAACGTCGGGGGCGAGTTGTTGCCCCAAAATTTGCTCTAGGGCATTGAGAAATGGAACGTTCTGTTCTTGGCTATCCTTGACGGCGCGATCGAACTGGTCGGAAGTAGCATGTCCTGCTTGGATGAGTTTGCTCTCAAAGGGAGTACGACCTCCTCGTTTGGCAAGAGCTTTGGTTCTATTTCTGCTGGCGGCTGTGGTTGGCGCTTGATCTGATGTATTCATAGCCCAAGAGTTCCTAAGATTTCATTACCCAAGTGATAAGTTTACGATCACCAAGAACTGTAAATATTTATTGGGGATATTTCTTTAGAAGTTTATAGATTATTTACAGATATAGCAATCCTAAGTAGTTTGTGGAAGCATACTCCTTCGGGGCAAGCTTCCACAAACCTAAAAATCTACAAATGATTTAGGACTGCTATATTTACTTCAAAATTCATAAAGAAATTTTTGCAAAATATCATTAATTCCAGTTGATCACAAATCAATGTAAGGCGATCATAACTTTTTAAATAGTTATATGGGGCAAAAATAACACAACTGTTTCACAACTTTTACAAAATGTCGAATTTTCCCATCAAGTCGAATTTTCCCGTCAATATCTCCTTAAAAAGCTGGCAAGGCGTTGTACATATTCAGAATGATCATGAATCATCTGATGTAAAGTTTGCCCCAAAATGTTTACTGGGCAATGGTTTTAAATAGCAACGCCTAAACAACATTATGAAAATGTGCAATGCCGTTTAGTTAACGTCAGTTCGACAAATGTAGAAAATGGAGTTATCGATCTCACGTCTAGTTAGGAAAGATGGACTAGCTTTTTTTGAGGGATTGCCAACGAATTTTGGGATGTTTGGCAAGCATTTGGGTGATTACGATCGCGCCTTTTTGATTTAAATGACTCGGATCAGAAAAAAGTTCGGCTTGATTTTGGATGGATTGGGAAATATCGAGATAGGTAAAGTCTTCACTCAGTGCAAGTTCCTGCATTCTGTTATTAAAAGTCACTTCATAACGGGTGCGAATCGCATCAAGGTAGGTGCTATGTAAGGGCATATTCACTACCAAAAGCTTGATATTATTGCGGCGGCAAAAATCGACAACATTAGTAAAAGCATCAAACTGGGAACCTGTAGTCTCGAAATTACGATAGTCGATATCGTAGTCTCCAGGAACTTTGGGAAATTTCTGGAAATAGGTTTTGGGGTCAAAGGTAACATCAAAGGCAACAAATCCTTTGGCATCAAGAGCCGTCGCTGTACTAGGCATGGTTGCGGCAATTAAATCTTCACTGTTACTCAGCATATGGGTATTACGATCAAAGCCTTTGACAACAGAAGTTCTCACCTCCTGACGGTTGGCAATAGCTGCAAAAATACCATTAAAAACTTGGTTGAGATGATTTTCAGGCTTAGTGGCGATATTTGACGATTGGGTCTCGGGATTAATCTCATTATTTTTTAAGTTTTCCTGCAATTGCTTATAACCCGTAGAAGCAGTGATCTCATCGTAGGTAATGTCACTACGATTGCTATTAAAAGCTCTCAGTCCATCTGCCCAAATAATCATGCGGGGAAGTTGGGGGCGGGAAAGAATCTGGGTGACTTGCAAATTGACAACCTTAGCAGTTGCGCCATCAAGCCCCAGGTTAAAGACACTAATGTCCTTGTACCCCTTATTTACTAATTCTTTTTCGAGAATATTCGGTTCGATGCCACGTAAGGCTCGGGAACTACCGACGACTAGCACATCGGGCGATCGCTTTTTGTTAGTGATCTGCCAATCCAGCAAAGCCAATTTTTCATTAAATAGGGCAATATTAAAATTCAAGGCAGGTTTACTGGTAATCCCTTTATCAGAAGAATTTTCTTGAAGATTAATTTTAGAATCGGCGATGACTAATTTCGTTTGCTCTTGGGTCTGAGAATAATGATAAAGAGTGCGATCGATCGCTACGGTTACGCCAAGACCGATCGCTAAACTGGCTACACATACACTGAGGGAAGGTATTTGCGGTGAAGCTTGTCCAATCAATCGCCCCATTGCCATCAAGCGATCGCCTAAATAGCTGAATAATCGCGGCCAATGAATTATTTCAAGATTTTCTTCACCTTGACCAGCAATGAATTCAGGTGACTCTGTTACCAAATTCTCTGGTACTTCAGGATGGGAATTAGCCGTACCGATCGCTAACAAATCAATTTCAAAAGACCAACTTGGCTTTCTCTGCCCAATGATGCGGCTGGATACAGTTACCGACTGAAAATATTCCGAAGCTCTAACATGGCGTAGGGTGTTTAACATGGGCAGAGCGACTTCAGCTTGCAACAAACTAGTGCGGGTTTCACATAATAAATTGAAGCAATTGTTTTGCAAGAGCAACTTGAGCTTAGTCGGAGCGAGTTTGCTATCTGACTGAAAGCTTGTGAGCAAATCGGTAATTACCTCCGCCGACATGATCGCCGATGGTGAGATCGGTAAATCCACCCCCAAAGCCCATACCTTACCATGCAACTTAAGCCGCCGAATCCCTTCGGCAAATAAAACAGAACTATCTAAATCCTGAGTACTTGGGGCGATCGCCTCTAAAATTTGGGCTGCACATCTTACGTCAGGATCTTGACTATAAATATATAAGCAATCCCCTTTTTGCTTTGTATGCGAAAACTTTAATCCTGCCAGATTTTCGGGCAAAGCGATCGCTGCTTCTGCCTGCCGTCCCAAATCAACATCTGATGCTGGAGTCTGATCAGCAATTTTACTCAATCGACTTATAGCAAAACTTGTGTTTACACTAGGTAAATTCAAACTTGAGTCCGTTGATTTTGGATTTGCATCTAAGGATGTTATTTCCATTGGATATTGAGGGGTCAGCAGGATGAAAATTTTGCTATAAGGTTAGCACGGTGTATTACAACACTGCGGACATTTTTAGAAAATAGAGAAAAAAGCTATTCATCGTATAAGGTGCGGTTATTGAACACCAGCACCAAAAATGAATAGCATAAATTTCATACTACCTAGTGTACTGAGTAAACCCCAACAAAAGTTTCTAATCATGTTGTTTTCGACAATATTGGTATTGTGCGGAAAAGTAAACTTTAGAAACCTGAGTCTTTGTGGGGGAAGAATGGTTTGATTACCTGCTTTGTGACCCATGTACCCGTTTTCGTATCCGTATTCGTAAAAACACCTTGCTTAACGATGGGCAGAAACAACTAAGGGCTGACGTTTGTTTCCAAGATCTCCAAGTTGGTCAATCGAAAGTATTGTCCAAGCCCAGACTAGTTTGGCAACATTGGCTCTATATTGCGGCGATGCGTCTGGAGGATGGCGATTTATTAATTGTTGCTACCGCTCATGATCCGAATACCGCTATTGCTGACTATGCCAAACGTTGGGCGATTGAGACTTTGTTTGGTTGTTTTAAATCTCGTGGCTTTTGTTTGGAGGCGACTCACCTTCAAGACCCTGAACGTCTTTCTAAGCTTATTGCTTTACTCACCCTCGCTTTATGTTGGGCTTTTTCTTCGGGGCTTTGGCTTGCTCAGATCAATCCCCTCAAACCTAAAAAGCACGGTCGCTTACCTAGGAGCATTTTTCGTCTTGGCTTTGATTACCTGCGTCATATCATCTTTGACATCCATCTCAATTCCGAGGCTTTCTTCAACTCCATTAAATTTTTGTCCTGTACTTAGATGAAACTCATCAAACCAAAGCCGTAATCGCCTATCGCGATTCGTTGGAGAAGGTTATTTGAGACTAGTTAAGCAAACTAATCGCCGCATTCATAGTTGAACTAGGACGCATCGCTTGACTTGCCTTATCAGGTTCCGCGAAATAATAGCCACCAATATCAACAGATTGCCCTTGAACGGCACTCAATTCTAGAAGAATTTGACTTTCTTTCTCTTTCAAGACCTTTGCCAACTCAGCAAATTTTGACTTCAGTTCCAAATTCTGATTCTGTTCCGCTAGAGCCTGCGCCCAGTAAAGCGCGATATAGAAATGGCTGCCACGATTATCAATGCCACCGATCTTGCGAGAGGGGGATTTGTCGTTATTGAGATAGAGACTATTGGCTTGATCGAGCGCCTTCGCTAAGATCATGGCGTTCTCATTATTGGTCTTGCGGCTAAGGTCTTCGAGGGTAACAGCGATCGCTAAAAATTCTCCAAGCGAGTCCCAACGTAAATGTCCTTCTTCGAGAAATTGCTGAACGTGTTTCGGAGCCGAGCCACCCGCACCTGTTTCAAACAGTCCACCACCTGCTAGCAATGGCACGATCGAGAGCATTTTGGCACTAGTGCCGAGTTCGAGAATTGGGAATAAATCCGTGAGATAGTCCCGCAAGACGTTGCCAGTTACAGAAATCACATTCTTACCCGCTTTAATTTGTTCGCAGGTAAATTTCATCGCCGCCACGGGTGACAGAATCTGGATATCCAAACCTGTGATGTCATGGTCTTGCAAATAGGTCTTGACCTTCGTAATCAAATTCGCATCATGGGCGCGATTTTCATCTAGCCAAAAAATTGTCAGATTGCCTGTGGCTCTAGCCCGATTGACGGCAAGTTTGACCCAATCTTGTATTGGTAAGTCCTTGGTTTGACACATCCGCCAGATATCACCCTTAGCAACAGAATGTTCAATGAGAACTGTTCCCGATTCGTCAATTACTCGCACAATTCCATCAAACGGAATCTCAAAGGTCTTATCATGAGATCCATATTCTTCTGCCTTCTGTGCCATCAAGCCCACATTCGCAACATTGCCCATTGTAGTAACATCAAAGGCTCCATTTTCTTGACAAAAATCAATACAGGCTTGATACATCGTGGCATAACAGCGATCAGGAATCAGCGCCTTAGTGTCGTAAGCCTTACCATCCGCACCCCACATCTTGCCAGAGGTACGAATGGTTGCCGCCATTGATGCATCAATAATCACATCACTGGGAACATGGAAATTAGTAATTCCCTTATCAGAATTAACCATTGCAAGACGTGGTTGCTTCTCATACACAGCTTGCAAATCGGCAGTGATCGCCTCTTTTTTTTCATCTGGTAAAGATTGAATCTTTACGTAAACATCGCCCAATCCATTATTCGGATTGATGCCTAATTGCTTGAAAGTATCCGCATACTTCTCAAATACATCTTGATAATATACCGTTACTGCATGACCAAAGAGAATTGGATCGGATACCTTCATCATTGTCGCCTTGACATGGAGAGATAGCAAAATATCTTCTGCCTTTGCCTTGGCAATTTCTTGAGCATAAAAATTCCGCAAAGCCTTGACACTCATCACCGCCGCATCAATTACTTCCCCCTCTTGTAAATCAGTCTTTTCTTTGAGAACTTTAATGGAACCATCATTTTTAATTAATTCAATCTTAACTACCCCTGCTTTGGTAATTACCACCGATTTCTCGCTACCGTAGAAATCCCCCTCAGTCATGTGCGCTACATGGGTTTTAGAATCCTTTGACCATGCGCCAACGGAATGGGGATGCTTTTGGGCAAATTCTTTAACGGCGGCGGCGACACGGCGATCGCTATTGCCTTCACGCAACACAGGATTAACCGCACTGCCCAACACCTTAGAATATTTCGCCTTAATCGCCTTCTCTTCCTCAGTTTGCGGGTCAGCAGGATAGTTGGGGATGTTATAACCCTTAGCTTGTAATTCAGCGATCGCTGCCGTTAACTGTGGCAGGGAGGCGCTAATATTCGGGAGTTTGACGATATATGCTTCAGGAGTTTTTGCCAAGTCTCCCAGTTCCGCAAGGGCATCGGGTTGACGCTGCGCTTCGGTTAAGTATTCAGGAAAATTCGCAATAATCCGCCCAGCCAGAGAAATATCTTTGAGTTCAACCTCGATGTCGGCGGCTTTTGTAAATGCTTGGACGATGGGCAGTAGGGAATAGGTGGCTAGGGCTGGAGCTTCATCGGTAAAGGTATAGGTAATTTTTGAGGTTTGATTGCTCATATTCGATTGGGCAGATTTCTTGCGGATCAATATACAGCTTAGATGATACATGGCTTAGTTAAACCGATTCGTATCGGTTTATTCACAATTAGCCTTACCCCAAAGCCCAACATACTTAAGGCAATTGGCGATCGTATCCAAAATCTATCGTCATCAAGGCGATCACTTTTACTAGACCTCTTGCAGAACTGAAAACATTATAGATTTAACGATTTTTGTAAAAATGCTAAAAACAATCAATGAAATACGAAGTTAGTAAAAATCTATCAGTTCTAGAATTTAAACAGTTGTTTGGAGTGACCAGAGAAACATT
>JADBWH010000027.1 GCA_020404105.1 Pseudanabaena sp. M53BS1SP1A06MG | reverse complement strand
CACAGGATTGCCCACTTTGGCGATGATTTTCCTAATTTGGGTCTGCTCTTTGGGATGGTTCCAGATTACATGATTGAGAATCTCGAAGCTGTCTTCGCTAACTTCGGCTTCTTCTTGTAAATAAGTATAGGCTTTGAGGATAGTGACGATCTGCACATATTTTCTGGTGCTGACGATGTAGTTTTCTTTCTTCAGTTCCCGTTGCAGGTCGATCAGGGAGTCGATCGCTGGGGCAGGGAATGTCACGTTTTTCACATCGGTTTGCATTTGCTCTAGTTCGGCTAGGCTCAGCATGGTGGCGATTTGGGGTGCGGCGATGTTGCTGGTCTTGCGAAGGAGTAGGGTTCGCAGGTCTTCATCGCCTAGATAATAGACTATGTACCTCAGGCTCAGCCGATCCCAGAATGCTCCGTCTTCTTCTCCATCTAGGAGTTCGTTGGAGCAACCAATCATGGTGATTAATGGTGATTGCAGTTTGGTTTTGCCGTTGAGAAATTCCCGTTCGTTCATCAGTCCTAGTGCGGAGTTGCGGACAATGCTATTTGCCTTGCCGATTTCATCCATCAGGGCTAGGTGCGCTTCAGGAAGCATGGCTTCGCGCACGAATTTGCCTTTTTGTAATTCAGCAAGGTCGGGTGCGCCTAATACTTCTTCAGCAACAGTTGTTTTGGTCATTAGGTAATGAAAGAAGGTGGTTCCTGTGATTGCGTCGGAGACTGCTTTGGCAAGTTCGGTTTTGCCTGCGCCTGGTTTGCCTCCTAAAAAGATATGCATTTTGGCAAGCAGCCCTACCAAGATGAGGTCGATCGCTTCGCTGCGGTCTAGGTACACGCTTTTCAGTTCTTCTCGCAGTTGTTGTAGTTTGGCTAAGGCTGATTTTGGGGTTACGCTCAGGGTAGTGATATGTCCATTGGTCTGCGCGATTTCGGTGGCGATCATTTCTAAGTTCCTCTCATTTCTTGATGATTGAATGGGGAGTAGCGCTTTGGCTACTCCCGCGATTCTTCGCTAGAAGCCAAGGTCAAAGAGATTGTCTTCGCTAACTTCTGCTGTTGTTTCTACTGGTTCGGAGATGGTTGCTTCTGGGGTAGAGATAATCTGTTCTGTTTGATGGAACTGTTCTTCTGGTATATCGGTTACACTGGTTGCCATTTCATCCAGTACGTTCAGGCAACGTTGACGCAGTTTGGTGAGTTTGTCGGTTAGTGCATCGGAGCGAAATTGCAGTAACTCGGAAAGCATTTTGGTTTTGTCTTCCACTTCCCGATATACCTTAAGTTGGTTCTTCAGAGTGCTGTCTTTGGTCTCGGAGACTTTCTCTGGGTCTAGCAGTTCGTCTAGATAATGGGACATCGTTTGCACTTCTTTCTCTAGAGATTGTCTGGCGATGATGTCCATGTCGCCTATGCCTGCGATCGGCATCCATCGGATGTTGTTTTCTCGGTGAATCAGTGGCAGTAGTTCGCGGAAGTCGGTTAGTTCTAGTCGATAGCTACGAGCGACAAAGTATGTTTCGCCTCGTTCTCGAAATGGTACTCCAGCTTTCTTCACAAATTCGGTCAGCATGGCACGGATTTCTTTGCTGGTGATTTCTTGGCTCCATGCGTACCATTTGTCAAAGGTGGTTCTAGCGATGTCGATCAGGGATTCATTTTCTTGGCTCCAGTCTTCTCGGTTCCAATGAGTAGCTTCGTTGCTTTTATCGAAGCTATTAAGACGCGAGTTGGTAATAGCGCAGCTTTTTGTCTTTCTCGTTCTTGTTCTCTAGGACAAATCCATAGACTAGTACTCCGTTATTAGAGATTTGACGGATGAGGAGATTGTGGTTGCTCAGTTGGGTCTGGGTTTTGGTGCGGGCATTTTTAAAGGCGCTCAGTTTGTTGGGGCTTTCGGGGAGATAGCTGAAGTCGAGGTTGACTTGCTCGGCAGCTCGTTTCAAGGTGGTTTCGCTGAGTCTGGTTTCGGCACTGATTGACCATGCGATTAGGTCGCCTAAATATTCGGCTCCTTTGTCGATCAATGCTTGCTGGGTGGCGATTATGGTGGCGGTGTTCATGTTTTTGGCTCTTGGCAATTAGCTTTTAGCTGTTAGCTTTTAGCTGTTAGCTTTTGGGGAGTTGTAGATTTTGGCTGAGGAGAAAGGTTGGATTTTGGAAAGTTATGCATTAATTCTGGAATCTAGCTAACAGCTAATGGCTAATAGCCAATCTCTTCCTTCTTTTCCGTTGGATATGGATGATTTTTGGATGCTTTTCTTCAAGGTGATGTTGGTCTGGATGGATGGCGATCGCTAATAGCAACAGCCCGCACAAGATACTTTTGGTTCGATTTGATGACATATTTATTTCCATAAAAAAGTAGCCTCCCGATTGAAATCAGGAGGCTTTTGGGTGGTTAGAATTGTTGCAAGTTTTAGGTGGGTGAATCCACGGCAAACTCGGCTTCTATCCTTGATTTATTGGCTTCGTAAGCTTGTTTTGCGGTTAGAAATGGATGGGCGATTACATAGGAGCTAAATCCACCATCGGAACGGATGAAACATACTACTACTTGCTTTTCTGGCTTATATTCGTTGATTTGCCTCTTTTCCTCTCCTTGAAAGGGATTTGGATAGCCTGATTCTGTGGCTATTCTCTTGACAGTGGTGAGACTCAGATAGCTACCATAGCTCTCCGAGTTTAGCCAACGTTGATAGGGATTTATGCCAATTTGTGATGTTTTGGATAGGTTCACATCAATGACGATCGCTCCTCTACCTTCACTTTCGTAGCCATTCCATGCTACGGCTAGCAGTAGCTCTAGATTCACGCGAATAAATTCTACATGGCTCTGCCTTGATTCACTTCCAGTTGGTAAATCTGACAGATTGTATTTCAAGCTCATTGGTTCAATCCTTTTCCTTAATTTAATTTTCATTAAAACTCCTGCTAAGGAATTTTGACAAGCTCTGAGCATCGGAATGCATCCTGAAAAGAATCGCGGATAACTTCTCGGAACTGAAGCTAAGTCAAGGCTTCGATTGTAACGCGCCCACCTTCAATTGCCTCAATCTGAAGTTTAAAACCATACAACAAACCCATTCCTACTAACGGATCTGCATCAGAAGCCGCTACATCAATAACTTGCTCTTGACCATCCCAGATTACAGAAGCTTTGTATATTTCAAAAACGACTTCGCTCCCGTCGCCTAATGTGCCAATATCTCGATAGTGCCAAGGCAATCCAAGATCTGTGATGACAGAAAGCGGTAAAGACAAAAAGCTGGTGAATCCTGTATCAATGACAGCATCAATAGCTATTTTGGGTGAACCGATACGACCCACTGCAACTTTGATAATTGCTTCACAATTATTATTGACAAAACCGAACATCATACGGGTTTTCTGAGGCTGCGACTGCCAAAACGGAAGACAGCTCTATGTCCTATCCGAATCACCCAAGGTTGAGCATCGGGCTTACGTTCATAAAGTTTATCAACTGCTAACATCGGTGAATTAGCTACCTCAAAATCTCCCGTCTCAATATCAATGGCAACTATTTTGCCATGATTACCTGTTTCGACTTGTGGGCGTATTTGCGTTTGGTAAATCAGATCGCCACGTTGGGCGAATTCTTCTTTGCTATAGCGGGGTTGATGGACTGCCATGATTGTGAATTCCTAGATCCTTATCTGGCATTATAACTGACCAGAAACTTCTCGGAATAGATTGCTTTTGTTATGACAAAAATAAGATGTGTTACATTGCATTAACTACAAGATCGGAGATCAAACTTTCCGATTGTGAGTCCGATCCAATCGTGCAGTCATGCAGCGCTTGTGTGAGCTTATCTGACTAGATAATTTTTTCAATAATGCCTTTGGTTTGATGTGCTAACTTCCAATGCTTCCTTTCATCTTTTCCTAGCTTTTGAGACGCTTCTAAAATAGCTAATCTCAACATATCGGAAGCCGAGCCAAAATCATCCTTGATTACAAGTGCCTCTGATCTTGTTCCACTTTTTGCAATAGCTAATGCTGCATAGCGCTTCACAACCTCTGAGGTGGAGTTCTGATAAATTTTAATGATATCTTTTATGTGATTCCAATCTTCTGATGTGCTAAAGACATATAACATCCACATTGCATAGTAATCAGGAGGGGAATTGCGTTTACGAATCAAAGGATTTAGTAGTTTTTTTGCTATTTTTTTCTTTTCGTTTTTTGTAAGATTAGTGAAAGAAACAACATATTTAGCAATTTGCTCAGATGAGGGGTAAAACAGTTCGGCACTTTCAATAACCAAATCTAATACTGTATGCTTGAGTTGTTCGGGTACACCAGGAATACGAGGGAGTCTAGTCAAAACATAGTTGACAATTTCGTAATCTACTAAAGCTGTATCAGAGATAGATATCTGAAGCATACTGTGAAGGTCAAAGCTTTGTAACTGTTCCAAAACATTTTGAATCTCTTCCTCATCAAGCTCTTCTTCAATGTCTCCTTCGTCTTGATAACTTGTATGAACCTTTTTCAACAAAGCAACAGCAGAGTCTCTATCTCTTAAACCATCATCTGGTTTTGCAAGCACTTCTTTGATATACCTATGTGTAGGTAATATTTTTGTCTTAGCTGACTGTAATGTAAGTCCATGATTAGAGAATAACCATTCTGCTAAACGAAAGAGATTAGATTGAGTCTCATACTCTGACTTGCAGAATATATTGTAATCATCTACCCAGCGAACAAAATCTATATTATTTGAGTATAAATATGAGTCAACGTCTATCAATACAGCTTCCGCTAGAATCCTTGATGCATAAGGACCTACAGGAATACCATAACTATTACGCTCCATTAAATTAGAAATCAATTTCTTTACTAAGACACGCGCTACATCTGTTCCACGCTGAGTTGTTGCAACCGTCTGAATTACATTTTCTAATCTATGCTGATAAATTCTTGGATAGAAATCGGCGATATCTGCAATTCCAATAAATTTGATATCAGGTTTATGAGATTTCTTTTGTAATTGATCCAAATAAGAATCATGCGTTCCTTGTGTATTATAAAGTCTGTCTTCTCTTAATGTATCAACTCTATATGAGAATACCCGATGAGATTTTTTAGGGAGACGCTTAGCTTCTATATCGTTTTTAACTATTAAAACTAAAGCAGTATAAATAATTAAGTCTTGAGGGTATAGAAGATGGACAATTCGTATGTTTGCTCTACTTTTGGGAGCAAACACTTTCATGGGTTTGTAGGGTTCATAAGTGTCTAAATCTAGCGCATTGATATAATCTTTTACTTCTTGCCACTTGTTCTGTATGTTCACCCATTCGATGGGTTCAGGCAACATTGCGCTATATCCGTGATGATTTATCGCCTCAAAAGCATTGTCTAATTCTTGCGCGGACAAATTAAACATTCAATTATATCCCTGATTATAAAGTCTTGGCTGAATTATACATTGTGTTGATCATAGTGCGATCGCCGATCTTGTAGCGTACATTTATGAAATGCAATTCACCTAATTTTTAAAAGAAGATTTGTTATTTTAGCGAACAGGAAACTGCTGAGTGATGAGGCGATCGCGCAGTCTAACTTATCAAACTCAAATAACTCTAAATTAGAAAAACTTCTCGTAATCATCATGGCTGCCAATCCAAAACCAAGTTACAGAATCACCATCAAGAATCCCCAGCGCACGATAGTTTCTTGTTATTCTCACAGACCAGACCGATTCCTCACTATTAATGCATTTGAAATGTAAAGACGGGTGAAAAGCATTATCTGCCCACAGACGATAGGCTTTTCTGGCACTTTGTCTAATATCTTCATTTAGCTTGCTGTACTCAATCCAAAAAGAAGGCAAAATGGATGAATTCATAGCTGGTTAAAATCAAGAACAACTGCTTTACCTTCTGCAATCTCTTGTTTAGCAATTCTTGCCGCCGCCACTAACTTTGATTGGCTCTTTGCAAAGGAGTTATCCCACTTAATCTCATCTTGTAGGTCGTTAATATATTCTCGCAAATGATCGGTAACTCTCTCCTGCAAACTGACAGGTAAAGACTCCATAATTTTAACCAAGGTTGAAATCTGGGGTGATGATACGCTCATGACTTTTGGTTATGAAATTACACATACAAAGCTATCACAGGTTGATTTAATTTTGTCTGGTCTGGGGAGCTACATCTTTAAAAACAGCACTTCTCGCATCAGCAAAATCATCATCATTTATCTCAAAATCTTTCCATAGACCCTTGATATAAGTAGTTTTACGCTGACCCTGCAACGATTGATGACTGACAATCTTTTTTAAACTTTCAAGCTCTTCTTGAAGAGACTGAATGCGAAGTAAAACATATTGACTCATAGCAATTACCTCTTTAATAATCTGATTTTATACTCTAACCATCCACAAGTATCAACTAGAAACTTCATACTCTTTCACTGCGATCGCGTACATTGTGAGTATTAGCTCCCTTTAAGATACCTCTGAATGATTGCATAGAAGATTTAGGGACAAGTGTAATTGAATCATTTTTTAAAACAACCGAAAACTTCTGCCCCACTTGTAAATTTAACAAATCTCTAATTTCCTGTGGGATAGAAATCTGATAATGTTGTGACAAGGTAACTTTTAGCATTATTCATCCCTATCCATGAGTAGTAGTTTTAGTCATAAAATCACATAGTATAAAGCTAACACACTCAGGAATATAGTGCGATCGCATTCGAGAGAGTCTTCGGCTGTAGTCAATTTGGCAGCGATCAATATATATAGAAAAGCTCATTTTTCTATACAGGTTTTTACAATATGTATAGAAAACTTCACTTTTCATGCACATTACTCAATAAGTTAAACAGAGCAATGTTGATGTAATAGTTATCTCGTCCTAGTTTTTGCTTACTCATCAATCCTATGCGAGTCATCTCGTCTAAATATCTGGTTGCGGTAATGCGCGTCACCTCTAGCCCTTGAACAACAAATTCTATTTTGCTGTAGGGATGGCTAAAAATAATGTTGAGCAAATCTTGACTGTAGATTTTTGGCAGTTCTCCTCTTAGTTTTATTTTGTATTGCTGCATTAATTCCCTAATGCTCTGAATTAACACTATCGTTTGTCGAGAAGTCTGTTCAATCCCTTCCAGCATGAATAACAGCCAGTCTTCCCAATTTCCTTCGGTGCGAACCTCTTGCAACAAACGATAGTAATCACTTTTATATTGGTTGATATAGCGTGAAAGATACAGGACAGGACTACCGAGTAAGCCTTGCTTGACCAGATATAAGATGTTGATAATTCTTCCTGTTCTACCATTTCCATCATAAAACGGATGTATGCTTTCAAACTGATGATGGATTACTGCCATTTTGGTAAGTTCATCCCAGTCACAGAGAGTATCATTGTTTATAAATTTTTCGAGATTGCTCATCAACGCTACTATTTCGTCATAATGCTGAGGCGGGGTATAAACTGTTTCTCCTGTCTGATCGTTCTTCAATGCAGTACCAGATAGCTTGCGATAACCAGCACGATTTTCTTCTATGCAAGCGTGTATTTTGAGAATGTCGTTATTCGTCAATAGTCCTGTCTGCTTAACTTGTGTAAATCCATTTCGCAAGGCTGTGGCATAGTTGTATACCTCTTTTGTGGCGACACTGACAAACTGCTCGGCAAGGCTATCACTTCTATACAGATCATCATGGGTTGTGATGATATTCTCAATTGCTGAACTGTCTTTCGCTTCTTGTAAAGATAAAGTATTAATCAAAATACTTTGATTGGGAATACTTGCAGCAACTCCTTTTAGCTCCGCCAATGCTTGATGCGCTTTTGCTAGTTTTTTTAAGACTGCTTTGCTTTCAATATCGATCTCTAAAGGTATATTTGGCAATGAATTAACCATTAGTAGTGTCTTTCTCGTTACAAGGATTATCTAGTAAAGTCATAGTACAAGAACAAGCCTTCACAAAGCGAAAACTTGCTCCCATACTTTACTCAATTTAGAATAATTTCAACTGTTCTCTCTCCTCATTTACATTCTTCTGCGGAATCACAAGTTGCTTACCTCCTCCTTCTAAAAGCATAAATTCAGACAACGGCTTGAATACTTGCGGTTGCAGAAACTGCAAAAGCCGATCGCCATTCACAGGAATTTCAATCTCAACAGTACTAACAATCTGCGCGATTTGTTCAAGCCAGTTATCAGCGTCACCTGATAACCAATCCTCAAACTGTCTCGGCAACAATGCCTCCACGATCGCTGTTGATGGCGGTTCCAACTTTGCGACTACAGAATCACGTTGCCAAAATATCTCCCTTGAGTCGGTCAATTCCTCATCATCGAGATTAGGATCTCGATCGTCATTATCCACGGGTGCTTCGTTAGCAATTACATCAAACAGTTGCTTGAGAAACTCTAACCGATTTGCTTTTTCGTGGTATGTCTGAAGTTGATCGAACGGCTGACTGACGCGCTTTTGCAAGATTGGTAGCTCTTGCCGATCGCGTTCAAGAGTTTCTTGGGCTGTAGTCAATTTGGCAGCGATCGCATTCCTCACCACATGCAAAAGAGAACTATGCGGATTGTGGCAATCAACATTAAATTCATAGCCTGAACTAATGCTCATACCAATCGAGCCATTGACCTCAGAGCCAAATCTACTCAGATACACATTCAGTCCTGCAAATTGTCCGATTTGGATTTGAGTTAACCGATAGCTATCTCTCAGCTTTTGGAATTGTTCAGAAATATGATCGGCTATCAGCACAGCTTTATCCAACATCACACCGCGATCGCTGATGAATTGCTTCAGGTTGGCTTTGGCGACGGTGGCTAGGTCTGTTTGAATATGCTGAATGTTGGCAGGGTGGTTGGTATTTACCATGTCAGCTAGATACTGAATCTTGGATTTGTCCCTAAACTGCGTATCGTTATAGGCTTGCAATTGCATTCCTAGTCCTTGCAATTCGGCTTCATTAGCTGTCCTGCCCTTTTTTGTATTGGTTCAAAAATCCTCTATTTAGCTTTACCTTGAGTCTTTAGCCACTCACTTAGGTCAGCAATCGTCTCTAAGTCAAATAATGCTTCGGCTAAATTTTCTAGCTGTTTTGCCGATAGTTTGTTTACCTTGCCCCGCAAACTTGGGCTAATCTGTCCAAATTTGCGATTGAGCAGCCGCAGCAGCATCGTAGCTTGTCCTTTGACCAGTCCGCGCTGTTCGCCTAGCTTTAAACCTTTTTGTTCACCTAGCTGTAAACCACGTTGCTCACCACGTTGTTCGCCTTCTTCTTTTGCATCTTGATATACACGGGTCTGCTTTAAATCGCTGTATGTAAACATTGCCTCAATCTCCTGACGAGTTAACTTGGGAAATTTATATACCAACACCGTCTCTATTAATTCTAATACCTGCTCTTGGATTTCGGGATCATTTTCCTGCTCAATTTTCTCGCCCAATCGTCTTGCCATAGCTACGGCTTGACTTTCACTAGACAAGATTAACTGAACAATAGCGATCGCAAAGGAGTCCGTCTCCCGATCTACCAAGTCTTCCAAGTATACTCTTTGTAACCTTTGACAGTTGAGCATCTCCTGCACATGGCTTCTTGGCTCTGGCTCATAGCTACGCCTCGCAAAGATGGCGATCGCTTTCCAGTCCTGTTCTGGACGAGATTGGTTCAAATACAGATATATTTCCGATAAGTACTCCCAGTAAAAGTCTTCCTTTTGCTGAAATTGTACTTCTATTAAATAGATCGGTTTGTCTTTCGTTTTTGGGATAAATATTCCATCAAAGCGAAAGGCTTTCTCTTTCACTTCCACTGAGATAAATTCATAGCCCTCTGCTTCCGAGATCGGGCGTTCGATTAGCTCAAATAGCAAGCTGTGAAAGGCGTTAAATAATTGATAGAAAAGCGTGTCAGTCCTCATAATTACTTAGCCTAGCAAAGTTTTGACCTTGTGCAACATGATCGCCGTTGTGACT
>JADBWH010000026.1 GCA_020404105.1 Pseudanabaena sp. M53BS1SP1A06MG | reverse complement strand
TTGCAGTGCCACCACAATATACGAGCCAGAATTGCTCAAACTGCGGTAAGCAAGTTGTCAAAACTTTGAGTCAGCGTACTCATCACTGTGGGCATTGTGGCACTGTATTAGACCGTAACCACAATGCGGCTCTGAATATTTTAGCTATTGGTCTAAATAGGGTAGGGCATACCCAAATTCACGCCTGTGGAGAGTTCGACCTCTGCCAAGTAGATGTAAGTCTATCTGGTAAGTTGTCTCGCTGAATCAGGAATCCCCGTCACTTCAGTGCGGGGAGTGTCAATCAGACCGTGGCGGCAATACGTCTGGAAATTTTGCTGACAAAATCAAGGAAGAAGCGATCGCTTTGGAGTGATTTGAAAGTCTTTTGACATAAATTTTGTAAAGTACTGCTTGCATCACAATTTGCAATGGTGCTTTCGGGTTGTTGTTCTAGATATTCCACAAAGCTCATACCGCCGATATGGGTCAAGTATGCCGACGTCACCGCCTGCATCGAGCCACCGATTGCATAGGTAATCGCATTGACTTTAAAGCAAGCGGCAATCGCTGAAGTCGCAATCTCGATGCAACCAAGTTGTAATAATTGCTGTGTGATCGTGGCTGCCAATTGTTGCGCTTGTTTCAAATTTAAGGTTCGATCATAGATTTTGGCGATATCAAGCAACATTTGTGTATTAATCGCAGTTCCTGCCAATAAATCAAGGGCAGGAATCGGATTTGCAAAAACTGTAGTCGCTGCCAGAATTTGGTAACGATTAATAATCGTATGGGCATCTTGGCGACGCTCCTGATTAATCGTGCCATTAATTTCCTGTAGCAAGTTTTGGATCTGGAGATGGGTATTTTGAATCAGCAAATCTTCCCACTCATTAGACAAAATCATTTCAATCCGTTCTTTCAAAGTTGCCACTTCAGGTGGTACATTCTCCCACCATTCTTGCGTTGCCTTATGACTTGCCTCAGCTTCAGGGTTAGCATACTGACGGACTTTAATGGGACTAGGATTGGCGGCTATAGCCACAATGTCATTAATCGCTAAAAATTTCTGTGTACGCGCCTTGAGTTGATTCATTACATATTCGCGATCGCTGGGCAAATATAAATCAGTTTTATTAAAGGCAAGAATGACACGCTTACCTGAACTCACAAGGCGATCTAGTTCGCAGTATTCGGTATTAGTCAAATCCCCTGCGGTGACAAATACCATCAGATCAGCATTTTGAGCCAGTTTGATTGCCTCTAGCTCCCGTTGCTGCCCCATCTTACCCATTTCCTGAATCCCTGATGTATCTATCAAGGAAACTTGCCGCTTAATCTTTTCGGTATGAATGGGGGGAATGCCCACAGGCGGAAAATCAATACCTTGATAGCTGTACTCTTCGCGTGTGAGTGTTGTGCCAATGATTGCTGCCGTTTGACCTGCCTTGCGTCCCAATAAGGCATTAATCACTGAGGTTTTTCCTGCGGAGCCTGTCCCGAAAACGACAATCCGAAAGTTATTTTTTTGTAAATTACTAGTAATTTGCTGTGCTTGTTCGTATAGAGCTTCACGTTTACTGATATCGGCAATTTTGGCGATCGACTTTTGGGCTTGTTGCAATTCTTTAAATAAAAAACTGCGATCAGTGATCGTTGGTTGCTCAATGACCGTTGCAAAACTTTGGCGCACATTCACAAACAGCAATGTCCCGCCGACCATTAGGGTACTGATGCTTAGTAAGTGCCAATCATGTTCCAGTGAAAACAGCGCATTAGCGATCGCGGCAACACTGACTATTCCTAGACCGATCAACCAATTTTTACGAGACAAGACCATGTGCAAGTTCAGCATTCACAACGTACTCTTCTACTGTTTCACTACAAGCGTCTGATGACAATAAATGATTCTAGGTGATTTTTAAACAACTTTCGTTTTTTTTGCGCTTCGGGCTGTGCAGTAAAATAAAGAACCGAATTTTTATGGTTCGGTCAATCTGTACTACAAAAATTCGGTTCTTTATAAACTAAGCACATGCTCAACGGAACAAATATATTTTTGATTGGAATGATGGGTGCTGGCAAAAGTACCATCGGTAAGCTACTTGCACAAAAAGTACATTACAGCTTTGTAGATACCGACGCACTCATTGAGCAATGTGCAGGTAAATCAATTCCCGAAATCTTTGCCAATGAGAGGGAAGATGGTTTTCGGGATCTTGAACAGCAGATTCTCTCGCAAGTATCCGCTTATACTCGTTTAGTGATTGCCACAGGTGGCGGTATCGTCATGCGATCGCTGAATTGGTCACATTTGCATGACGGCATAGTTGTATGGATCGATGTACCCGTAGAAGTTTTGTATGATCGCCTCAAGACTGAATCTGAGCACCGACCCCTATTGCAAACAAAAGATCCTTTCCAACGCCTCAATAATCTCTATGAGCAAAGGCGCGATCGCTATGCCCAAGCTGACATCTCGATTATGGTTAATGCCGATGAAACTCCCGAAGCCGTTAGTGATCGACTTTTTGACATGATCTTGAATCGCATTGAGCCAGATCGACTCAAGCTCGATCATTAATTGAATTGATACAAGGTTGTGTCTTTAAGTGTCGTCTTGATCCTCTGAGTTTGCGATCTCAATCTGAGGAATGCTAATATAGCTTTTTCAGTTTGACTAAAAGCGGCTTTGCGTAGTCTAAAAGCAAGAACTATGCAAGTGGAACAAGAGCGATTGGATTAACATCAAGACTCTTAAAGTTTGGACTAACCGAAAATCTTAGTGCTGATATGACACAATCATCCCCTTCTCGCATACTATCCATAGACTCCCACGCGACGATTGATGTGATTGCAGAGAGTGAATTTCCACCTGCCAAGCACAGCAAACCTGCCCCAACTTCGTCTTTTCAAGAAAACTCTGAGCCTTCTAGTGCTTTGGTTGTGAGCACTAGCGGCAATTTTGCCTCAGTGTTAGCGCCATTGACTCCCGAAAAGTTTAGCCAAGTCGTCAACGATGTTGAGCAACGTCTACGGATTGTCAATCAAACCCTCGGAATGCTCAATACCAATTTTGATGTGATCCTTGACGAGATGCTCCAAGCAATTCGCGGCAAAGTTGGTGAATTGCTCTCAGCTGATCGCACCACTATTTTTCTACTTGATTCCGACAAAAATCAACTCTGGACAAATGTACCCAGTGAAGACGGTAAAAGTATTGAAATTCGTATTTCTACGGAGCCGACCAGCATTGCGGGCGAGGTAGCCACCTATCGCAAAACTGTTAACATTCCCTTCGATTTTTTTGATGATCCGCGATCTTCTCAAGCAAAGAAACAATTTGAGCGCACAGGCTATCGCACCTATTCTATGCTGGCGATGCCCCTCTTGAACGATAATGATCAGCTAGTAGCTGTAGTTCAATTAATCAATAAATTACGGATTAGTGATTCCTCAATTCCCATTGAAAAGCGTGTCGATAAAGTCGGCTTTACGGAAGAAGATCAGGCTCTATTTGCTCAATTTGTGCCATCAATGCGCCTCATTTTAGAAAGCTCCCAGGCTTTTTATTCTGCGGCTCAAAAACAAAGGGCTGCTGATGCCTTGATGAAAGCTGCCATGTCTCTGGGACAAAGCTTGGATCTAGAGACAACCCTAAAAAAGGTGATGGATGAAGCCAAGCTCTTGATGAATGCTGATCGCAGTACCCTATGGCTGATTGATCGTGATCGCAATGATCTCTGGACACAGATTGTTAACCACGATGGGACAACAAAAGAATTGCGTGTACCCATGGGAATAGGCTATGTGGGGCGCGTGGCAATTACAGGGGAAGTATTGAATATTCCCTTTGACCTATACGAACATTCCGATGCAGATAACTCCAAAAAATTTGACCAAGCTAACGGTTATCGCACCTGTAGCTTACTGTGTATGCCAATTTTTAATTTCAATAAAGAGTTGATTGGGGTCACGCAGCTAGTTAACAAATTACAGCGTGGTGATTTCCCAGAATATGATCCTATCACTTGGCCCGTAGCCCCCGATCTCTTTAAGGCAAGCTTTAATAATAACGATGAAGAATTTATGAAAGTCTTTAACGTGCAAGCTGGGGTAGCTCTAGAAAACGCTAAGCTATTTGCTAAGGTGAAGCAGGAGCAGCAAATGCAAAAGGACATTTTGCGAAGTCTGTCTGATGGCGTGATCTCAACTGATAAGCATGGCAAAATTATTGCTGCTAACGAACGCGCCTATGAATTACTGGGTGTGGGTAATACTTCCCTTGAAGGGCGATCAGTTTATGAACTAATTGACATTGAGACCGCCAACTTTACTAAATGGTTTGAAAATAGCTTGGCAGGCAATGACGATAAATCGCGGAAACAATATTATCCTGACCAAACTCTCCGCTCTACTGACGGTGAGCAGCACAGCATTAATATCTCCATTAATACTATGTCCGAGGGGGATGAGGGAGGAAGTGTCCGTGGGGCGCTGGTGGTAATGGAAGACATCAGCCAAGAGAAGAGGCTCAAAAGTACGATGTATCGCTATATGACCCAAGAATTAGCAGAACAGCTCTTAGCAGGTGGTGATGCCAAGATGGGAGGCGAACATAAAGAAGTTTCTGTACTTTTTTCTGATATTCGTAGTTACACTACAATCACGGAATCCCTCGCCGCCGAAGATGTGGTGTTAATGCTTAATGAGTATTTTGAAACCATGGTGGAAGCAGTCTTTAACTACAAAGGTACGCTCGACAAGTATATCGGTGATGCGATCATGGCGGTATTTGGTTCACCTTTGCCGATTCCTGATCACGCTTGGATGGCGGTACAAACTGCGATCGATATGCGTCATCGCCTCAAAGAATTTAATGTCAAGCGTATTGAGAAACTAAAGCCCAAAACCCTAAAAGAGATTGATATGGCAACGATCAAAATTGGCATCGGAATTAACTCTGACACCGTGATCAGTGGCAATATCGGCTCCACCAGACGGATGGAATTTACGGCGATTGGTGATGGTGTGAACCTTGGATCGAGACTGGAGGGAGCTAGTAAGCAATATGGTACAGATGCGATTATTAGTGAATCTACTTATAAACTTTGTGGCGATCGCATCTGGGTACGTGAACTGGATCGCATTCAAGTCAAGGGCAAAAATCAACCTGTGAATGTTTACGAGTTAATCGGTCTAAAGTCCGATCCGCTCAGTGAAAATCAAACTCGCATTATCGAGCATTACCATGCAGGACGTAAGTATTATCTGACGCGCAAGTTTAGTAAAGCTATAGCTGAATTTGCTGAAGTCCTAGAACTCGATAAGGACAACAAAGCAGCCAATATTCACATCACCCGTTGTCAGCATTTCTTGCTGAATGCTCCTGAAGATAATTGGGATGGAGTCTGGAAACTGACGGAGAAATAAAGTAATGGTAAAAAGTAATCAAAAGTTTGTAGTTATATTCATCGCTTTTTTCCTCTTCGGGGGGGTGGCACTTGTCGGCTACTTTCTCTTGCAACCAAAGACAGACAATTCCCCTTTAACCCCAATCAGCAAAGTATCTCCAACACCTAAGTCGGAACAAGATTCAAAAGCGCAATCTTTTGTGAATAGTGGTAATGATAAGGTGATGAAAAAAGATTACAAAGGTGCGATCGCAGACTGGAGTGATTCCATTCGTCTGAACCCTGAATATTTTCGTTATTACCAGAAGTATGAGATTGCCCAGAAGGAAAAAGCAGGTGATCCAGTCGTTGCTGATTACAAACAAGCTATTAGCATCAAATTGGATGATGCCAAAGCCTACTGCGATCGCGGCTTAGTTAAGTACACCCTAGGAGATCGTCAGGGAGCACTCGAAGACTGGAGTGAATCGATTCGACTTAAGCCTGATTTTTCGCTTGCCTACTTCAACCGAGGAATCGTGAGATATGTTTCAGGCAATATGAAAGATGCGATCGCGGATTATAACGAAGCAATCAAAATTGATCGTAATTGGGGAGGTAGAGGTATTGCTGCTGC
Source organism: Pseudanabaena sp. M53BS1SP1A06MG (assembly GCA_020404105.1). Taxonomy (GTDB): domain Bacteria; phylum Cyanobacteriota; class Cyanobacteriia; order Pseudanabaenales; family Pseudanabaenaceae; genus Pseudanabaena; species Pseudanabaena mucicola_A. Next base: position 8,538 of record JADBWH010000026.1, on the reverse strand, counting down.
TTACTACAATCGCGGAATTGCCAAGTCAATCTTAAGAGATAAGGAAGGGGAAAAAGCAGATTTAAAGAAAGCTGCCGAACTTTTTAAGCAACAAGGCAATAGTGAACATTACAAAATGGTAGTCAAAGCACTTGAGAAATAAATCACAAGATAGGAGTGATGGTGCTTCGCACCGTCACTCCTATTTGCTATAGGATACTATAGAAGACTAGGCAAACATTTAACCATTATTATTGCCCACTACCATCAAGTATACTTACTCAGGCAAAAGTGTGTGCAAGCATTAGACCCACAAGAACTATATCCGTTTTTACTTGACCAGTTTCAACTACAGGCGATCACAGCATTGCAAGCGGGTAAGTCGGTTGTTGTTTGTGCACCCACTGGTTCAGGAAAAACCCTCATCGGTGAGTATGCCATTCATGCAGCCTTAGCTGATAATCGCCGCGTTTTTTATACCACTCCCCTCAAGGCACTCTCAAATCAGAAATTACGGGATTTTCGTCAACAGTTTGGTGATGACAAGGTGGGACTCCTAACAGGCGATCTGTCTGTCAATCGTGATGCGCCAATTTTGGTAATGACCACGGAGATTTTTCGGAATATGCTCTATGGTACTCCCATAGGTGAAGTGGGAACATCACTTACGGGGGTGGAAGTGGTAGTTCTCGATGAATGTCACTACATGAATGATCGCCAAAGAGGAACAGTTTGGGAAGAATCCATCGTCTATTGTCCTGCCGAAGTCCAGTTGGTAGCTCTCTCAGCAACCGTAGCCAATAGCCAGCAATTAACCGATTGGCTAAACAAAGTTCATGGTAAAACTGAATTAATCTATTCCGATTTTCGTCCCGTTCCTCTCCAACATTCTTTCTGCAATAGCAAAGGTTTTTTCCCACTATTAGATAGTTCCAATAGCAAGATTAATCCGAGACTCAAATCTCTTACTAACAAGCCTCCAACTAAGGAAGAACGCCATAAAATCGTTCCCTCGATAGTGACAGTTGTTTCGCATTTACGGCAGCGTGACATGTTGCCTGCAATTTACTTTATATTTAGTCGTCGTGGTTGTGATAAATCGATTACGGAATTGGGCAATGTCTCCCTTGTCAACGCTGAAGAGTCTCTACGTCTAAAGCCACAAATTGATGCTTTTATTGCTACCAATCCCGATATTGGCAAACCTTTGCATATTGATGCTCTCTATCGTGGTATTGCCGCTCATCATGCAGGAATTTTACCCGCATGGAAAGGATTTGTTGAGGAACTGTTTCAACAGGGACTGATTAAAGTTGTCTTTGCGACAGAGACTTTGGCGGCGGGAATTAATATGCCAGCTCGTACAACGGTGATCTCTAGTATCTCTAAGCGCACGGATCGCGGACATCGCTTACTAACTGCCTCAGAATTTCTACAAATGGCTGGTAGAGCAGGACGCAGAGGCATGGATGAAGTGGGCTATGTTGTTACTGTGCAAACACCCTTTGAGGGAGCCAAAGAAGCTGCCCATCTTGCCACCTCCAACGCTGATCCTCTGATTAGTCAGTTTGCACCGAGCTATGGCATGGTGATGAATCTCTTGCAAACCCATTCCCTTGATCAAGCGAGAGATCTGGTAGAACGCAGTTTTGGACAATATCTTGCGGATCTCAATCTAGCTCCACAAATCCAGAATTTAGAAGCAGTAATTGAACAAATTGCGAAGCTAGAGAAGGATTTAGCCGTTGTCGATCTAAAACAATTGGAAGCCTATGATAAGATGCGCGATCGCCTCCGTGAGGAAAAGCGCTTGCTCAAGCTTCTTGCCCAACAAGCTGAAGAAACACGTTTACATGACTTAGCTTCCTATGCGCCCTATTTATTATCAGGTTCACCATTGACCATTCGTACAAATAAGGGCTTGATTGTCCATACAGTGCTAGCTGCAAAGGTACAAGGCTCTGGACAGTTCCCTTGGTTTGTCTGTCTTGGTCGGGACAATCGCTGGTATGTCGCAGGCTATAAAGATATTGTCTTAGTCGGAAGTGATTTATTGCTAGATGGCGATATCGAATATCCTGCCAAGTTGACATTGCGTCTTGGACAATCCATTGATGGCGACGAAACCAGCTTGGCGATCGCGCAAACCATTACCACTTTGCCACCGCCAGATTTAGCTCCTGAAGTCCTGCAACAACAGGCAAGAGTGGTGGCGATCGAATCGGAAATGGAGCGCCATCCTGTTGCTAAGATGAGCGATCGCGGTTCTATCTTCAAAAAAGTCAATCGTCTCGAACAGTTACAACGCCAGATTGAATTTCAGCAGAAGGTGGTTGATGATCGCCGTCAAAGACATTGGCAGGAGTTTATGAGTCTAGTTAATATTCTCCAAATCTATGGTTGCCTCCAAGAAACCCAGCCCACCGATGTTGGTCAAGTCGTGGCAGCACTACGCGGTGAAAATGAACTTTGGCTAGCCTGTGCCTTACTCTCAGGAGAACTAGACAATCTTGCGCCACACCACCTTGCTACTGTCTGCGCGGCGATCGTCAGTGAAAATAGCCGACCTGATAACTGGATTAAGTTTGGTTTATCACCAACAGTTGAGGATGCCCTTGATGGTTTACGTGAACGTCGTCGTGAGTTAACTCAAGTCCAGCGTCGTCATTTAGTGGATATTCCTGCATGGCTCGATTATGAATTAACAGGACTTGTTGAGCAATGGGCTTTGGGAATTGAATGGGTGGAGCTATGTCAAAATACTAATCTTGATGAAGGTGATATTGTCCGCTTGATGAGGCGCACCATTGACTTACTCTATCAAATCCCCCACGTTCCCCACTTGACAACGAAAATGTATCAATCCGCTAAGCAAGCTGCTCAACTCATTGACCGATTCCCTGTGAATGAGGTGATTTGAGATGACTGCTTGTGAGAAAGTCAGATGTAGAAGATGCTCCAACAGCGTTTACCTGAGACTCTACTAATGCTCTCGTTGATAAATAATGTCCAACCAAAGTTATCTTGCTTAGACTTCGCTCAACTGACGTTGGCTGAGAGGAGTCTAAGCCACAGGTACTTTAATTAATCGCAAGTTCCTAAAGACCTTTTGGCTATAATCCCGAATATCGCACCTTAGAGGAAAAAACTAATAATAAATGCTAAAAAGACTTCAGTTCGACGAAGCGGAAAAATTTTAGGACTTACGCAATATCACTGTAATAAATTACTGGCTGAACGCTTAAACCAGTTAAAATGGTTTGATTGCAGACGTTCTAGAACCCGCTTTAGCTGACTTTAGCTTTGAGCCAAGAACTTGAGTTCTTGGCTATTTTACGTAAGTCCTAACTTACCTAGGCATTTACTGTTTCTATAGTACGGTAGAGCTTCGCGCCAACATTGCGTAACTTCTCTTCAATGCGATCATATCCGCGATCAAGGTGATGCAGTCCCATAACTTTAGTTTCACCATCAGCAGCTAGTCCTGCAATAACCAATGCTGCCGATGCGCGTAAATCCGTTGCCATCACGGGAGCACCTGATAATTGAGGTACACCTGTTACTACCGCCACATTATTCTTGAGGCGAATATTTGCACCCATGCGATTGAGTTCTGCAACGTGCTGCAAGCGATTTTCAAACACAGTTTCAGTAACTACACCGTTACCTTCACAAATAGTCAGCAAAGCCATGAACTGGGCTTGCATATCCGTAGGAAAACCAGGGTAAGGCAGCGTTTCAATGTCAACGGCTCGATAGCGATCGCCACCAATAACGGTGATTTTATCGGGGGCATCAATCTGCACGGTCACACCAATATCTTGCAATTTAGAAATCGCAGCCGTGAGGTGCGCGGGAACTACTGGTGACATTGATAGGGTCGATCTCGTAATGGCGGCGGCAACCATGAAAGTTGCGGCTTCAATGCGATCGGGAATAGCGGTGAAGTCAGCAAAATGGAGCCTATCGACACCATCAATGATGATGGTATTTGTACCAGCACCATGAATTTTGGCTCCCATTGCAATGCAAAGATCCGCCAAATCGATCACTTCAGGTTCTTGGGCAGCATTTTCAATAATCGTTTGACCTTCAGCTAATGTTGCCGCCATCATCAAGGTTTCCGTCGCACCAACACTGGGGCAATCGAGATAAATTTTCGTACCTTGCAAACGTCCATTACGGCTCTTGGCATGGGCAATCACGATGCCATGCTCAATTTGGACATCTGCCCCCAAAGCTTGTAAACCACGAACATGCAATTCAACTGGACGTGCCCCGATCGCACAACCTCCGGGGAGAGGCATTTTTGCTGAACCTAATCTAGCAAGTAATGAGCCTAGGGCAAAGAAACTCGCCCGCATTTTGCTAACCAATTCATAGGGCGCAGAGTTGGTGGTCAGGTTGCTAGTGTCGAGATCGAGGACTTCATCTGTGCGAGAAATTTTGACACCGAGGGTTTCTAGGATGTCGCTCATTCGCTCTACATCAGCGAGTTTAGGGACATTGCGAATGCGGCAGCCTTCGGATGATAAGAGTGTACCTGCCATGAGGGCAAGGATCGAGTTTTTTGCACCGCTAATGGGGACATGACCAGATAAAGGGGCTTTACCGATGATGCGGAGGACTGGGGCGTTGGGTTCAATTTGTGGCATTTGCGAAAGTTCGAGCGTGGTTGATGCTAATGGCTCAATAATTTGTGAAACTGTGCCGAGATCCATCGTCGGTTGCATAGGCTGTAATGTTGGCTGTAGAGTGCTTGTACCTGCATTGGTTAAATGGTTTGTAGAAATGATCGCCTTATCCTCCTCACATCAGAATTAACGTGGCTAAGAGTTTAGCGGAGTATATCCGATAAACTGTTAACTTTTGTACAGTAAGTGTATTTACTCATTATTAGTGATCAAGCCGTATATGGCTATAGCTGTTGATAATTAGCTTTTAGCTTTTATAGCGGTTTTCAAATGAGTACACACTCATTTGAAAACAAAAAATCAGTCCCATTAAGAGTTTTGAGTTTTCATTTTGCCGTAGGCAAAATGAAAACCGCTATAGCTTTTGAGAAGGGGGCTATGATGTCATCGATTTGCAAATTTAGCAATACGGTTGTTCTATGAAACCCTATCAACACATTCCTATTGCCGATTGTAATGAGCCACTTGTTGCACTCTCCTCTGATCTCAACTCAGGTATCATAACAATCGATCCGCATCCATATATGTCTTTAGGCGCACCATATGGCGATCGCTCTCCTTTTTTTGTTCGCCAAGGAATTTTAGAAAAATTACAAAAATCCCAAGCCTATTTGCAAATCCTTCGCCCCAATTGGAAAATTGCTATTTTTGATGCCTATCGTCCGATTTCTGTGCAGCAGTTTATGGTGGACTATAGCTTTTCTCAGTTAGTGGCAAGTAAAGGCTTAGAAATAGATTCGCTTACTGAAGATCAAAAAATTTCACTTAATGCCGAAGTAATGAAGTTTTGGGCAATTCCTAGTCATGATCCGAAAACTCCTCCTCCTCACAGCACAGGTGCAGCGATCGATGTAACTTTGTTTGATTCTGAGCTTCTAGAAGTAAATATGGGTTCACCGATTGATGAAATTAGTGATCGCTCTTTACCAGATTACTTTGCTAATTCCATCGATGAGCAAGATATGGAGTTTCATGGCGATCGCCAATTATTAAACGAAGTAATGACCCATAGCGGATTTGTGCGACATCCAAATGAATGGTGGCATTTCTCCTATGGCGATCAAATGTGGGCATGGATTAGTCATGAGAAAATCGCTATTTATGGAGGATTTACATAACTGGGCATTAATAATAGTTACGAATTGTGGCAGGTTTAGAGAAGCCCACATCAGCCTCAGTTACTCTCGAAGGAAAAGTGATCCATTTGCGATTGCGCTAACCTTTTACCTAAGAGCAACCCAGCAATAATCGCTGATGTTGCCGATTATTGCAGAATCTTAGTATTTCTCGATTAAATAATCTTCGTAAATTACACTAGTGTTATCACCACCACCCTATATACAGCGCTTTGCGCTTACTCAAAACCCAGAAATATTTTGAAAGTGGCGCAAAGCGCCACTTTCAAAATATTTCTGTACTACTCAAAGCCTCAATAGGCTGTAAGTTAATGGTAGTGCTGCAAAGTAATTTTTTTAGTAATTGTGTTGCAGGCGATTCGCGCCTGCAACACAATTAAATTGCATGACTACCAAGTTAACTATCAAATTTTTCCTGATATATAGTGCTTTTCACGCAAACGAGGAAACAACACTGTACTTCACAAGATTGGGAAACACTATAAATTGAAATTGATGTAAATATAGATCTTGCAATACCTATGTCTCAACCTACGATTGAATCAGTTTTACAAGAAAAGCGCTTATTTGAGCCATCGGCTGAGTTCTCACAAGCTGCTCATATTAAAAGCTTAGAAGAATATAAACAAATATATGACCGTGCTGCCGCCGATCCTGCTGCCTTTTGGGCAGATCTTGCGGATAAAGAATTACATTGGTTTGAGAAATGGAACACCGTTCTCGATTGGCAGCCCCCATCGGTGAAATGGTTTGATGGCGGCAAAATTAATATTTCCTATAACTGCCTCGATCGCCACTTGACGACTTGGCGAAAAAATAAGGCTGCGTTAATTTGGGAAGGGGAAAACGGAGATTCACGGACACTCACCTATGCTCAACTACATCGGGAAGTATGCCAGTTTGCCAATGCGCTCAAGCAATTAGGAATCCAAAAAGGTGATCGCGTGGGCATTTATATGCCGATGATTCCTGAAGCAGCGATCGCCATGCTTGCCTGTGCCAGAATCGGTGCAGTGCATGGGGTGGTTTTTGGCGGATTCAGTGCCGAAGCTTTGCGCGATCGCCTCGTTGATGCTGAGGCAAAATTAGTGATTACTGCGGATGGGGGCTGGCGTAAGGATGTAATCGTGCCGTTAAAAGATCAAGTGGATAAGGCGATCGCGAATGGCGCAGTTCCTTCTGTCACCGATGTATTAGTCGTGAAGCGCACAGGTCAGAATATCCACATGAGCGCAGGTCGCGATCATTGGTGGCATGACCTCCAGCAAGGCGTTTCCGCAAAATGCGAAGCCGAACCCATGGAAAGCGAAGATATGCTTTTCGTTCTCTACACTTCGGGCAGTACAGGTAAACCCAAGGGAGTTGTGCATACCACCGCAGGCTATAACCTTTATAGCCACATGACTACTAAATGGATTTTTGATCTTAAGGATACGGATGTCTATTGGTGTACTGCTGATGTGGGATGGATTACAGGGCATAGTTACATTGTTTATGGACCTCTCTCCAATGGAGCTACGACCTTAATGTATGAAGGCGCACCCAGAGCCTCTAATCTCGGCTGTTTCTGGGATGTGATTGAGAAGTATCAGGTCACAATTTTCTATACCGCACCGACTGCGATTCGTTCCTTTATCAAAATGGGCGAACATCATCCGAATACTCGCGATTTAACTTCTCTTCGTCTATTGGGAACGGTCGGTGAACCGATTAATCCTGAAGCTTGGATGTGGTATCACCGCGTCATTGGGGGGGGGCGTTGCCCAATTGTCGATACATGGTGGCAAACGGAAACGGGTGGTATTATGATTACTGCATTACCTGGGGCAATTCCTACGAAGCCAGGCTCAGCAACTCTACCATTCCCTGGAATCATTCCCGATATTGTTGATTTAGAAGGTGATCCAGCAGAATCTAATCAAGGTGGTTATCTCATCCTGCGTCATCCTTGGCCGGGGATGATGAGAACGGTATACGGCGATCCTGATCGCTTCCGTAAGAGCTATTGGGAGCATATTCCACCGAAGGATGGTAAATATGTTTACTTTGCGGGGGATGGCGCTCGCAAGGATGAGGATGGCTATTACTGGGTAATGGGTCGTGTCGATGATGTGATCAACGTTGCAGGACATCGTTTAGGCACAATGGAAATTGAATCAGCTCTAGTTTCCCATCCTGCGGTGGCAGAAGCGGCTGTAGTTGGTAAACCAGATGAAGTCAAGGGTGAGGATATCTTTGCCTTTGTGATTCTTGAAGGTGATCGTCAACCTAGTGATGAACTTGCTAAGGAATTGAAGAAACACGTTGTTGCAGAAATTGGTGCGATCGCACGTCCCAGTGAGATTCGCTTTGCGGAGGCTTTGCCTAAAACTCGATCGGGCAAAATTATGCGGCGTTTATTGCGATCGCTAGCCTCTGGTCAAGAAATCACTAGCGACACTTCCACTTTAGAAGATCGTTCGATTTTAGATAAATTGCGTGAGGGCGCATAAATCAAACAAATAAGGTTCTCAATTTCATTGAGAACCTTATTTGTCAAAATTTTAGGACTTACGCATTGGGTAGATGTGGTGCGGGCTTTGCCCGCACCACATCTACCCAATGCGTAATAAATTCGTTCGGTTTGCGTAAGTCCTAAATTTTATTAAAAAAAGTTTATGACTCTTCTGTAATTTGTAAACGAATAGTGCGCCCTGATCGATCATTCCCAATTTGCACCGCAATATTAT
>JADBWH010000025.1 GCA_020404105.1 Pseudanabaena sp. M53BS1SP1A06MG | reverse complement strand
GTTCTGGATAATTTGAAACAGGTTTTGAGAAAGGGTTTGCTACGCAAACCCTTTCTCAAAACCCAAAAGTAAAAGCCTTGCTTAGCAAGGCTTTTACTTTTGGGTTTTCAAAATTTGCCAGCTTAACCCGAACTGACGTTATATTAGGTAAAAACCTTCATAATTCTATCAATTAGTTATATAAAAGTTTTAAATGGACGAAAGTAGTAAAACAACCTTAGGAATTCAACAAGTAACCCGTCGATTTGGTGGCTTGGTAGCAGTTAATGAAGTATCTTTTGAAGTACAGGGAAATGAGATCTTTGGTGTGATTGGTCCTAATGGCGCTGGCAAAACTACATTGTTTAATACGATTACAGGATTAATCGCTCCTAGTAGTGGTCAAATTATCTTCGATGGACAAGAAATCACTAATCGACGACCTCATCAAATTGCTAAATGTGGTATTGCCCGCACGTTCCAGAATATTCGTTTGTTTGGGGACCTTTCGGCTTTAGAAAATGTGGCGATCGCTAGACATTTGAGTACTACTACAGGTATTTGGAATGGAATTTTAGGTCTACCACCTACCCATAAAGAAGAAAAACAAACCTACAATCGCGCCTATGAACTATTGGAACTTGTGGGACTAAGCGATCGCTCAGATGTCAAAGCCAAGAATTTTTCTTATGGCGATCAGCGTCGTCTGGAGATCGCCCGTGCGCTTGCCCTGCAACCCAAGTTATTACTTTTAGATGAACCCGCCGCAGGGATGAATCCTAGCGAAAAGGGACAATTAAGTGATTTCATTCGGAGCTTGCGTGATAGCTTTAATTTGACGATTTTACTAATTGAGCATCACGTCCCTTTGGTGATGGGATTATGTGATCGCATAGCTGTGTTAGACTTTGGGCAACTAATTGCGATCGGGAAACCTGAAATTGTCAAAAGTGATCGAGCTGTGATTGAGGCTTATCTTGGCGATGAAGGTTAAATGAGTTGAGCGATTAATTGAATTTTTACATCAGTTGGGCAACAGGAGCGTTACTTAGTAAATTTTGCTTGGTTAATAAATCTAGAACTGTGATCCGCAAAGTACGTTTTTCATCAACTTGGAAAAACACCTTAATGCGATCGCTACCTGTTTGCCCTAGAGGATCGAGATTGGCAATCACTTTACTATTCTCATTGAGAATCTGCACTGCCACTTGCTTTCCCTCCAGTACACGAGTAATAAGACGTTGATCTTCAAAATAAACCTCTACATTGGTTTCACCTAATTCCCCAATAACTAACTCAATGCTTGGTTGATTAGGGATTGATGCACCAAGGGTTAATTCCACTGGTTTGTCTAAGGGATAGGTTGTCCCAGATTTGACGATTGTATGCCAGTTATGTTTTTTATATCGTTTATCCCAATAGCGAATCCCATAGCTGTGATAGAGGAAGTCTTTTAGTTCCCAACCTTGAGAAATTGCACCATGTGCGATCGCTTCAAAAGGTTTATCTGCTTTTACTTTCTCGCTAGGAAAATGTTTTAATGCCCATTCTTTCACTGCAGGGATTTGGGAAGTTCCACCCACTAAAAGAATCGCATCAATTTGATTTAGGTCAAGATTTTGGCGAGATGCTTGCTGACGAATACGATCAAGGGCAAGATCAAGATTGACAAAAAAACTCTGTTGTTCCAGGATTTGGTTGAACTGAGATCTCGTCAAAGTTAATTCATAGGACTCAAAAGTTTGATCGTTAAAGTAAACCTCCGCCACTGAGTTTGCACTTGAAAGAGCTATTTTAATTCGTTCCGCTAAGCGAGTTACGAGCGAGTTTTTCGGTAAACCCAACTCACGATGAAAATAACCAATAATCCAATTATCGATATCAATACCACCAAGATTTTGTCCTGTTTTTGCGAGGACTTTAGCAGTTTGGGAACTTTGATTAGTTGATAGGGGAGTATCTTTAATCGTGCGCTCGCCCCATTTCAAGAGAAATCCCAATGGTGATTTTGGCTGATTGGTTTCTATTTGTTCTTGGGAAAAAGATAACTTCACTAAAGATAAATCTAAAGTTCCACCACCAAAATCTACTACCAAGAGAGTTTCGCTACCACCATTAATGCCATAGCCCAGAGCCGCTGCCGTTGGTTCGTCAATAATTCGTACCTGATTGATAGTTAGCTTCTCGCAGACTCCACCAAGCCAATTGCGATAGGACTCAAAGCTATCAACGGGAACTGTGAAAATCAAGGAATCTACATCAGGTAAGCGCTCAATAATTCTCTTGAGAAACCATTCTCCCACCAGTTCAAATTCGACCTCTCGTCCATCAAGTTCAGGCACAAACATCGAAACATTAGAACTGATCGCTCTTTTAAAAGCCTTAAAAAATCGCTGTTCGCCTTTAGAATTCTTGCTATCTAAACCGCGATCGCTCACTTCTTGCCCAATTAATACTTGCTCTTGATTGGCATCCTGCACATAAACAAAGCTAGGAATTAATGGGGGATTATTTGCGATGAGACTACTGTAATCAGCGAGTCTAATAGTCTCAATTGTTCCATTCTCATTAATTCTTGCTACAACAGTATTACTTGTGCCAAAGTCGATCGCATATTCCATGAGCGTTGTATTTTAATCGGGTAAATAATCTATATCTATGCTCTGTTCCGCCGTAAAGGGGCTAATTAATGATTCATTGGTAATTGCCAGACTCATAGCTAGAAATCCTGTAGTTACGTACTTTTAGTATAAACGGTGCAAAAAATCAGCATATTAGTTTCTAATTCTCATACTAATATCTAACCAAGGCGATCGCGTCACCATTGCTGAGGTAGAAATGTAATCTACGCCTAATTCTGCAACTTGGGTGATCGTCGTGAGCGTAATATTACCTGAAGCTTCGATTTTCGTATGGGGACTGTGTTGGCGGATGAGGTCGATCGCCTCACGCATCATCGATAGGGGCATATTATCTAACATAATCACATCCAGATTTAGCTGCATTGCTTCCTTTACCTGCACGATCGATTCCGTTTCTACTTCAATCAATGTGGTGAATGGAATATGCTCCCGTACTCGTTGCACTGCCTCGGTAATGCCCCCTGCGGCTGCTATGTGGTTGTCTTTGAGCATGACGGCATCATCTAATCCATAGCGATGATTGATTGCCCCACCAATAAATGTGGCATATTTTTCGAGTAGTCTCATACCAGGAATAGTTTTACGGGTATCAACCAGACGGGTTGGGGAATTAGCGATCGCTTTGGCATATTCCGCAGTTGTACTCGCAATTCCCGATAAGTGCATCACCAAATTTAATGCAACCCTTTCCCCCATAAGTAAAGTAGCGAGGCTACCATTGATTTTCGCTACTAGATCGCCAGATTTCACGGTCTGCCCATCCTTTGCGATCATCATAAAATTTACTGAATGATCTAGTAATTGAAAAACCCTTGCAGCGATCGGCAATCCTGCTACCACACCATCTGCCTTAGCAATCCACACCGCTTTACCAATGGGTGCATTACCATCGGAAAATAAACCACTCGTGCTGCGATCTCCACGTCCAATATCTTCACGCAACCAGTCTTCAAGGATGGGATCTAAAACAATAAAAGAAGGAAGCATAATTTGCTGCTTTTTTCAGATGAATCTCGACAATGGTTTGCTAATAAGCATACGCCCATTTGCAAACAAAAAATGTAGATGCAATCCTACATCTACATTTTTTGCTGATCTATACAATTAGCTAGGAATTTAGCTTGATATAAAGAACTATACTGAGGCTAAGAAAGTCTTCTTGTATTCAGCAATTGCTTCCTTCAAGATTGCTTCAGCATCCTTAGTTAAGGTCTTCTCAGCCTTAACGATTTCAGAATACTTAGGCTTGCTGGTTGCCAAGTAGTTACGGAGCCCCTTGTTGAATGCGCCAACTTGTTCAACTTCGAGTTCATCAAGATAGCCATTGATTGCAGTGTAGATAATCGCAACTTGATCCCATACGGGCAATGGCGAATACTGAGGCTGCTTGAGAATTTCGCGAAGACGTTGACCACGAGCAAGCTGTGCTTGAGTGGTTTTATCCAAATCAGATGCGAACTGAGCGAAAGCTACGAGGTCATCGTACTGAGCGAGTTCGAGCTTGATCTTACCTGCAACCTGTTTCATTGCCTTGATTTGTGCCGCAGAACCAACACGGGATACCGAGATACCAGGGTTGATCGCAGGACGAATACCAGCATTAAACAAGTCAGAAGACAAGAAGATTTGACCGTCGGTAATCGAAATTACGTTGGTAGGAATGTAAGCTGATACGTCACCAGCTTGGGTTTCGATGATTGGCAATGCAGTCATCGATCCACCACCGAGTTCATCACTCAACTTCGCTGCACGTTCGAGCAAACGAGAGTGTAAGTAGAATACGTCTCCAGGATAGGCTTCACGACCTGGCGGACGACGTAGCAAGAGAGCCATCTGACGATAAGCTTGAGCTTGCTTAGACAAGTCATCATATACGATCAAAGTGCCTTTGCCTTTGTACATGAAATACTCAGCCAAGGCTGCGCCAGTGTAAGGAGCGAGGTATTGCAAGGTAGCAGGATCGTTGGCACTTGCCATAACGACGATCGTGTACTCCATTGCGCCGCTTTCACGAAGCTTGTTAACTACATTAGCAACGGTAGAAGCTTTCTGACCGATCGCTACATATACGCATATACAATCCAAACCTTTTTGGTTGATGATGGTGTCTACTGCAACGGATGTCTTACCTGTTTGGCGGTCACCAATGATCAATTCGCGCTGACCACGACCAACAGGAATCATCGCGTCGATCGCAGTAATACCAGTTTGGAGAGGTTCAAATACAGACTTACGACCAATAATTCCAGGAGCAGGAGATTCGATTAAACGAGTTTCGGTTGATTTGATGTCGCCCTTACCATCAATAGGCTGAGCCAAACCATCAACAACACGACCAATGAATGCTTCACCTACAGGAATCTGTGCAATTCTACCAGTTGCCTTTACAGAGCTACCTTCGGCGATTTTGCGACCTTCACCCATCAACACAACACCAACGTTGTCTTCTTCAAGGTTCAGCGCAATGCCGACAGTACCATCTTCAAATTCCAGCAACTCGCCAGCCATGCACTGTTCCAAGCCATAGACACGAGCGATACCGTCACCGACTTGCAGGACAGTACCAACATTGGAAACTTGCAGCTCTTGGTTATAATTAGCAATTTGCTGCTTGATAATATTGCTTATTTCGTCAGGTCTGATGCTAACCATAGTTGTGTTTTACCAGTTATCAGCGATCGATTTTGTTTTTAATATTTGAGGGTTTAGCTATTAGTGATTAGCTGTTAGCTATTGGGAGTTGGTGATGGGTAATTGGTGATTGCGGATTGGTAATTACTTTTTCCTTATGCCTTTTACCCGTTGCCTTACTAGGCAGCAGCTAAGCTGCTCTTAATACGGCGCAGTTGTCCACGAATGCTGGCATCTACTACCTGAGATCCAACTTTAATGATGACACCACCAATCAAGTCTGGATTAATTGTGATCGAAAGTTCGACTGCCTTAGCACCAGTCAACTTTTTGACGCGATCGCGTAAGGAATCTTCTTGTACTCTGCTCAATTGAAATGCAGATGTAACTTCGGCAAGAGCAACGCCATCAATCACACGCAATAAAGCTTGGAATTGTTGAACAACCTCATTTAAAAAGGCTATACGTTTGCGATCAACTAAGAGCAGTAAAAAGCTTTTGGTAAATGCACTTACTTGTGAACCAAAAACACTTTCAATTACCCCCTTTTTGATATTTGCACCAACTAGGGGATTTGAGAATAGTTGAGATAATTCACCAGAATCACTAAGAGTATCGCCAATTAGTCGCACATCTCTCGCGATTACATCGAGACTATTTTGCTCTTGAGCCAAAGAGATCAAAGCATCGGCGTAGGGAGCAACAACCGCTTGACTAACAGAGTTAGATTTCATGTTTTCTCCTAGTCGGAACTCAAAAGGGCAATGCTACGGTCTATTAACTCGATTTGCGTATCTTCACTCAAACCGCGATCAAAATAAGCCTGTACATTGGCAAGAGATTTCTCAGCAACTTGCTGACGCAGTTGCACAATGACACGTTCTTGCTCAGTAGCAATTTCTTGATCGGCAGCTTCATGCAAACGTGCAATATCAGCATCAACCGTCGCTAAAATTAAATCTGCCGCATGTTTCGCATCAACTTCAGCCTGCTGGCGCAATTTTTCGGCTTCAGACTGAGCTTGAGCCAATTTATTTTGCTGTTCGGCAAGCTTAGCCGAAGCTTCGCTTTGACGCTTCTCTGCATCACCAATTGCCGATTGAATCGACTCTAAACGAGATGAGAGAATTTTGCCAAGAAACCCGCGACCCGCATATACCAGAAAAGCTAGGACAATTACTAAGTTAATTACATTAGTTTCAAGGATATCGGTATTTAAACTAATTCCTGAAGACTCGCCTGCTTCGCTAGCAAGTAAAACGAAATTGCTAATCATAAACGTTATTTCTATTACTCAATATCAGCCAGAAGCCAGACAGAAACTATCGTAGGATTACGAAGACCTAGGATCTTACTAAATTACCTAGTAGCTTTTCGAGAACTTGGCGACTGAGTGATTCTACTTCTGCATCTAAAGATGCGGTGGCATCTTGCTTTTG
Organism: Pseudanabaena sp. M53BS1SP1A06MG; assembly: GCA_020404105.1. Lineage (GTDB taxonomy): Bacteria > Cyanobacteriota > Cyanobacteriia > Pseudanabaenales > Pseudanabaenaceae > Pseudanabaena > Pseudanabaena mucicola_A. Next base: position 15,184 of record JADBWH010000025.1, on the reverse strand, counting down.
TTTTTCAATTTCAGCTTTAGCGCTAGCAACTTTTGCTCTTGCTTCTGCCGTAGCTGCATCAATACGTTCTTTACGAATTCTGTTTGCTTCAACTTGAGCATTAGCTAAAACGTTCTGAGTTGCCTTACGAGCAGTAGCTAGCTCTTGCTCATATTGCTTTACAACTAGTTCTGACTTCTCTAGCCGTTCCTTCGCGGTTATAATTTGTTCTCTAATATAATCATCACGATCATCGATCGCTTTGGTTAGAGGCTTAAAGAAGATAACGTTAAGGATAGCTACAAAAACAATGAACTGTACCGCCATTATCGGGAGAGTAGCATTTACATCAAATAAGCCACCCTTCTGCTCAACAGCTTCCGCAGCAAGCAGCACATTTGAGACAAAGTTCAAAAGTATCATAGTTATTTTGCCAAAAAAATTCGGTTGCTAGGTCAATTTAAGAAGCTAAGAGCATTAGCTCATAGCTTCTTGTGAATTAACTCTTAAGCAAAAGGGTTGGCAAAAAGTAAGATTAGAGCAATAACTAGACCATAAATGGTAAGAGCTTCCATGAACGCAAAGCTCAAAAGCAAAGTACCACGGATCTTGCCTTCTGCTTCAGGCTGACGTGCAATACCTTCAACAGCACGACTAGCAGCAGTACCTTGTCCGATACCAGGTCCAACTGCGCCAAGACCTACAGCGATACTAGCGGCGACTACAGAAGCTGATGCTACTACTGGATCAATCATTTTTTTCCTTACTTTTTTAGTTAATTTGTTTGAGAGTAGAATTTACGAAATTTAGGAGCAAAATACACTCGTGAAGTTATCAATGATGAAAAGTTGGAATTGAAGAAACAAATAGAAAATTAAATTGTAAGAATGCAATCTAATGATCGTGATGTTCATCTCCATGACCTTCCATAGCTTCACCAATGTAAGAAGCTGCCAAGGTTGAGAAAATCAGTGCCTGGATAGCGCTGGTAAATAGTCCCAAAACCATTAATGGCAGAGGAACAAATAAAGGTACTAGCAGAACCATAACACCTACCACTAGCTCATCAGCGAGGATGTTTCCGAAAAGACGGAAGCTGAGGGATAGGGGCTTTGTGAAATCTTCTAGAACCCACAAAGGAAGAAGGAACGGAGACGCTTGAACGTATCTGGTAAAGAATTCCAGTCCGCGTTTCTTCAATCCCCCGTAGAAATAGGCTAGAGAGACTAACAGAGCCAATGCGACAGTGGTGTTAATATCACCCGTAGGGGCAGAAAGCTCACCTTCTGGCAATTTGATTAGCTTCCAAGGAATTAGAGCTCCAGACCAATTTGATACGAAGATAAACAAGAACAGACTACCAACAAATGGTACCCATTCTCTATAATGCTTCTCGCCGATTTGGTCTTTGGCAATGCTCTGGACATACTCCAGAGCATATTCCATGAAGTTTTGAAAACCTGCGGGAACGCGCTGGTCAGCTTTGGCTGTGCTGGACCCAATGATTGCAGCAACGATGACTACGCCCATTACAATCCAACTCACGATTAACACTTGAGCGTGTACCGCTAGGTTACCGAACTGCCAATAAAGGTGTTTGCCCACTTCTAATGCGGCAAAACTGTTTTGTTGGCTAAAAATTAATGAATCGATCATGTTCGATATGTTACAACCTATAGGAGGTCAAATCAGCGAGAATCGGACTTACTTGTTCAAATCTTGAGCAAGAATCGCAATTACAGCAATTTTGTAGGTCATAAAGCCAAAAAAAGCGGGCAAAACCTGCAATTGTTCTGACTTGGCAGCGATCGCGATCAGAATGACAAACACAGCAAATCGAGCATAACCGAGACGCTTGGATTGCTTGCCAAGCCGATCTACTCCTTTAGCTAGCATTCTAAGATAGATAGCACCAAACAATGCACCTATAAAATAGCTAAGTGCGATTTTTTGTCCATACACGCACCAAACCACTAGACCGATAATCAATCCAGAGGCAAGGGTTAGCATTAACAGATTCCTCTTAAGACGGTTATACTCTTCCAGCGAATCATTAACTGATACGAAGGAATTTTCGATAACCGTCTGCGAAACTGTACTGTTTTTTGCGGGGATAATCTTCACTGTTGACTTTAAGCGAAAATTGCTGGTTATTTTGAGTGAAGAACTAGTACTAAAGATAGTACTCAATTAGGTATCTAAAAACTTGGATGTAGCTTCCTACACCGTTGCTAAGCATATCACGCAAGATGTCACATTTGCTTTACAACTCTTCAACAAAATAAGTGTTTAGGAGTCTGAATCGCACTCCTATACTTTTTGACAGATATGACGGATATTTTTTACAAGTTATTTCGTCTATGTTGGAGTGTTACCATAACAAAAAGTTTTAGACTAAGGCTGCCAAGTTTTCTAAAGATTTCTTAAAATTTTTCCTGAGAAGTTTTTTAAGGTTTGAAGTATTCTCAGTCATCATCTAAAACTCATTACTTTTTTGTGAGCATCCAGAATTTGCAACCTATGTCCACACTTTTTGCTAAGCCCCGTTCGTTTCAGTTTGCTTTCCAAGCCGCAGTTTTGTCTGTTATTTCCTCTGCTGCTTTGTTGCCTTTAGGGGCGATCGCGCAAAATGCTTCCCCTCAGAAGCCTCAAGCTCAGCCTTTAGAATCTACTAAGCCCAATGCCCTTGAAAGTAGTGTGTTTAGCATTTCAGGTGGGCAGCGTTTGATGTCAGAGGCAACCACAGCAGTTAGTCAGCAAAATTATGATCTGGCTGTTACAAAGCTGCAAGATGCTCGTCAAGTACTTAATCAATTATCAAATTTTTACCAAGAGCTAACCACTAGTTTTTCGGGAATTGATAATCGTATTTCTGATAGCCATCGCCGTAAAGCTCTGCAAACGGCTCAATTTCGCGATGAGGCAACCTATCAACTTGCAGTAGTTTATCGTGCAAAAAATCAACCTGAGTTGGCTGTCCCTTTGCTAATTCAACTAATTCGTAGCCAAGCTCCAACCAGAGATTTGGGTCAACAAGCTTATCAGCAGTTGTTTGAATTAGGTTTTGTCGATTCGCAATACGTTCGTCCCAGTGCCTCTACACCCTAAAACCTGAAATTCAAAATGGAGCTTTACTGTAACTCTATTTTGGCTTTTAAGGATTTTTCGCCCACCAAGCTAAACTATAACGTTGGCTTGGTGAATTTTTTTGGGGGGACTTAAATACAACTCGGAGTTTGTATTTGTCAGTGGAAGGAATTTTAATGAAAAAATGCTGTAGGTTGTCAACTGAACTAACCGATGACCAAATACTTTGGGAAATATCGGTATCTAGCGATCGCATTAAATACAATTCAAGTTTATTAAAACCTTTATCAGTAAAACTTTCACCAAGATCAAATAGACCATTGCCATTTTTATCGTTAAGCTTGACCTGACGGTTCCAAGTTAAAGTTGCTGAGATATAGCTGTCAACTTCTAGAGAATTGGCAAAAATATAGTCTTGATATTTGTCCACTTCGACAAAATTGGTGTCCCACCCGATCACTTTGATATTTTCTAAGCCATTGTTTTGAGAATTCGTAGGCAATTGCTGCCCTGCTTGGTATTGCTGAAAAGCACGATGGGCATTGAGTTGTCCTGCGCCAAGGTGACGACTAAAGGGGATTGTGCGGCTAGCATAGGCTTCGGTATCAACCCATGTTTTACCAAATGCATCAAGAATGGTTTTGGACATACCGAGAATTTTGCCATCCCCTTGATCTTGGATTTTATCCGCCGAGTTGATCAAGACTGCTTTGATCAGTTCATAACGACGTGCATCAATGCTCCAATTGCCCGCTTCAATCTGGCGATTGGCATATTCATGCAAAAGAGCAATCGTGCCAACTACGTGGGGCGCAGCGAAACTAGAACCATTGACATTTTTAAATTTACTTTGCAGAGTAGGCAGCTTGAGGTTATTTCCAGGGGCAAGAAGTGCAAGCGATCGCCTGCCATCAACGGGGCTTTCTACACCTGTCGTCCATTTACCATCTTTATTCAGATCGCCGAATACTTCTCCTTGATCGTATTTACCATTATTATTGCGATCAATGAAGGGTTCATCAATGAGATTGCCGCGATCAGCTTGTCGATAAATGCCATTAACCTCGCGAGTAAAGCCAACTGTAAAACCGTTATATAGATCCGTGGGAATAGGTATGCCCCCTTTGCCTTGATTGCCTGCGACGATGGGCAAGGTGTTATATTTATTCGCTACCCAATCAACACAGAGAGTAAGCAGGGCATTACCATCTAGTAGAGGCTTTGGGCGCGGGTCTTCGCTGAGAAGTTCCCCAAAGCTGAAATTAATAGCGCGAACGGTACTGTTGTATTGACGGGCGACGTACTGAGCCGCAAGGCAAGCTTCGGGCTGTCCATCTTGACGGCGTTGAGAATATGCCGAGGAGAGTAACTTTGCCTCGGGGGCAATCCCACGCCGCATTTTGTCTTGGCTAATGATTACAGCGGCGACTTGGGCGGAGTGATCGTCAAGATTTTTATTGGGAATAGCTTTACCATCACGAAAAAAAACTTCGTAGGGCTGGACGATCGCCCGATTCACCTGTAGGAGTTTATTCGAGATTTTATCTACCGCAAAACGAGTGGGGCGACTAAGTTCTACTTGTCCGATAAATACATTTTTGCCTGTGAGATTTAGGGGTGTTTTTTGTAAGATACGTGCATCAATACCTTGGAGATCGGCGGATTTTTCCAAGGCTAAACTAGTAGGGCTAGCCAACATATTGATGGAAATATTGAGCGAAATACAACCGAAAAACCAACCTAATCTATGCATCTCTTTGCTTTTCCGTTTATTGTCAATAGAAATTTGCGCCGCGCATCTATAGCGATCGCCACTTGTTCTAGGACTAATCCGAAACCTAAGAAGTGGCTGGTGGCACAAAGCGCTGCTAGTCATCTTCTGTTTTTGTATCCTAACGAGACTGGAGACAGCTATATTAATTATGTTGTAATTGCCTTGGCGGTTGCTATAGTTTCTAGAAAGAATTTTTTAATAAAACGATAATGAGTACTTTCTTGCAAGCCCTTGCCCAAGCCAATGCTATTTACGTCCGACAAAAATTTGAAATTGCCGAAATATTTGGCTTTGAAACTCGCAACCGTTATCAAATTCAAACCGAAGATGGTCAACAGTTTGGATATTGTGCTGAACCGAAAGTAGGATTTGGGGATGCAATTATGCGTCAATTCTTTGGTCATTGGCGAGTATTTAATATCGTGGGAACCGATATGGATAATCAGCAGGTATTTCGTGCCCATCATCCATTCCGTTGGTTCTTTCAGCGACTTGATGTTTTTGGAGCAGGCGATCGTCCTGTGGGAAGCTTGCAACAAAGATTTGTGTGGCTTAATAAGAAATTTGATTTTCTCGACACCAGAGGCAGGGTAATCATGACCATGACTTCTCCCTTCTGGAAAATTTGGACATTTCCTATTCAGAAAAATGGTAGAGATGTATCCATAATTGAGAAAAAATGGTCAGGGATTTCTAAAGAAATATTTACCGATGCTGATAACTTTAGAGTCCGCTTCACCGATGGTAAATTGACTGCTGACGAAAGATTGTTGTTATTGGCTGGTGCAGTATTTATCGATCTTTTATACTTTGAGACTAAAGCTTCTTAATAGTTATAGCGGTTTTCAAATGAGTGTGTACTCATTTGAAAACAAAAAATCAGTCCCATTAAGAGTTTTGAGTTTTCATTTTGCCGTAGGCAAAATGAAAACCCCTATAGGGGATTGTCGTAGTTTTTGTGATGTGACAAAGTCACGACATAACAATCGGTTCTTTATTCATTAGTTAGTATCTTGAAATTTCAAATCATCCGTTACGAAGAAATTGATTCAACCAATAGTGAGGCTTGGCGGCTCATTGATCGCCGTCAAGCTTCAGCAAATACCGTAATTATTGCCAAACGGCAAACTAAGGGGCGAGGACAACGCGGACATAATTGGCAGTCGGGTTTAGGTGGATTATTTATGTCCGTGATCTTGCAACCTAATTTAGCTGCCTCGCAAGCTCATCAAATTACACTATGGACGGCTTGGGGCATTGCCAAGGCACTGAATCAGACAGGGGCAAATGTAAAGCTAAAATGGCTCAATGATTTATTAATCGATCGCCGCAAGTTGGGGGGGATTCTCACTGAGACAAGGATTGAGGCGGACAAAATTCTCTATGCAGTGGTGGGAATTGGTATTAATTGGACTAATGAAGTTCCCGATGGCGCGATCGCCTTAGGTGAGTTGTCAACGACTTTATTAAGTATGGATGAATTGATCGAAGTGGTGCTAATGGGCATCGAAATGGGGCAAACTCGTTGCGATCACGAAGGGATCACCAGCCTTTTAGCGGAATATTTAGAGATGCTAAGCGAGCATTATGTGCGTAAAACGATTGATGGACAGGAACTTCAAGGGCAAATTATCGACATTAGACCAACAGGCGAACTGGTAGTAAGATGGAAGGACAACCTCCAAGATGCGATCTATCAGCCTCAAAACTTTTCTGTCGGCTATCAGTAGACTCAAAATATGCGAAAATCAACTCTTTCCACGTTTACCTTAGCAACCCTGCTGTGTTTCTCCACAAATAACTATGTTCTAGTTAGCTCAGTATATGCTGCTACTAAGTCGGCAATTTCTCCCGATGTAAATATTTCCCAGCCTTCCTCTCCAACACCGAGTCAATCTGCGATCTCGCCTGATCCCAATCGCTTTGAAATTAAGAGCTCTGAAATTAAAACGGAACGTAATTCTCCCCCCATAGAAACCCGTGATTCTGTCCAATTCAATATTGAGACTCCATCAAGAGTTTCATCGAAAACAGAAGTAGAGCGATCACAACCTGTGGAAATTTTACTGGAAAATCGTTCCACTGGTTGCCAAGCGAAAGCTAGTGATCTTTCAGGGCGGAATGCTAATCTCTGTGCTCCTGAAGTTATCGTTGGTTCTCAGAAGCAGTATTATCAAAATGGAAATGTTATCTATGCTGCTTCCTCAGGAGAAACTGCTGTGCAGGTGCGTCGCCTGACTCCTGAAGAAATTGCTGCCATGAGCTTGCCTAGCAATGGCGATAAACAAATGCTGTTTCCATTAATTGTTCCATCAACAATTAGTTCTCTATTTGGTACTCGCGTACATCCTGTTACGGGGCAAGTTCGCTTTCACCAAGGAACTGATCTTGCGGCAGCCGAAGGTACGCCTGTGGTTGCCGCCTTTAGTGGTCGTGTCGAAATAGCAGGTTGGATGGGCGGATATGGCTTAATTGTGGTGATTTCCCACGGTGATACCCATGAAACTCGTTATGCTCACTTGTCTGAGATACTAGTCAAGTCTGGGCAAGAAGTAAAGCAGGGAACAGTGATTGGTTTAGTGGGAAGTACAGGTTTAGCAACAGGTCCGCACTTACATTTCGAGATTTGGCAAAAGATGAAGGATGGTCTCGTTGCGATCGATCCTACCCCTCAGTTGATGTTGGCAATGGAACAACTTCAAAAATATCTCGCTCAATCTCCAAAATCTCCTAGTAAGGCTTAATACTAAAATCTTAGTGCAGGACAAAAAATTGCAAAGGGAGGAGCAGGTTTCGTGAAGATAACCACATCACAAATAAAACCCCTATAAAAGAGATTAACCTATTGCGAGAAATGTTGTAGAAACATCTTTTTTGTCCTGTACTTAGCGGCAGACATTATTATTCTAAATACGAACACCAATCGCTCCAACTGCCTGCGTAGAGTTTACCAGTCTCAATTCCCGCTAATTTCAAAGATAACATATTTACGCAAGCAGTTACACCCGAACCGCAATATACAATTACTTCCTTAGCATTTTTGACTTCCTTCCAGCGATCGCTTTGATTAGCTATCACAAATCCCTGCTCATTGGTAACTTCCATCCAAGGATAGTTAACCGCACCTTCGATATGACCAGCGATCGGATCGATGGGTTCGCGTTCACCCCGATAGCGATCGCCTTCTCGCGAATCGACTAAAACCACTTCTGGCAAATCTTTACGTACTTTTACGGTTTCGATATCCACTACCCATTCAGTCTGCAATTGGTGGATCAAATTCCCAAATCTAGGTTGAGGAAATTCAGAACTAGTTGCATAACTTTGGGATTTCCACCCTGCGAAACCACCATCAAGAAGGGCTACGCGCTCATGTCCCATATAGCGCAATAGCCACCACAACCTTGAGGCAAAGGCAAATCGCGAGTCATCATAGGCAACTACGGTTGTTTCACTAGTGACACCGATTTGTGACAGTTTTTTTGCTAGCTGCTCGAAATCTGGCAAAGGATGTCTACCGCCATGTTTTTGCAGGGGACTCGATAGATCCTGATTGAGATCGAGATAATAGGCTCCTTCAATATGTGCCTCTTGATATTGCTTACGCCCAAGAGCTACATCCATTAGCGAAAAGCGACAATCAACCACAATTACCTGCGGATCATGGAGATGTTCCTGTAGCCAGTTAGCAGAAACAATGTGAGGATGAGACATAGTTATGATTTTATCGATTATTTATCTAGAAATTAACCCATCTTGAATGCGAATAATGCGGCGAGTTCGCTCAGCGACATCTGGCTCGTGAGTCACCAAAACAATTGTAATCCCTTGTTCATTTAATTCAGCAAGCAGATTCATCACCTCATGGGATGTGTGCGTATCTAAGGCTCCCGTTGGCTCGTCAGCAAGAATTAAGGCAGGTCGATTGGCTAAGGCACGGGCGATCGCGACCCGTTGCTGTTGTCCGCCTGATAATTGGTTGGGACGATTGGAAAGGCGATCACTAAGTCCCACTTTGGTTAAGGCTTCGATCGCTAGACGATGACGCTTTTCTTTAGGGATATTGGAATAAATCATCGGCAACATTACGTTCTCAAGGGCAGTTGAACGCGCTAACAGATTAAATTGCTGAAATACAAAGCCAATGCGACGGTTGCGAATATAGGCGAGTTCATCATCGTTATAGGTGGTTAACTCCCGATCTTCGAGATAGTATTTCCCTTTAGTCGGGCGATCGAGGCAGCCGATGATATTCATGAGGGTGGATTTGCCTGAGCCTGACATCCCCATGATGGCGGCATATTCCCCTGATTGAATTTCAAGATCAATACCTTTGAGAACGGGAACATCAACTTCACCAAGTCGGTAGGCTTTGCGGATATTTTCTAAACGAATCATAGAATTTTTCGTGAGGCAAAATTGAATAAAACCCTAAGTATTGGGATCAATGCTTAGGGCGATTAGTTTTTCTGCTAACTGTTGCGATCGCCTTTCCGCCTCGGCAGCTCTTTGATTTGCGTCTGCGATCCTTTGATTTGCCTGATCAAGTAATAGAGTAATTTCTTCAAAAGTCTGGAATATTGTGCTATCAGGACGACGCAGAACTAAGCTATCTTCACTCATCTCAAAGTGAATTCCCAAGCGAGGACTTGTCCAATTCTGTTCCCAAGTTACGATCTGTAAGCCCTCGTCTTGACGCAAAAATACTCGTAAAATCTGACACTGGGGATCGTAAATATAATATTCTTCAACTCCGTAGCGATCGAAGAATAGCAACTTCATATCCATCTCATCGAAGGTTTTGCTAGGAGAAGTGATTTCAAAGACAACTTGAGGAGCGATATTCGCTTCATTCCATTGTTGATAGGATTGGCGATCGTTCTTAGGTCTACCAATCGCCACCATCAAATCAGGAGCAACTACAATTGAGGGTTTACCTTCAATAGGATACCAAAACAGAGCTCCCGCTACAAAAACATCATCATTAGCAAAAATCCATTCTAAATTCTGCTTGATCGTGACAATCCAGCGAAATTGGGTTGTGTTATTTGCCATAGGTTGACCATCGCAGTCTGGATAAATAATCGGTGTTTGTGTAAGCAACTGAGTAACCATAGCGATCGCTGCTCCCTAAGTACTGAGTGAATTATACCAAAGCCGAAAATGGCTTAGCCATTTTCGGTTAGTCGCTTCTAAGCGCTTGAATAGGATCAAGTTTGGCGGCACTGCGGGCGGGAATTACGCCTGCAACTAGTCCGACAATCATCGATAAGCCGAAACCTGCTAAAACTGCCCAAATTGAGATCAGGAATGGGAATTGAAAAATCGTTGCTGATCCATAGGCGATCGCTATTCCCAATCCAATGCCAATGACACCACCTAGCCCTGAAACTAAAATCGCCTCGGTGAGAAATTGATTGAGAATGGCAGCTCTCGTTGCTCCCAGAGCTTTGCGGACTCCGATTTCACGGGTGCGCTCGACTACGGAAACGAGCATGATATTGGCGATGCCGATACCACCAACGATCAGGGAGATGGCTGCGATCGCCCCGACCATTAGGGTTAGCAATCCGACAATATTTGTGAAGGCACTGACAATATCCGTTTGGTTGACAATGCGGAAGTCATCGGGTTGCGGTGGATAAATTTTATGACGCAGACGTAAGAGATTCGTTAATTGGAATTGAGCCGCCTCAAGTTCCGATTCATCTAAGGCTTGCACCCAAAAACCACTTACGGAGATCCCTTGCAAAGCATTATTTCCAACCTGTCGTGCTGACATATTTTTTAAGGGAATAAATACGCGATCATCTTGATCGAAACCACCTGAAGATCCCTTAGATTCCATAACACCAATTACTTGATACTGCTCTCCCTGAATGCGAATTCTCTCGCCGATTGCATTTGCTCTTCCAAATAAATCAGATTTCACCTTTGAGCCAAGCACTACCAAGGATTTAGCATTATCAATATCTTCTTGCTCAAAATATCTACCCTCAGTTGGGAAAGTATTCCGAATCGGTGAATAATTAACATCTGTCCCAATCACTGTTGTGGAAGTATTTTGATTGCCGTAGGAAACTTGGCGATTTCTTTGTAAATATGCTGAGACTAGCTTTACTGCTGGGGCTTTTGCCACAGCTTGAGCATCTTCTAAAGTCAAAGTCGAAGCCGAACCGCCACCCTGATTAATACCGCCAGTCCGCGCTGCGCCCGTAAGCACATTAATCGAATTCGTACCAAGCGCCTGTAGCTGAATTTCGGTTGACTTCTGAATGCCCTGTCCAATTGATGTAATTGCAATTACCGCCGCAATGCCAATGATTACGCCTAGCATCGTCAGGGCTGTACGGAGTCGATTGTTCCACAAGGATTCTGCCGCCATGATCAGAATCTCCGCAAATGGGACTTTCGCAACTTGAATCCGTTGCCTTGATAATGGTTTTGCTGGAGATTTGGCGATTGGCTTTAACTTTTGCATAAATATATAGTGCCATTCATATAGTGCCATTCATATTGTCTTAAATCAGTTAAGACTTTGACGAAGTAAAACTCTTAACATTACCCACGTTGTCTCTGTGGCGTAGAAGGTGTTAACCCTGGAACACCTCTTGGCTCGCTCTTGGGACGGGAACCTTCAGGAAAGGAAACAAAGATTTTCTCGTCACCATTCAAGCCAGATTTTACTTCAGTTTTATCATCCACAGTGACACCTGTTTCAATTTGCGTAAATACGGGAGTTGCACTCTGCTCCGTCTTCACATAGACACCCGTACTGCCTTGCTGTCGCACGATCGCTACAGTAGGTACAACCAAAACATCTTTTAACTGACCTGCTCGGAATTCTAAGCTGGCATTCATGCCCGATCTCAATAAATTCTTATCCTTAGAAGTGATTTCTGCCTTCACCTCAAAACTAGTGACATTTTGGTTCACGATCGCCTGTGGTGAAATTGATACGACTCGACCGCTAAATTTCTTATTGGGATAGGCATCAACTTGAAAGGAGACCTCCTGACCAACGGCTATTTGAGCAATATTGGCTTCGGCAACATTGGCGACAACTTGATTATTTGTGGCTAGGGCAAGGATTGACGAAGCTGTTGCCGAACTAACTGCACTGCCTGAAGTAGTTGGGGTAACAAAGGCTCCTGGATCAGCATACTTCCTCACTACTACACCATCAAAGGGAGCGCGAATAATCGTGTCTTCTAATTGTGATTGCACCGTTTGTAAAGTTCCTGCTGCTACTACAACTTGCGCCTGTGCGCGATCAATATCTTCAGGACGCGAACCTGCTCGCTGCAAAGATAGAGCTTCTCTCGCTTGAGTAACTTTAGCGCGATTTGCCTCCATGGTTGTCCTTGAAGTATCCAGATCCCTAGAAGCGATCGCCCCCTCCTTATATAACTGTTGATTTTGGCGATAAATGATTTCTGACTGTTCGAGGGTGGATTGGGCATTGGCTAAATTTGCTTGAACTTGAGCAATATCCTGAGAACGATTGCCTGCGCGGAGAAGGTCGAGACTTGCCTGTGCCGCCGCCAACTGACCATCAGCCTGAGTAAGTTGTCCGATCATATTGGACTCATCCATATAGGCGAGGATTTGTCCAGCGTTCACAGATTGCCCTTCCTTGACTAATAAGGTTTTGAGTCTGCCCGAACTTTTAGGACTGACGTTAATTGATTTTTCGGGCTGGATTGTGCCATTTGCGGTAACAATGATTGGTAAATTAGTCCGTTTTATCGAAATCACGCGATCGCGCTTACGGCTTCCTTGTTGACTAGCAGGCGCAATCATTTGGGTATAGGTATAGTAACCACCGCCACCAACTAAAGCAAGGATTAAGATCACCCCAATCCGCCATTTCCAGCGTCCTAGAAACGATTTCTTTGGTGAAGCAAGCTCGTTAGGGAAATCGGATAGTTCTTCGGGGAGATAGTCTTCCTTCGGTTCTAGCTGGTGCTCGGTTTGCATAACAGTTACGTCAATGGTTAAATACCTTTAGACTCTTATACACGATAAAACGTTCAACATTGAGTGATAAAGCTGAGCTTTCAAAAATTTTTCGGTATTGCAAGTTAGCGTAGAACGCTGTCAGTTCTATAGCTGATTGGTCGCAAAGGTATCACACTGATTCATATCCCCCGTATTCAGACCTCGCTTAAACCAAGTGACTCTTTGTTGAGATGTTCCATGGGTAAAGGATTCGGGAATCACATGACCACCCTTGGACTGTTTTTGTAAGTAGTCATCACCAATTTGCGTAGCCGTATTGAGAGCCTTGGTGATATCTTGCTCAGAAATCAAGCCACGCTGCGCCGTGAAATGCCCCCATACTCCTGCAAGGCAATCTGCTTGTAATTCCAGACGTACCGAGAGTTCGTTAGCTTTGACCTTGCTAGAGCTTGCCTTTAGCTTTCGGACATTACCAGATATGCCGCGTAAATTTTGGATATGATGACCGACTTCATGGGCGATCGCGTAGGCGCGTGCAAAGTCTGCGTCACTCCCAGCCGTAGCTTCTAGATATTGAAAGAAACCCATATCTAAATATACTTTCTTGTCCGCAGGGCAGTAGAAGGGACCCGCCGAAGTTTTTGCAGAGCCACATGCCGACTTAACTGAACCTGCAAATAGGACTAATTTAGGGGCTTGATAGTTAGTATTTAGCTGTTTTTTAAAAATTCTTCCCCAAGTATCTTCGGTATCACCGAGAATTGATTTGACAAAGGCAGCATCGCGATCCCTAGTTGGTTGTTTGACTAGAGCCTGTGTTGCAGGTTGCTTGGTATTAGATAGAAAGCCGAAAAGCTGAGCAGGATTAACTTTAAAAATTAGACCAGCAACTAGGGCGATCGCAATACCACCAAAGCCTAAACCACCTAGCATTCCTAATGGTGATGAGCTTGAGCTATAAGAACCGTCACGCACATCTTCTACGTTGTTGCTCTCCCGCATTTCATCCCATTTCATAATGTTGATCCCTACTTTTTTGTCAATTTTTTAACCAATATTATTTTGGAGAATATAGCATTTCTAAAATTTGTTGCATAAAGTTAAACTCAAACCAAGGTTTTAAGCTAGATTTTACGCTCCCATTCCTGAATATTGTTTAATTCCCTTGCGCCATAGCCAGCGATTGATCACAACAGTAACTGCCATCCATCCCGCCATTACGCCGATTCCCTGCCAGATATTTACTGCCTTACCCACTAAAATAGCCGATGGGAAATAGACCATATACGGAAACGGAGTCCATAGGACAATATCCCTTGCTAATGGTGGAAATACTTCTAAGGGCGCAATAATTCCAGAGAGAAATATATAGGATAAAAACCAGAGTTGCTCGATCGCACTAGCACGTTCTGTCCAAAAGGCAAGCATTCCAAAAGTGTATTGAATTAGGAATCTTAGCAAAAATGCGATCGCTACTAGGAATGCTGCGAGTAAACCAGTTGCCAATGAAGGAATCCAAAATGATTGTGGATAGAGCATGAAAAATAGGGCAATGAGCACAACGAGCATGGGAAATCTTGCCCAACGCTCAGCAATATGATTGATTAAATGATGCCAAAAGGGATCGATGGGTTGTAATAGTCGATGGGAAAGCTGTCCTGAAATGAGTTCCTTCTCAAAGTCCCAAATTACCCAGACAATATTAAACTGGCGCACGATAAATACAGCGAGAAAGTAGCGGATAAATTCTAGTGATGTCATCCCAAAGCTGCCATTTTCTGAAGCCTTGAGCCATGCTCCCATGAGAATAAATGGCAAAGAGTTAGATAGTAACCAGATAAATAGCTCGGCACGATATTCGAGCATGTAGGCGTAATAGGTTGAGAACAGAGTTCCAATGAGACGCAGTAGATATCTAATCTTCATGAATTTTTGACTCAGTTAGGCTCACTGCTTTGGCTGTAAATAGTAGATCTTGGACAAAGATAGCATAGCTATTTGGGCAGTTGGTTTTGATTGTGGCTAGATTGATAGGCACTGGTTCCGTGAGATGGGACAAATCCCTGACACCCTTTTTGTTATCTGGATTTCGACGATTTGATCTTAGAACGGCTAAAAACTTTGTCTGACAAAGTTTGGGAGCATCTCAATTAGGCACTGAGTAGAAATACTTAGGAGAATAGAAATAGCCATTGAGATACGCACAACGATGTTTCAAAACTTGAGCAACATTATTTCGGGAGCATCTCAATTAGGTGCTGAGTATAAATACTTAAGAGAAATGAGAGGTAAAATAGAAAAAAGATAACCAGTCCAAGCAAATGACACCAGAAGAAAAAGAAAGACTTGAAGCCTGCACCAGAGAGATAGCAGAAATCTTGT
>JADBWH010000024.1 GCA_020404105.1 Pseudanabaena sp. M53BS1SP1A06MG | reverse complement strand
TTGCTACTTTTGTCAGTCAATCAGGTGTAGAAGTGATTAAGTCCAACATCCAATACGATTGAGGTTTGAGTCGGCTCTATTTCTTCACGCCGATCAACATCTACACAGAATTGAGCATAGTAACCCTCAGCCCGTCTTACCAGTCTGATTCGTTTTATCTGCTCTATCTGGTAGAAATTAAGGTCACGACTACCCACTAATTTGAGCTTGCCAATCTTAAAGCCATCAGTCAAAGTTAGATATTTCCGATCTTCACTAAGCTTCCATCCTGAAGTTTTGTATTCCACAGAATGACCACGCTTCTTGAATCTGGGAAAACCTTTCTTCCCCGATATCTTCTTTTTGCAGTTCTCAAAGAACCGATTAATCGCTGACCATGCTCTCTCAGCACTGGCTTGTCTGGCTTGAGAATTTAGCTTTTTCGCAAACTCAAACTCTTTGGCAAGCACAGCGCAGTATTTATTCAGGTCGTACTTATCGCTATCCTTTACATCCATCCATAGCCTCAAAGCCTTATTACGCACAAACAGAGCAGTACGAATCGCCTCATAGATGAGGCGATTCGTACTGCTCTGTCTTGCCTTTAAGTTTTGCTTCAAGTACTAACATGGATTTAGTAAGTCTTATGCTGTATATTATAGCATAGATTAATACAAAGCCGTCCTAGAAGGACGGGGTTTTAGACCCAATTTCCCGATAAAGCGTGGGAAATTAAGGATAAAGCTTTTTAGATTAAATTTCGCTGCAAAATGGTTTAACGAAACATCTATAGATAATTCAGAAAAATAGCTTATCTAAAAGCAGGGCATGTATGGATACCCCCGTTCGCTTTAGAGCCACTCACCTCCATGAAATCGCCAACGGGGAAAGATTACTCGCATGATCGTTTGAGAGGCTGTAAAAATGACTAGCCATATGCATATGTAATGTAGTAAAAACTTGTCGAAGGGAATCTCTGAACTAAACCAAGGTAATTTCAAGACATTACCGAGTAGAAATTTAAATGGAAAATAAAAGAAAAAAGCTTCCCAAATTCCTGCGACTAACTGCCACAGTGCTGACCAATCATGATCCCAACGTAATTGCTGAAGTAGATTGTAGACAATATCCCAAATAAATCCTAGAACAGCAATACTTAGTAAAACTTGGAAGTAGATTGCATCGCTATTGATTAGGCTAAAGGGAATGGTAATCAGTATTCCCAATGTTCCAAAAAGTAAGAGGCGAGTTTGCCATCTTCCCAGTAATGTCGGTGTCATAGAAATTAATGTTAGGACTTTTTGTAGGATGAAATCATAATATTAGGACTTACGCAAAATAACCAAGAACTCAAGTTCTTGGCTCAAAGCTAAAGTCAGCTAAAGCGGACTCAAGAAAGTCTGTAATCAAACCGTTTTAAAGGGGTTAAGCTTTCAGCCCGTAATTTATTACAGGGATATTGCGTAAGTCCTAAATATGTTTGTATTCTCATCTACGATGAGAATACAAACATATTTAGGCTTTGAGTAGTAAAGAAATATTTTTGAAAGTGGCGCAAAGCGCCACTTTCAAAAATATTTCTGGGTTTTGAGTAAGCGCAAAGCGCTGTACAAACATATTATCGAAAAGACAGGAAAACGCTATATTTAGGATCAAGCATTAAGGGCTATTATGTCTGAATTAACACTGGTGTGGGTGGAAACTGGCTTTACGAAACACTATAGGATTGGTCTAACGATGGTGCGGATTGGGCGCGACCCTGCAAGGTGTGATTTAGTGTTATCCGATCCCACTGTGTCAGGATTGCATGTGGTGATTTATTTTGACCCACAGAAACAAAAATTTTGTCTAAGAAATATGCGTGAATCGAATCCGCCAGTTGTTGACGGTAAGAGGTTAGTGCAGCAGGAAATTGAGCTTCAGCAAAATAGTGAGATAGCATTGGGACATCAAGTTTTGCAAATTACTGAAATTGTTACTCAATCTGCCACAAGATCTATATCAACTCCTCATAACAATCCTAATCAGGTCTATGGATTGCAATGCCCAAATCCTAAGTGCGCCAAGATTTCTAGCTATGAAAAGATAACCTTGGTATGTCCTTGGTGTGGTACTTCCTTGGCTGGAGCCGCTAGTAGTATTTTGCCCCTACCTTAAGTAATTCAATTCTCTTAACCCATTGGAAAATATGCAAATTTTGGTTCAGTTAAGTTGGCTGGAAATTAATACGAATCAGCAGCAGAGCTTGCAGTTAAGATTACCGATCGCGATTGGCAAAGACCAAAATACTTTACCCAATGACTTAGATGGCAATCAGGTATCGCCTTTAGTATTAAGCGATCGCTCGGTGTCGCGATACCACGCTTTGCTGGTATTCGAGCAGGGTAATGTGGTAGTAATTGACCAAAATAGTACTAATGGAGTTTTGTTAAATGGGGCTTTACTGGAGAAGGGATTGGGATTGCGGAGTACGCTAGCGAGTGGCGATCGCTTAACGATTGGGCGCTATGAAGTTGCGATCACCTTTGATTTGCCATCAACGAATCAAACTATTATTACAGGATCGCCACTGAATTCATCAAGTAACTCAGGTAATAAACTCTCAGCTTCTGATCCCACAATTCTCTTTAATCCTGAAACAGGATTAATCCATTCCCAAACGAATCCAGCAATTTCACAGCCTGTAAATAGAGGACAAAGCTCAGAAACTAATCGAACATTCCCTCCAGATTTCTTTCAATTACCGAATGTAGAAGTTCAATCTTTGTATGGGTTGGGATTACAAGTGCATCAGACAACCTACGGAGCAATCGGTGGTGGACTTGGAAGTTATATTTGGGCTGACTATCTACGGATTTTTGGCGTGACAATGGATCAGATCGTTGCCATTGGTTTAGAGCCACAACCCTATGCACGATACAAGCGCCTATGTCTAAATTCGCAAATTCCGTTACATGAAAGACTGCGCTCTAATTCTGATTCCTGTCCTGACAATATTTGGGGATTTCCGAGTTACGCATGGCGCGAGTCATGGCATGACTTCACTCACGGTAAGATTGACAAAGCTTGGCGATATCTCTGGCAAGTCTTTGCTGAGCCTGACTTCGCCGAAACCTATACACCTCGATCAGGGCATGTGTTTGATTCTATCGATCGCGAAGCTAGCCGTATTGGATGGGACAAGATCTATCGCTATGGAAGAGTACGTTCCATTCGTAAAACTACTGACGGGCGTTATGCGATCGCCTATTCTCTGGGACGTGGGAATCATGCTTTTTTAATTGCCAAGTACCTGCATTTGGCTATGGGTTATGCGGCAATTCAGTTTTTGCCAGATCTTCAAGCATATCGCAGTGAAACTGAGGACTTTCGAGCAGTGGTGAATGGCTATGAGGAACATGAGCACATTTACGAACATTTACAAAATCATGGTGGTACAGTGTTAATTCGTGGACGTGGCATAGTCGCTTCGCGGATTGTACAACGTATTTATGAAGTGCGACAGCGATCACCACAGCAAAAAATTAATCTCTTGCATTTAATGCGATCTCCTAAAGCCCAAGGCAATCGCTATGGACGCGCCCAGCGCACCGTGGAAAATCATTATGAGTTTCAACCTTTTAACTGGCCTAAGGCTTGTTGGGGTGGGGATTTACGCGCAGTATTGGAAGAAGCAGATCCGCAGACAAGGCAAGCTTTGTTAAAGGATTGGGGTGGCACGACGACAGCCGATCGCTATGATTGGAAAAGGATTGTGCAAACGGGACTAAATGAGGGCTGGTATCAGATTACTTTTGGTGATGTGGAGAAGGTGGAACAATTGAGCGATCGCCGCACAGCCACCTATATTCGTCCGCGACAAATGGAAGGAGTCTTGCAATTAACTGCAGATTTCATTATTGATGCGACAGGTTTAGATGCGAAGGTGCAGACGAATCCGCTATTCGCTGATTTGCTAGATTGCTATAACATTCCTACAAATGCGTTAGGTCGATTGAGTGTAACGAATGATTTTGAAATTCCAGAACTGCGTAATCATGAGGGAAGGGTATATGCTTCAGGAGCAGCCACTTTGGGGGGACCACATGCGGCTGTTGATAGTTTCTTGGGTTTGCAGTTTGCTGCTTTGCGATCTGTTGATAGTTTAGTCAAAGCTCGCGCACCCCAGTTACATCATCTCAATGGTTGGAGTTCTATGGTGCAATGGCTTAAATGGATGAGAAATCAATCTCCCTAATCAATTGTTCGCATTGCAAACGATTGGTTAGTTTTGGATCATGTCGGTGTACTCCGTGAGAAGTTCGTCCTAAGTTGAGCTACTTATATACCGATGAGCGTGGTGGTCTAGTCTACCAACAGCGTGGCGAAGAAGATACCAATGGTGAAAGTGCGAGAATTTTTAAAATGGAAAATGGTTCCATCTATATTTGGGGAAGCTAAGTATCTTGATGTAACGTATTTAAGAGTTAGGCTTGCGTAAGTCCTATTATTTTAAATGCAGCGAATGGGAATTTGGACTTCGCGGCGCTTGAGTGGTGCTGGCGTATAGGGAGAATCATAGAGAAATTCCCTTGGTTCCCCTGCGATCGCATATTCGGAATGATGGGCTAGCCATTCCTTTAACTTAGCAATATGTCCTTGATAGCTCTCATAACCATAGGCTCCCTGCACACCCAAACTCACCACCAACATCGGCGGATGATCTTCCACTTGAATATCTGGCGATATTTGTTGGGGACTAATACCATTATTGTTGTATAGAAAAGATACTTTTGCTTTGCCCCTTTGCACTGGCTGATCGATGGTCTCACTGGGATAGCGAGCTTCTACAGGCGTGGTCATCGCAATATTGTTACTACTGATATGCCGAAATAGTGGATTGAAAGCATAACCAGTTGCTTCACGCAGATTACCCTCATAGGTATATGTCCCTGAGCGATAGGCAGGATATTGCTTGACTTCGATGATGCCGTGAGGTGTGGGTGCGGGAAAGCCGACGGGGAGAGAAGACATATTAATTTTTAGATTGGGCAATGAAGTAAATGCGATCGCTTAACTGTCTTAATAACTGAGCAACATCACCATCGGTGGATTGTAGTTGAGCGACCTTTTCGCAGCTATACATCACGGTTGTATGGTCTTTACCACCGACAGCTTCACCGATTTTGGGAAGGCTTAGATTAGTATGTTGACGCATTAAGTACATCACATATTGACGCGCTTGACTAATTTCACGGCGACGGGAATTACCTAAGAGATCAGCGAGATCAATATTTAGCATTTCCGTCACCACACTCAAAACCATCTCGGCGGAGACTTCTACAGGCTCCTTGGGAGGATTGAGAACGGGCGCAACATTTTCTACCGTCATTGGCAAGCCTGAAATGGAAATATAGGCAACGGTTCTGACTAAAGCTCCCTCCAATTCGCGGATATTAGAGGTATAGCTAGCAGCAATGTAATGTAGTACATCAGCAGGAATTTTGAGATTATCGTATTCAGCTTTTTTCTGCAAAATTGCCATACGGGTTTCTAAATCAGGAACCTGAATATCGGCAATTAACCCCATCGAGAATCGCGAACATAAACGCTCTTGTAAACGAGGAATCTGAGCAGGTGGGCGATCGCTTGCCAGCACAATTTGTTTACCTGCTTCATAGAGGGTATTAAATGTATGGAAAAATTCCTCTTGGGTATATTCCTTGCCCTCGATGAATTGAATATCATCAACAATCAGCATATCGATCTCGCGGTATAACTCCCGAAACCTCTGCATACTATCCTTGCGAATTGCGGCAATCAGGTCATTAGTGAATTGCTCTGTGGACACATAGGCTATGCGAGCCCTCGGTTCGATTTCCAGATGGTAATGGGCGATCGCTTGCATCAGGTGAGTTTTGCCTAAGCCCACACCACCGCAGAGAAATAAAGGATTAAATTCACGTCCTGGGGACTCTGAAACCGCTAACGCGGCGGCATGAGCCATCCGATTGGTTGCTCCAACCACAAAACGATTGAAATTGTACTTAGGATTGAGATTGTTATGCCTTGGAGAACTATGGCCATTCTCAACCTGAAGGTCGCTTTGTACATTCGTAGAGGGGAGAGAAGCAGCCATTGCCTGCACAGACTCATTGGCGATCGCTGTTTCAAAAAGTCCCTCTTGACTACCTTCGCTTTCACCAGGCTCCTCATCAGGTTGACTATTGGGAGATTCGCCACTGGGAGCCGCCACTATATAGACTTCGACAGGATAACCTAAAATTTCGGTAACAGCATCGGTAATGTTTTGAAAATAATATTTATGTAACCAATTCTTAGCAAAAAGTGATGGGGTACGAATCGTTAAGCGATCGGCTGTCAACTCGTCAGCCACAACAGTCTTAATCCATCCTTCGTAGGTAGGGCGGCTCAGTTGGCTTTCAAGAAGTTCAAGGACTTGATTCCAGAGGGTTTCTAAGGAAATATCAACAGACATTGTTGGTGATGGTCAAGAGGGCTAACAGCGAATTACGATCTTATCGTGTGTACTAAATTTTTGGAGAATTACTTAAATGAACATTCTGCAGCATTCATCTTGGCAATCTAAACCTCGAATAGCTCTCACTATAGGAGATCCCGCAGGAATAGGAACGGAAATCATTCTAAAATCTCTTGCCGATGACAATTTACTAACTCTAGATGCTGAGTTCACCATCTTTGGCGATCAACGATATCTTGAGGAAAATTATCAATTACTAAAAAATTTAAAAACTACCAATATCCAAATTGCTGATCCTGCTGACCTAAAGGTATTTGATATCCGGAGTGATGGGGAAATTACACTAGGATTTGGGAATCGTAAAAGTGGGGCAGCAAGTTTTGCCTACTTAGATGAGGCGATCGCCCAAACTCTAGCGGGTAAATTCGATGCGATCGTCACTGCACCAATTGCCAAATCAGCTTGGAAACAAGCAGGACATAACTATGCAGGGCAAACTGAGTTATTGGCTGAGCGTAGTCATATCGATGATTTTGGAATGCTATTTGTTGGCAAATCACCACATACGGACTGGGTTTTGCGAGCTTTGCTAGCGACGGTACATATTCCTTTGAGGGAAGTTACTCGACAGCTTACACCTACACTGATCGAGCAAAAATTAGAATTATTACGCCGATCATTATTGCTGGACTTTGGGATCTCAGATCCAAGGATTGCGATCGCGGGGATCAATCCCCACAGTGGTGAACAGGGACAACTGGGGATCGAAGAGTGTGAGTGGTTACAACCATTAATTGATCGCTATCGCCAACAACACCCTAATGTCCAAATCTCTAATCCGATCCCACCCGACACGATGTGGGTCAATCCTGCCAAAGCTTGGCGCGATCGCGCTCAGGTTGGGCTTGGCTACGATGCATATCTTGCTATGTATCACGATCAAGGGTTAATCCCAGTAAAGCTTTTAGCTTTTGACCGAGCCGTGAATACGACAATTGGATTACCCTTTGTGCGAACTTCACCCGATCATGGGACTGCCTTTGATATTGCAGGCAAGGGGATCGCTGATCCCGCTAGTACGATTGAGGCAATTACCCTCGCGATCGAACTAGCAAAAATCAGACATAAAAACAAACAAGGGGCTTAAGCCCCTTATTTCACAAAAGCGTTGCTTTGCAATGTCTTCAGATTTTTATTCAGGGACAACTTGGATTTTAATGGTTGCCGTAACTTCAGCATGAAGCTTAATCGAAACTTCGTAATTACCTGTTTGATTAATTTCAGGAATTGTAATGTCGCGGTGATCGATTTCTAGTAGCGACTTTGCAGTAATCAATTGAGCAACTTCGCGATCAGTGACCGTCCCGAAAATTGCATTCCCTTCACCAACTTTTTTCTTAATAATAAAGCCGCCAATAGTTGCAAGGGCAGTCTTACGGCTTTCAGCTTCTTCGCGAATAGCGATTAAACGTTGACGCTCAACTTCTTTGCGTCTTTCAACTTCTTTGACAACACCTGCGGTTGCGCGAATAGCTAAACCTTGAGGTATGAGGAAGTTTTGAGCATAACCAGGCTTTACAGCTACTAAGTCGCCGAGTTTACCTAATTTTGTAACATTTTTGGTCAGCATGACCTGCAAATTACTCTTTGCCATGTGCTTTTGACTCTTACTCGTTTTAAAGATAGATTTACATCTATAGGGGTGTGCACCCTTAGGTACAATCCGTCATAGATAATAATGAGAATTGCGGCTAACTATGGTCAAACAACAATGTTAGACCTAATATAGATACATTAGGATTTATGGTTTTAACCAGACTTCCTAGTATAGCGAAAAAACTGGCTTTGTAGACTCTACAAAAAATTTACGATGCAGCGTTGGCAGTTACTCAAAATTTCTAGGTACTTTTGTAAACATTATGTACCTCTTCTGGTCTTATTTATACTAGGCACAATGCTGCCTAGTTGTTCGATCAGTCAGCCCGAAAAACCATTTAGCTCAGAGGTTCTGCCAACTGAGGCGATCGCTGAAATTAGCGAAATTCGTAGCTATCCAGTTCGAGTTAAGTATGTTAACTCCACAACCGCCAGACCTGCTACCGTAGGAGTAGCTCTGAAGGTAAATGAAAGTGTGAGCACTGATGAGTCTTCAACAGCCCAGATCACGTTGAGGAATGGGACAATTTTTCGCATAGGGGGGGCGGCCAATCTTATCCTTAGACCTCAAAATCAAGTGGAAATTGAATCAGGTCGGCTGGTGGCATGGGCTGCCAAGGATAGTAAATCTCCTGCTCAAATAAAAACTTCTTTTGGTGAAATATCGAGCAATGATGGCACGATATACCTAGAAATTCCTGCGAAAGCATCGGAAGATCGACGGATCATTTCCCTTGATGGCAATCTTACCGTTTTACTTAAAAGTACCTCTGAAATCGTCACCCTTGGCAAAGGTGAAGAAATTAGAATTAAAGCTGACGGCAAAGCTACTGCTCCCAAGCGCATTGACAAGGACAGTATTGATAAAAAAATTGCTAATAATTCTTTGATTTTTGGATTTAGTACTCAGCTTGCCAGTTTGCCTCAAATTACATCGGAATTTGGGGTTACAGCAACGGTTAAGGAGGCTAGTACAATCCAGTTCCGTCGTTCGGATTTACCGAATAAGCCTAGTGTCTCTAATAGGGCTAAAATCACCTATACCTCAGGTACTGCCAACAGGGATCGCCGCGATGAACCAGTTGAACGCAGACGTGACGATCCGCCCATCACTAAACCTTCTGAGACAGTAACCACAAGTAAACCAACCTCTGATCCTTCTTCTGTAGCGAATACTGCACCTACGACACCATCAACTACAACTCAGCCTATGCCAATCACCACAAATCCTTTGCCCAAGCCTGTAGAGCCTGCCCCACAGCCAGCACCTTTAGAGCCACCACCACAACCTGTGCAACCTGAAATTCCTGCACCTCAAACACAACCAACCACTCCTAAGCCAAAAAATTAAAGAGAAGGCGCGTTGCGCCTTCTCTTTAATTTTAGGCTTACGATTTACTGATTCTAGTTGATGATCTGAATAGCTTTTTCTACTGGATCAAGTTTAAAATGACACAATCTAGCAATTTCTACTAATTTGGATGCATTAATCACAACTTCTTGTGTTAACATTTGACGCCAAAAAGAGTTTTATACCGCAGTCTCGCGTCTAAAGATGATGGTCAAGATGTTTGCAGCTACCCAAATGTCACAATTAAATGCTTCAAAGGCGATCTCTAAAGCTACATTAGCTATAACAGCTAATATAGCCAGCTTATTTGTGATTAGCTATGAACTCAATATCAATAAGGTCGAAGCTATCAATATTAACTCCTCAATAACTCTGCATAAGGCAACTACAGAAGACCGCAGGGAACTAGTTGCCGTCAGACCATCATCCAATTTTGATAGTCGGATTAGTGCAACATTATTGGATAGTCGCGATCGCCTTTGGCTCGGTACTTGGCAAGGTTTAATTCAAATTGATCAACTTACAGGGAAAGCAATCTCTTCAATATCCTTACCTAATTCCACCGTTACAGCCTTACTTGAAGACAATAGGGGCTTCTTTTGGGTTGGCACAACTTCAGGACTATATCAAATCAGCCCTAGCTCAGGTAAAATTGAAAATATTGCGATCCAACTATCCTCTAGTCGTATTTTGAGTCTCGCTATGGATCGGGCAGGATTTATTTGGGTAGGAACCGATCAAGACATTACCCGCATCAGCCCCTACAATGCTGAGACCTATGCTCGATTGCCGAATATTCCTGGGACAGCCGCTAATGTGATGCAAATTGATAATGCTGGCAATATTTGGGTCGGGACATTAAACGGATTGCTTAAGATTAATCCTGGCACAGCGAAAATTACTGCACGAATTCCCTTTGTATCAGGACAGATAGTGCAGGCTCTAGCTATTGATCCATCGGGAACAATTTGGGCAGGAACACCACGTAATGTGATCGAAATTAATCCTAAAACGAATAAAGCGATCGCGCGAATTAACACTGTGACAGGTCGCGATATTGTAGCTCTAGCTAGTGATCAAACTGGGGAATTGTGGATTGGCATGAGGGATGGTTTGGTACTTGTCAATACTTACAATGGCGAAATTAAATCATTCATCAATAACCTCCCCCATAGTTCTGTCCTCAATTTACTCATTAGCGATCGGCAATTGTGGATTGGCACGATGAGAGGATTGGGAAAAATTAATACCAAACTGAAAAAATCAGAAATTCCAAATGCAACTGCGACAGTAATTTATACAATACAGAAGTAGATACTAAGCTCAAGCATTTTGCTAGCCAGTATTTTGAAAGTGGTACTTTGTATCGCATCCAAAAATTCTGCTGTACTGCTTGAAGTCTCAACAGGCTGTAATTGCAATAGGGTTGTGGAGAGAAAAACAAGATGGATGTTTGGTTAGCCAAGTTTAATGACATCTTCACGGCTCAAATTTTAGATATCGGAGGAGCTAAATTTTCGATCGCTTCAATCACACTATTACTAGGACTGTTAGTATTAGCCTTTTTCCTATCTAAATTAATTAGTGAAATTATCAGACGTGCATTCCTAGCCCGATTTCGCATCAATCGAGGATTACAGGAAGCAATTACTGTATTTATAAAATACTTATTGATTACATTGAGTTGCACAATTATTTTGCAAACGGCAGGCATTAACCTCAGTTCCTTAGCTGTAGTCGCAGGAGTAATTGGTATTGGTATCGGCTTTGGACTCCAAAACCTTTCCAGTAACTTTATTAGTGGTGTCGTCCTCTTATTTGAGCAGACTCTCAAAGTTGGTGATTATATTGAAATTGGTGAACTAAAGGGGGTTATAGAAAAAATCTCCATTCGTTCCACGATTCTGCGTACAGATGATGATCTCTTTGTAATTGTTCCGAATCAACGTCTCATTGAACATAATACTGTTAATTGGAGTTATCGAGGACATACATGTCGCATACATATTCCGATTACAGTGGCTACAGACACTGATTTGCTAGTCTTGACAGAAGCCTTGTTAACCGTAGCACGTCACGAACCCCATGTATTACAAAATCCATCATCAGAAGTTAGATTCCAAAAATTTAATCGGGATTCTCTTGAATTTGAGTTGCTAGCTTGGATTAATGATCCCGATGCCAATGAAACTATTCGTAGCTCTTTGAATTTTCGGATCGCTTATGAATTTAAAGAAAGAGGCATCAAAGTTCCGTTACCTACCCATGAGATTGCTTTTCGTGATTATGAAATGATTCCCTCTGTTGTCAATGCTTTTCCATTTCCTAATCAAAATTTAGCATCAGAAATTAATGCATCATCATCTAGTGCGATCACTACCAATTCTAGTGATTCTAATACTAAGAATTTGCGAGATTTATTACGAAAAATATCCTACTTTGAAAGATGCACAGATGTAGAGCTATTTGCGTTGATTGCAAGGGGATATCGTAAGCACTTTGATATTTGCGAAGTAATTTGCCAAGAGAATGAACCTAGCGAGGAATTCTATATTATTTTGTCTGGAGTTGTAGAGATTTTTTCAGAACGCAATAATCAGGTAATCGCCACGTTACGAGAGGGAGAATTTTTTGGTGAGATTTCGCTCTTAATGGGCACACCTCGGACAGCCACTGTGCGGGCTTTGACTTCAGATACAGTTCTCTTTGTAGTTGAGCGTCAGCAATTGCAAAAACTTCTGAGTGAGTATAAGGAGTTAGGAGAGCAAATAGCAGTGAAACTATCTGAACGTCAGCAGGTTCTAATTAGTCTTGGTTTGCTAAATGAAGAAGAAATGCAGAGATCGCAACATGTTGCTCTATCATGGGTACGCGATCGCCTGAATGCGATCTTCGGAATTAGTTTAGGTAAAAATGTTAATTAGAAGTATATATTGTTAATTGTAAGTAGCTCAACTTAATGAAAACCCAAACCGATAGTTTTGTTCCGCCCGCTACGCGGGCGGAACAAAACTATCGGTTTTTAGTTTACTTATGTCTAACTACTTATATTAATTGTTTTGTACAGCAGCTTAATCGCACTACAAAGCCTCAAAACTGTTGCTGAAAAATGGTGGGAGCATTGACACGAAATGGTTCTGCACCTAAGGAAGTGGGATCAATCCGCCAGCGCTCTTCCTGGGTGCTATATTCTGCGAGTTTTTGATCGCGACGATTGTGCAGCAACACATTGAAGTTTTGTTTTTGAGCTTCTGTCCCTAGCTTAAATAGAAAACTAAATCTGGTTAGATAATCGGATGCAGCCCATCTAGTTGTATTTACCATGACGATCACTTTTTTTGTTTCAGGATCAATCGTAATTTTCTCAACCCAACCTTCTTCCAATCGTTGAGTTTTCCACCAGAGACTGGGTTCGACTAGCTGTTGTGGAATATTAATATTCTCTTCTGCGGATGCTGAGGAGAAGGGCGTAGTGATCGGAGCGATCACAATGACGAAAACTCCAAAGAGAACATGATTGATGGTTAGTCTGGTAAGCATCCTGAACCTCAGTAATATGACTTTCAGCATTCACTTCATTATATAACTGACCTAACTAGTTTGCGGAAGTGCCCCCCTTTAGTGTGCACTTATCTACTTGATTCGTTCAATACCGCGATCTAGTACTTCATAATAAAGAGGCAAATATCCCGATTTAATGCCGCCATCTTCCTTGGCTTTGTCTAAATTGCCACTGAGTGTATGGCTATTATGAACACTGTAAATTTCATAGCGATCGCCAATAAATACATAGTCAGCAACATCCGTAAACTCTTCACCCTTGAACAGTTGCCAATGATCATTAGCATAGACAAAGTGGTAATCTGCTAGGTCAGGGCTAGCGGATGGGCGCTCGACAGCCGCCGAAATTTCAGCAGTGTAATGGGGATTTTGGTCATTGGGAGGAATAATTTTGCTGGTGACATTTCGATAGAAACAGCTTTCGTTGTAACAAAATCTCAGTTTTGCCATTTTATTTTTAATGATTTCAAAGCGATCAATAATCTGGCTTGAGTCTGGTTCTCTGGCGGCGGAAGCATTGTTGCTTAGAGAATTAGCAAAGGTAGTCGCCAAACAAAGGACACAGATCAAAAAGATATGGACTAGCGATCGCCATTGTTTCCTAATGGCAAAATTGGTGATGGAAAAACTGCTGGTTATAAAATTCATATTTATATAAATTAATATAATTTAATAATATTCAATCATATCCCTTTGATTCTAGCGATTTAACAGAGTTTTGAATATAGTGATCGTGATATTGACAACTTGCGTATGTATTTACAAGCTAGTCAACACCAAGAGACAACTAGCTTTGGGTTTTAATAGCTGCTGCTTGCTCTAGTAAAGATTCTGCAAAAGCGATCGCCTGACTCAAAGCAATATCCTCTTTCCCTTGAAGCATATCTTTCCCTTTTTCCTTTTTCCTTTTTCCTTGATCAATACTTTTCCCTGATGCAATTTGAGCCAACTCCTGTTTACGAGCTTCTAGTTCTAACAAACGAATTTGTATTTTTGTGCGATCGCCCACGACATTCTTGCTGACATGAAAATGCCGATCCGCAATCGCCGCAATTAAGGGTTGGTGAGTTACACAGAGGATTTGGGAACTACGACTTAATTGCCAAAGTTGCGTGGCGATCGCCTGAGCAACTCGTCCTGATACCCCTGTATCAATCTCATCAAATACCATTGTCCCAACTTTAGCATGGCTGGATTCTACATTGGTTAGGATTTCCTGCTGAGTCTTCTGTTGCACAAAGCAAGTTTTTAAGGCTAATAAAAAGCGACTCATTTCCCCACCTGATGCGGTTTCAGCCAATGGTTGCAGTGGCTCACCAAGGTTAGGGCTAAATTCAAACTCAATGCGATCACTACCTAAAGCAGTTGGCTCAACGGGATAAAGTCCAACTTGAAAGCGTACTTTTTCCATAGCTAACATTTTCAGCACCTCGATTTGAGCTTTCTCAAGGGCGATCGCTGTTTGCCGTCGTAATTCTGTCAGTTTTTTGCAAGCCTTCAGTAAGCTTTGTAAGTCCGCCTCAGCTTTGCGTTCTAAGTCTTCAAGGGAAACACTTTGATCGGTCAGTTCCGTAAGTTCATTTTGCAACTTTTCCATATAGGCGATCGCTTCGGGGAGAGTCCCATATTTACGACAAATTTGCTTGATTTGATTAATTCTCTGTTCAATACTCTCCAACTGTTCAGGCTCGGAATCAAGATGATTAGCATAATTATTAATCTGACGACCAGCTTCTTCGACTTGAGCAAGAGCGCTAGATACTAATTCGAGAATTCCTTCCACTTCACGATCAAATGTTATCATCTCTGTGAGAATTGATTCAGCCTGTCCTAGAAGATCCGCACAAGCACTACCACTATCATTCTGATAGAGCGCTTCATACACTGCATAGCCTTGCTTTTGTAATTCGACACTATGGGCTAGGCGATTGCGATCACTTTCGAGATGATCTAATTCATCGGGATCTTCAATGTTGGCGGCGGTAAGCTCCTTGAGTTGATAGCGCAACATATCTAATTGCTGCAAACGGTTACGCTCATTCTGTTGGCGCTCAAACAGAGCCTTGCGCGAACGCTCCTTGATCTCAAATAATTTTGCGACCTTGTGTCGTTGTAAAGATATAGCTTGATTAAAGGCTTGATCACCAAAACTATCAAGCAGTTCTCTCTGCTGTGCAGATTGACTCAATAAAATTGTTTGACCTTGAGCCGTAATCTCAACGAGGTGATCGCGTAATTCTTGAATTTGCTGTTTGTTTACCACTACACCATTAACACGGGTGCGATTGCTCTTGACGGTAATCTCCCGACTACAAATCAAGGTTTCTGCGTCGATAGCATCAATTTCCTGGGATTCTAACCATTGAGCAATCACCTGATTTATGGAAAAAGTTGCTTCAATATTAGCCCGATCTGCCCCACTGCGAATCACTCGCGCTGATACCTTACCTCCCAGCGCTGCATCAAGGGCATCCAACACAATCGATTTACCTGCCCCAGTTTCGCCTGTCAGAATATTTAGCCCTGCATAAAGATCTAGTTCTAAACGATCAATCAGCGCAAAATTTTCAATTTTAAGACTCAGCAGCATAGTTTTTTCGAGATTCAGGAATATGCACTACATATTCCTGAATTGTTTATTAAATCGTCAGGGTTTCTCCATTGAGGAGACGCCTCGAGGCACTCAACAACTCCTCTTCAAGATAGGGCTTAGTAAAATATCCCTTTGCTCCAAGTTGAATTGCGGTTTGACGATGGCGATCTGCTCCACGAGAAGTCAACATCGCCACAGGTATGTCTTTGAGTCGCGAATCCTTTTGTAATCTAGATAGGAGATCTAATCCATCCATCCTCGGCATTTCAATATCACAGAAGATCATATCGCAAGGTAGCCCCGCACGCAGTTTTTCCCATGCATCCTGTCCGTCTTTGGCTTGCTCGACGCGATAGCCAACCTTGGCGAAGGTCAGTGACAGTAGTTCGCGTACCGTAATCGAGTCGTCTACAATCAAAACTGTTGGATCGACGGCAACAACTTCTTCAATAGGTGGTTGCAGCGTGACTCCACGAGTAGAAGGACGCAGCCTGCCACTAGCGATGTCAAATAGTTCTAAAACGTTAGCGATCGCCATGACACGACCATCACCTAACACCGTTGCTCCCGCAATACCAGCAGGTTTGGGAATTGGGCCCTCTAGCTGTTTAATAACGATTTCGTACTCGCCAAGAAACTGATCCACCTGTAGGGCAAGATAGCTATTATCGTTACGCAGAATAATTATGCAAAGTTCATCATTATCCTGCTTACCATAAATATTGCTGCGACTGAGATGTCGGCTATAAGAAAGCAAATTGGAGAGATGTTGGAATGGCAACACCGTATCTCGCCAAGGTAGGCATGGCTGACCCTTTTCGTTTAGTACAATTTGACTTTGCGGAACCTCTACCATATCTTCAAAGCCATCAACGGGGAAGGCAATGCGAGCACGATCACTAATGCAGAACATTGCCTTGGAAATACTGAGCGTAAGCGGTAAGCGGATTGTAAAGGTGGTTCCTTTACCAACTGCCGATTCCACAATAATTACACCGCGAATTTCATCAAGACAGGTTTTGACTACATCCAGACCAACGCCGCGTCCTTTAAACTCATCAGCCTCTGCTGCGGTGCTAAATCCTGCTTCAAATAAGAGTAAGTAAACCTCGGTATCATTGAGGCGATCAACTTCCGATTGCGAACGTACACCCTTAGCAACTGCACTTTTCTTCACTTTCTCGGTGCTAATACCTGCCCCATCATCACTAATTGAGATAACAGTTTGGTTACCTTGGTGATAGGCTCGGACTGTAAGTTTACCAGTTGCAGGTTTTCCAACTGCTTGACGGGTCTTAGGATCTTCTAATCCATGATCGATCGCATTATTAACTAAATGTGTCAATGGATCGATGAGTGACTCCATAATAGCTTTGTCAATGAGAGTCTCGCGCCCAAATACCTCTAAATCAGCTAGCTTACCACTCTTGATGGCTCGATCACGAACACCTCTAGGCAAGCGATCCGTAATTTGTGCAAAGGGAACCATGCGTGATTGTTTCAGATCGTCCTGCACTTGAGTGGTAATTGTTCCCAACTGACGAGTTACCTGATCGGTTTCACCCACCACAAACTCAATATCTGAAGCTGATTCTCGAACTTTGACAATTAACTCAATGATTTCCTGGGATAGAACATGGAAGGTATTGTAGCGATCAAATTCAATCCCTTCAAACTCACTACTAACAGCACTAGTTGTACTTACGCCATCACCAGAATAACCAGATTCAAAGTTATTATTAAATAAACGACCACGACCTGCGGTTAGTGACGCTTCTAGCAAAGAGCGATCATACTGATCACGCATTCTTTGGGATACATCACTTAGCAACTGCACTTGATGTAATAGATTAGTAATAAACTGTTGAAGTCTTTCCTGCTCCTGTTCTAACAAGTTGCGGTTAACAACAAGTTCCCCAACTAAGTTATTTAGACTATCAAGGTATTTGACATCTACTCGCATCGTTGAATCGGACAACTTAGGCTTTCGGGTAGTGACAGGAGGACGCACAGGTGTTTTAGTCTTGAGCGGTCCAACATCGGGAGCAAATCTCGACTGAAGCATACTTTCCAACTCGTCAAAGTCATCCTTCGGTAGTGTTGGTGAGGCAGTTTTGAGAGTAGTAGTTTCTTGTTCTTTTAGTTTTGCATCTAGAGGTATCTCACCCCCCTCAGTATCATCTATTAGAGCTTCTAATTCGTCAAAATTCATATCATCAGAATTAATAGACTGCTGTCCATTATCCTGATTGATATGATTATTAAAGCTAGCAATTTCGTCTTTATTAGAGGTAATGAAATTATCTGATAAACTACCTGGCTCACCAATCATGGCTTCTAAATCATCAAAATCAAAATTATCATCAATTCCATTTAACTCCTCTACATCATTATTACCTTGGGAAAAATTATCTAGACTATTGAACGTACTACTAGCTGAAATATCCTCTTGATTGTCATCAATGTTTACGTCATCTTGTTGGATATTCGTTAGAGGATTATTGTCTGATTGCAGAGAATCTGATTGCACGTCATCAACGTCGTCAAATAAAATATTCTCCTCAGAATCATCTGCTAAACTAATCACGTCACTTTGTGTAAGCGATCGCTCTTCATTAAAGTCAGATTCATAGTCTAGATCATTACCAAAATCATTAAATTTATTCTCTAATATAGTCAGATCATCTTCGTTAGCACTAGCAAATGAATTGACTAAATTGTTAGATTCGATTGCTGATTCAAGTTCTTCAGTACTCTCATCTACGACATCTCTATTGATATTTATCTTGTCGCTAACACCCAAATCACTCCAGTTATCATCAATAAAGTTTTCGGAGAGATCTACTGATACATCAGAAACTTCATCATCTTTATCTAAAACATCTAATTCATTATCACTATAAATAGAATCAAGTTCAGGATCTTCCACATCATCAAAGAAATCTCCTAATGCATTCGTATTACTAAATTCCCGATCAATTATATTTTGAAATAAATTGTCAGTAATATCACTAGTGACACTATTCGAAACAGTATTAGACAAGCTCAAATTCAGCGATTCTACATCAGCAAAGAAATCACCTAAATCATCTGTGGTAATAATTTCCTGTTCAGTTCTATTTGCATTAGAACTATCTGTATCAAAAAAATGTAGATCTTCAGAACTGTCAATTGTTTGAGAAACAGAATTCGTCTTTGAAGTATCATCAGACAACCGACTAATCACATCCATCTGAACATCAATCTGATCAATAGGCTCATTAACAGGTTGATCATTAATCTTATAATTATCATCAATATTGATGTCATCAATATCACTAAACTCATCAACATCTAATTCGTTTGTTCTAGAAGACTCTAGAAATGTATTAAATTCAGATGTATCATCGCTACTAATAGATACAGCTATTTCACCAAATTCATTCTGATCGAGAAATACTGGCTCTTCAACTTTATCATCATCGTGATCAATTACTAGTGATTCTGCTTCCTGATCAAAATCATCATTATCAAAACCTAGCTCATCAAATATATTTAGTCCCGAAGTATCATTGGCATCAAAATCTTCATCGTCAGTATTAATGACTTCAGCATTTTCAGTATTGATATCACTTATTTGATCAATAATATTGATTCCTAGATCAAAATCGTCAAATTCTATATCAACGGATTTCTCTGTAGCCAAATCACTAATCACTAAATCTTCAAGACTATCTGGAGAATTCTTTGAAATCGATTGATGCGTTGGATTGGATATAATATCCATATCTTCTGGGAATAACCCTAGTGATTCCTGATCTTTTGGACATAAATCTTGAGAATCTTGAATAGTACTAGTTTGCTCGTCAGTAGCCAAGTCACCAAATAATTCCTCTAGATTAGCATCCTCTAATCCACGATTACTTACAGGAATGTTGAGATCTGTGGAGGTATTATCGAGTAAATCAGCAAATTCATCATGATTGTTATTATTGTTATGAAAGTTTTGGTCATTGCCATGCTTTGCCAGATTAATCTCGTTAGATTCGATATCTTGCCAAGCAACATCAAAATCAATATCATCATTTTCAAATAATGTGGCTAGAGTCTTTAACTCTGAAGCTCCAACTTTAGGACCATCAATATGTTGATTCTCAGTGATTTCATACTCACTGTCCATCCAGCTCATTTGATCGATTTGTTCTTGATGTATTTCTGATAGATCAAAGACTTCTTCTTGTTTTTCTTGGTTACTAAATAGATTAATCTCATCAGCGTGATGAGACTGTTGAGTAACTGGGTTTATAGAATCCAATTCTAAAGCTTCATATTCTCCAGACTCTAAATCATCAATAATTTTTAGGTCTTCTTCTATACTTGCCGCTTCTGAGGGAAAACTAGTTGTGGTGGTAAAGATTGTGCTAACGTCATCATCCTTTTCCTCAGAGAAACGATTGGATAAGAGGGTTTGAATTTGTTGTGATGTGGCGATTTCGGCTTCTCGATTTGCTAAAACTAAGTCTTGAGCATCTTTTAGTTCACGAATTACAATAGGCGCAAGAATCTGATATGAGTTAATGGGATAAGCGATCAAATTTTTGATCTGATTAGCTAAATTCGTCCAGTTGCTAAGTTCAAGTCTATTACCAACTTCTTGAAAGTAGTTACAAATTTCCAGTAGTTGCGATCGGCTTTCCTGTGAATCTACGCCACGAAATATTTGTAGCATATCACGCATTTTATTAGTAATTTCTTCTTGGAAGATTGCTCTTTGAGAAGTAAATGTTTTAGGTTGGACAATAAGCTGTTCTTGTTGAACAACTTTTTGATCAACAAGAATAGGAGAAACTACTTGTTCATTAGAATTAGAAGTTAATTGATTAATATGGGATTCCAATTCTGTAAAGACAGGCTTGACACGGTTACTAATTTCTTGTGTTAGTTCGTCGGATATACGAAAACCAATTTGTAACTCATCAAGCAATTCAGCTAGAGGATCAAAACCAGCTAATAAAAGACTTTTTAACCGTTCATCAACATTTATTTGAGGATTCTCTTTGAGAATTTTAAAAAAGTCTTCTAATCGATGAGCAACATGCTGAATGCTCCCTACGCCTAGCATGGCTGCGCCACCTTTAATTGAGTGAGCCGCACGAAAAAGCTCATTAATGGATTCGGGTTCGTCTAAGATGTTGTGCAAGTTTAATACACCTTGCTCGATTGTTTGGAGATGTTCACGGGCTTCTTCAATGAAATAACCCATGATGCGCTGCTGTTGTTGTTCCGAGTTCATGACTGAATCCTCTCAAAGATTAGGATATGAGTAGCTAGCTAAAGGCAATATAATATGACATGACTAACGACCTCCCGCTTTATCACCTGAGTCAACGCGGAATCGTTCCACAGAATCTTGGAGACTACGGGCAACGCCTACAAGGTTTTGTAGTGAGGCGGATACTCGTTGGGATTCTTGCGAAGTTTCTTGAGCGGTTAACTCAACTGACTGCATAACCTGTGATACGGTGCGTGAAGTCTCGGTTTGTTTGACAGTATCTTCGGTAATGGATAGCACCAGAGTTTCAATTCGGTGGGACACTTGGATAATGTCGGTTAGGGACTGACGAGCTTGCTCTGCACGTTTAGTACCATCGATAACCTGTTGAGTACCAATTTCCATCGCTTGTTGCACATTACTAGTTTCACTCTGAATTTGCAATACGATTTGTTCAATTTCCTTCGACGCTTTGGCAGCGCGATCAGCTAGCTGGCGAACTTCGTCAGCAACGATCGCAAAACCACGCCCTGCATCTCCTGCTCTTGCAGCTTCAATACTAGCGTTCAATGCGAGTAAGTTAGTACGCGAAGCAATCTGGGAAATCAAACCAACTATCTTAGAAATTTCTTGAGACGACTCACCTAGTCGTTTTACCTTCCGAGTAGTTTCCGCAACCGTTTCACGAATGTCGAGAATACCAGATACAGTGCGTTCTACCGCTTCGCCACCCTTGATCGCGGTTTCCGATGCAAGTTTTGCGACTTGATCCGCCTCGCGAGCGCTTTCAGCCACTCGCTGAATCGATTCCGTCATCATTTGCACCGAATTTAAGGTAACGCTCAGTTCTTCTGCTTGACGCAATGCGTCTGAAGATAAGCTGCGGGCAAAAGCCTCGTTTTCGAGAGAGCTTTCGTTTACCTGACGCGCCGCAATTTTTACTTGGTTAACAATTTCACGGAGGTTTTGAATGGTGAGATTAAAGGAATCAGCAACTGCACCGAGGACATCGGCTGTTACCTCCGCCTGTACCGTCAAGTCACCACGTGCTGCTCCCTCTACGTCATCGAGTAAACGGATTACCTGACGTTGGAGATCTTCTTTTGCCTGTTCTTGTTCGGCGGCTTTGCGCTGTGCTTCATTCGTGTTAGACACGATGGACTGAATCATTTGGTTAAAACTAGCTGCGAGTCTACCAAACTCATCCTCACTATAAATAGAAGCTCTTGGAGTCATATCTCCACGGATGACCGAATCAAATTGAGACTGTAGGTTTTCGGTTGCTTGTTCGATCATTCGCGACGAGCGTTTACCCAATCCCCATGCCATCGAGCCACTCGCGATCGCTGCTGCAGTAGCCATCATCCAACCCGTATTCCTTAACTGCTCACGGGTTCCATTGTCTTTAATCGAGCTGATTGCAAAGTTAGTTACCAAACCAGCTGCCACTATTGCCACCACCCCTGATGCGATCGCGGTGATCAGGTTTTTTGTTTTCAAGGGCATGTTGTCAAATGGAGAAAATAGCCCACCTTGCTCAGAGGTATCAGCAATGACATCCACACCACGTTTTGATCCTGCACGAGCATTACTTGATCCCAACCCAAATAGCTCTGCTTCATTGCCAGTCTGATTGAACCGCCGTGCTGAGATATCTGGGTCAACAGTTGCTGTAGTATTTGTAGACCTTACTGATGTTGCGAAATCTTGACTACCAAAATCAGATATCGAGCGATCCAAAGCCATCTGAGTTGTTTCGGAATCACTAAAGGAATTAGCAAAAGATGATTCACTAAGATCTTCAAAATCATCAAACTCATCCATGAATACAACATCATTATCTGAGTTCAAGTTTCCAGAGGTGTTGCTGCTAGAAGATTTATAATTAGAATCAAAGCTCAATGAGTCTGAGATTTGCGTTTCGGCACTATAGCTATAATTACTAGAGCCATTCATTGAAATATCAGAATTAAAATCATCAAAGTCAAAATCGTTAGTGGTATGGCTATCACTATCAACTGAAGACCAAGCCCCCTGCATATAAGTTGATTGAGCGTTATAGCTATTGTCATTGTCATAAGTATATTGTTTATTTCCAAACTCGTCATTTGATGAGCCAACCAAATCCGCTAAGTTATTGTCACTATATCTATCATCGATATCTAATCTTTCCTTGGCAGCAGCAATGCCACTATGAGCATATTCAAGAATTGAGTTGTCATCAGTTAATTGCAAAACAGTTTCATATTCAACGATTGAGTCTTGATAGCGTTCTAGGGCGAGATTAATATGAGCATGAAGTAACCGATACATAGGCTCACTAGGGCATGTTTGGACAAGATCCTGTGTTAATTTTGCAGCTTGATTGTAATCTCCTTGCATGTAGGCTAAGGAAGCCTTTTCATACTCTTTTTGGTGCTGTGTACTTGATGCCATATGACTTCTCCTAAAATCCCTAAAATCTCTGCCATTTGCCCGAAACTATCTTGAAATTATCTATGAAGCCCAGCGTGCTGATCGCAAAATATTGACTTGATCCAGCAGCTTTAGAGGCTCACTACCTTCCATTATCCATTCACCTTTAATAAATGGAGCCATACTGTCAGATCTGTTTCTAGAAATGGCTAACTGGGAAGGGTCAAGCCAAGCCATGACACCAATTTGTTCCACTGCTAAGCCTAACATCATGCCTTGATCCTCGATCGCAATGATAGAAATTTCAGCCCGATCTGTATTGACTGGAGGCACTTCTCCCAAAAACTGCCCGAGATCGCCTACCCAAATAACTCTACCCCGAATATTAACTGTACCTAGCAGCAGGGGAGAGACATTTGGCATAGGATTAATTCGATCAGGAGCATATTCTAAAACTTGACTAACTCCAATTGCAGGCAAAGCAAATTCAATCCCAGAAGACACAAAGAACCTTAAATGTAGCTCACCTTCTGGTGCTTCAATACCTTGGTCAAAGTCAGTCGCCTGATCTTGTCCGATACCGAGGAAGAAATCTTGGTTTCCAACCATAATTTGGGAAGCTCTACCTTGCAAAATTGCAACTTTTGATGTCTTGAATTTTATAAGTTTTAAGCTTTAGAAAATCTTAAAGTATTGATGTTAACGAACTATCCTCAAATAATCAAGAATTGTTCAAGGTTTTAGTACTTGTACGGAAATTCTTAAGCTTTTCTAAGTAACTGTTTGACAGTCCCAACTAACTCTTGAGGCTGGAATGGTTTGGCAATATAGGCATCAGCGCCTTGCTTTCTTCCCCAGTAGCGATCAAATTCTTCACCCTTAGATGAGCACATTACGACGGGAACACGCTCAGTTTTAGGATCAGTTTTGATGCGACGACATAGTTCATAGCCATTCATGCGGGGCATGACAATGTCCATAACTACGATATCTGGGCAACTGCCTTGCATTTGCTCTATTGCTTCTATGCCGTCACCTGCTGTTTTGACGATTAAACCAATACTCTTAAGTAAGTCTTCAATCATTTCTCTCTGTGTGACACTATCTTCAACCACCAGAACTGTACTCATACATGAATACCCCGATAGGATTCTTCCACTAGCAACTCACTCAACAATATATTAGTCAGGCTTATGTCTGGTAGTAAAGAACTACCACCATAACTTATAGGTTACTATTCATTAAGTTAACGTTTAATTATTCATTAAACTGTTCATATTTTAGTCTTATTTGATAAAGAGAATTCATCTAGAGCTAAAATTCAAGACACAAAATAGCATGTATAGAGATATTTACTTGCATAAATAACAAATAATTTGCCGAAAATATTATAAATAAGACAATTCTGTTCACTCTATTTAAGTAGCTCGGTCTAACGTTCGGTATTGCACTGCCTCTGCTAAGTGCACTACTTGAATATCTTTAGTATTCGCTAAGTCAGCGATCGTGCGTGATACCTTCAGAATGCGATCAGTAGCCCGAGCCGATAAGCCTAGTCGTTTAATGGCTGATTCCAAGAGATCCCGTGACGGATCATCTAGTTTGCACCATTGACGTAAGTGTCTTGATTGCATCTGAGCATTACAGTTAACCCGTACCTCATTCTGGAAACGAGTTTGTTGGATTTTGCGGGATGCTTGTACTCTTTTTTTGACTGCGCTAGAGTCTTCTCCTTCAGTGGATCGTGTCATCTCATCGGGCTTTAATCTAGCAACAGTTACTTGGAGGTCAATGCGATCCATTAAAGGACCAGATAACTTTGCCCAATATTGCTCGCGCTGACGTGGAGTACAAGTACAGGATTGGACAGCATCGCCATAGTAACCACATTGACATGGGTTTGTAGATGCTACTAGCGTAAACTGTGCTGGGAAGGTAACTGATTGACGGGTGCGGGAAATGCTTACAAATCCATCTTCGAGGGGCTGACGTAAAAATTCCAATACGTCTCTCTTAAACTCAGTAAGCTCATCCAAAAATAAGTAGACAATACAGAGTTTTTTGTATGAATACTTATTTATGGAAAA
This sequence comes from Pseudanabaena sp. M53BS1SP1A06MG, assembly GCA_020404105.1. Classification (GTDB taxonomy): domain Bacteria; phylum Cyanobacteriota; class Cyanobacteriia; order Pseudanabaenales; family Pseudanabaenaceae; genus Pseudanabaena; species Pseudanabaena mucicola_A. The sequence goes on along the minus strand of JADBWH010000024.1, from coordinate 4,252 downwards.
TTTTAGAATTGGCGAAATTAATCAAGCGATCGCTAGCCTAGAAACAAATCAAAGCCTCTTAATCATTGGTGAGGAGGGTTCGGGCAAAAGTGCGATCGCGGAATCGGTGCGGACAGCTTTTAAAAGTCGTGGTTGGAATGTGGCGATCGCGGATTATTCGAGTTCAGCAAAAACTACGCTCTTAGAAATCTGCGACCAACTAGGACTTGATACCGAAGACAGTTCTGGCAAAAAACCAGTGCCTTACACTGCCGACCAATTGCGGGATGAAATTGCACAGGAATTACAGCGCACGAACGTACTGCTCATTTGTGATAATGCCCACCGATATCCCGTTAGTTTGCGCTATTGGCTACAAGATTGTTTGGGGAATCGCGCACTGTTACTGATGTTGGCGACAAAGCCCCCTGTTGGCGGGATTTTTTTTAAAATGCCCCGCATATCTATGCAATTTCTTGCCTCACAAGAAATTAGAGAAATTATGTTAGAGGAGGCTGAGGAAATTAATTTAAAGTTGCCAGCTTCGACAATTGCAGATTTAGAGCAGAGGTGCGGAGGTAATCCGTTTTTAGCCCGTAGAGTTGTGCGCGAGCATTCTTTAAACTTGGGAACAGATGAGCAAGGGGACAGAGTGGACTATGTGGATGGCACACCATTCTTAATTGCTGGTATTTCGCTAATTGGTATCGTCAGGTTTATCGGTCTAGGCTTAGGCGACAAGAGTTTATACATCATTGGTGGAATTGCCACGATTAGCGCCATTACTTTGCGAGTTGTGCTGATGAGGGCAAATTACAGAAGCAAGTCGAGGATTGAGTCATGAGTATCAAAGGTATTTATGGCGATGAATCCCACCTGTTTAGTCCTGAGCAATGGATAAATGTGTACGTTAATCAATGCGATCGCGCCATTTATTGGGGAAGTATGCAGGTTCAAGATTTGAAATATCACGATGACCATGAGGAATTTCTGCTAGAACCAACTACCGAGGATGGGGAAATAATGTCTATTGCGGAGGCTAAACAATGTTGTCAATAACCCATGCTGCGATCGCCACTTGTGCAACAAGTTTAATAATTGGAACCAGCGATCCAATAGTGTTATTAACCAGTGCGATCGCCTCACAATTACCAGACATCGACACAACCAAGAGTTATACAGGCTTAGCCCTATATCCAATTGCTAAATGGTTTGAGGATAGGTTTCCACACCGAGGTGTAACCCATAGTTTTTTAGCCAGTGCGATTGTCACAGCTATTACCGCACCAATCGCCCTATGGTTTTCATGGCAGATTTGGCTAGGTTTATCGATAGGGTATTTCTTTGGATGGTTTAGCGATGTCTTTACCAAATCAGGAGTAGCGGCGTTTTATCCCAGTAATTCACGGTTGGTTATTCCCGGAAATCCAAAGGCGAGATTATCAACCGGGTCCAGTGGTGAATATTGGGTGCTAAGTATTGCGATCGCCTTATTAATAATTTCTTGCCAATTCATCAGCAATGGTGGTCTAACTGATTTGTTCGAGCGATCATTTTTCCGTAGTGCAGACACAGCCGCCGATGTATTTAAAAAGCATGGGACTAGTAACCAAGTATTTGCAAAGGTTACAGGTGTAAATATTTTCACCAGCGAGAAAATTGATGGCAGGGAATACAAGGTTATTTCTGCTTCTGAAAACTCAATTATTGGCAAAGATGCAGGCGGCGATTTATACCAGATTGGCAAGGGTGAAAGCTCACAGATTCGGGCAACTAGCGTAGAAGTTCGACTAGGTGAGAAAATTGCTATTGAGGCGATCGAAAGCAGTCCAAAGGATCAATTTGTTTCAGAGTGGCTTATTTCCATTCCTGATAATGCCTATGTTTCAGGCAGTTTACTTGTCGATAATATGGAATCTTTAAAAATTCCACTAGAACAGAAAAGGTTTAATGTACTCAAAATTTCGGGGGGAAGTATTGAATTATTAAACGCTCAGAAACAAAACCTAGAGCCAATCTTGGATAGTTTTATACTTGATGGAAAAATTATTTTAAAGGTGAGAAGTGATGAATCAGCGCTACGACAATCTTCCAGAGAAATTAGGACAGGCGATCGCACAACGGATGATCGAAAATGGTGCAAGCGAGAGGATCAAATCTTCGGCACTGGCAACACTGAAAGAGCATAGGGATGGGAAGAGGAAGGCTAGGCGCGATCGCTTGGTAATTGGTGCTTTAGTAATTTGGATTGGCGGAAGTTTTGGTTTTTGGATTGGTGGAAAAGTACCGCTTCCTAATGCGATTGCCCAGAATGAAAGCAGTAAGGTTGTTCCCAAAGAATCTACGACACAACCTCGTTTATTGCGAATTAACCTAACTCTCTCTGACCCAAAGGATTTGAAGGTAAAACAGGGTGATTTCTTGCAGGTTGATTCAATTATCAGCGATCGCACTGATGAACGAACCAGATTGATGGCCCAACGTGCTGAATATATCGCCACGATTAAACGCTTGCAGTTGCCGACAACCAAGCCCATTGAGCCTCTGAATATTAAGAAAGTGCCGATGCTTCCCGATCAATCCTTTGCGGAGATTGAATCAAATATTGACTTGCAAAAGATTAGGGTCAAGCAGGCGCAGGACAAGGTTACGCAGCAAAAGCAAAAACTAGACTTAATTGATAGCCTGAATGCCCGTGACCTGCCATCGGGAACCAAGGAACATGAATCGGTAAAGCTATCTGAGTTTGAAACTGCACTTAGGGCTGAGGATGCAAAATTACAGGTTGAACTTGGCAAATTTGAAACAGAAAAGTCTCAGCGATCGTTCAAACAATATGAAGCCGAGCAGACTGAGATCCGTAATGCCTTGGAGAAAAATCGTAGTCTACAAGAGTATCAAAAAGCTCTTGCTGATTACGATCGCACAGAGCAAGAGCGTGTGTATAGGATTGCGGAAATGCAATCAAAAATCAGTTTAGTTGATGAAAAACTTAAAGAAATTTCGACAGTGAGGGCGCAATATGCTTCGGAAGTTAAGAGGGTTAGGTTTATCAAACAAGTCAACAATCAAATCGATGTTGAGTTACTTTTGTATATTAGCGATCGCACCGACAAGCGTATCAAGCCAAACAGCCAAAGATCTGAAGCTGCCAAGTCCAACAGGGGCGAAGTTGCAAAGCCCTTTAATCAAGAGTCCTTCACCAAACCAAATTGAGATAGTTCGCGATCGCGTAGTACCTCCACAGGAGAATCGCCCAGAGGTTAAGCCAAATAGTTCTAGTGGAAAACCTGTAAATAATAGTTCTAGTGGAAAAGATGGTGATGAGACTGGTGAAAATCTTGACGATAAATTGGACGCTAAGGAAGAAGCAGAGCAGGATGAGATGCTAAAGGGTGACTTGCCCTGCCTAGACTCAAAGCCCGAATGTGTGCTGCAACTTCAAGAGATGGCTATCAAGAATAGTCCAGAAATCAAGGCAATTGAAACCCAGATTTCCCAATCCTCGGATGCTGTGAAACTGGCTAAAGTCCAAGGGCAAGGCTCATTTTTTGAAACAATTACACCGTGGGTAAGTGCGATCGCCCCGATACTTTTACAGAATGCCAAGCCGCCAGCATTGGGGGAAATTCGCGCACCTTTGGAATCAAGATTATTGTTTGAGGCTTTGCCGACGATTATCTCAGGACGTGCAACGAGCGACGCGAACCAGACTAGGAATGCTCAAAGTAATGCTGATTTACAGATTAAATTGGCGCAATTGGAAAAGACTAAATTAGAAATTGCGATCGCATTGAGAGGCAAAGTTCAAGATGCTCTGATTACCTTTGAGCAATTGAAAGATGATGCAAGCTTGCAGACAACGATTGTTAGGCGTGAAGAGGTGCGAGCTAAACTGATCGAAATTGGTTATCGGATGGGTGAGTCTAGTACCACTGAGCAGATTGCTAGACTCAACGAGTTTGACCGTAAAAAAATTAGCGCATCCCAGAGTAAATCTAGGATGCGATCACAAGCTCTGAGAATTCAGAGATTAGTTAAGGGTATCGACAATTAATTACTGGGCAACATAAGTGACACCATTTCGGCAAATGTCTGGATTTGCTTTTTGTGTCAGGGTTGCCACATCAAATGTTCCAGATTGCCCAGTAATAGTAAAAGGTCCCGATGGGGTGAAAGATCCACTTGGAGCAATTCTGGCACTACCGCAAAGATTTGCATTAGCGCGACGAATTGCTGAGCCATAATAGGAAACGGATAAAGCTGTATTTGG
>JADBWH010000023.1 GCA_020404105.1 Pseudanabaena sp. M53BS1SP1A06MG | reverse complement strand
TTTGCTTTGGTGGACTCTCTTTCATCTCGATTACGATTCGCTCTGGCTTTATTCTTCAAATCCTACTTCTTCCTTGATTACTTCTTGGAAAATATTATTAAATCTTTAGCTTGAATTAAATCTTTAGCCTGAGTAGTTACCTGAAAAGACTTAATACTCAACTTTCAACCTGAAGATCTAAATTTGTCTCAAAAGTAAGATTTTTATCTAGAGTTGTAGATTATTTATAAAAAATCAATCTAAAAAATAGATATCATAAGCAGAATCTAAATACTTCGCACAAATCATCTCATCTATTTGTTGAGAGGCAACAGAGTCAAACTCTTCAATATCAATATCTTCATCACCCAGCAAAACAAGATTGTCTACTTCATCCCTGTTTTCAGCAAGATGATCCTCACGTTCTTGGAATATATTCTCGCAAGAGTCTTGGATCGCTTCTTGATTATCATTAGAAAACTGAAGATTGGATTGACTAGACTTATCAAACAACTCACAGGCTTGAGGCTTGAAAAATACAATTACTCTAGACTTGCTTAGATCAATACAAACATATTCCCGATCTACTGAGGATATAGATTCCCCCATTAGCCCATGCCTCGTCAAACGTAAAGGTTTATTTGCAATCAACATATATAGTGCCTCTATGGGGATTGATTTTTTAATCAACCCTATATACGAAGATAATTCATGTTGATTTTTTAGTCAAGTATGTTGGTTGATTTTTTAGTCAAGTCACAATATAATGATTTATTAAGTATGGAAAATAATGTGAACAAAACATTTGGGCAACTTATTCGCGATACTCGTAAAGACAAAGGATACAGTCAGCGTGAACTAGCAGTTCTAGTCAAACTAGATTTTACTTATCTCTCAAAATTAGAAAACGATCGTGCTGATTACGCACCTAAAGAAGATGTGATTAGAAATCTAGCCATTCAACTAGATCTAGATCCTGAGGAGTTAGTTTTCCTTTCAGGAAGAATTCCTGAACGTGACGAACAATTACTCAAGCAAAACTATAAGGAAATGCCGACGTTATTTAGACGAATGAAGGAAGATCCCCAATTCGCTCGTAGTATTTTTAATTTGGCGATTAATGAAGAAGAGGAGAAAAAAAGTTGAGTATTATCAAACCTTTTGCATGGGCTAAGAAAGAAGACATTGAAAATAAAGCTAACGACGTTCTGCTCATATCAAAGCTCTCTTTAAATGAGCGAATTGAACCTGACAAAATTGCTGATTTCTTCAATTTAGGAATCGTTTGGGAAAAAATACCTGCCGATGGCAATGGGATTATTGCAGCAAGAATCTTTCCCACACAAAAGCTCATCGAAATCAATGAAGATTTTCCAAAACTCAAGGAATCTAGAGGACTCGAAGCATTCACCAAAGCCCATGAAATCGGGCATTGGGTCTTACATATTAATCAAGATGAGGCAGAAGGGCTTATACAACAACAAGAACTTAACTTAAAAATTTCTAAAGAAAATCATTCATTTCTCTGTAGATCTATAAATGGAGCTACCAGAAACAACATGGAATGGCAAGCAGATTATTTTGCTAGCTCACTTTTAATGCCTCGGAATCTTCTTGAAGAAACTTGTAAGGGACGAAATTTGCAAAGCTGGAATCATTTACGAGTAATGGCAGATGAGTTAGGGGTTACCCTATCTGCTTTGAAAGTACGATTACAAAAGATTGGTTGGATTTGGATTCCAGAAAATTCGCAACAAATAAATTTAGGTAAAGAGTCATATAACACTCAAACCAAGTTATTTTGAATATCAATAATCAGCGATCGCCTTCTACCTTCCCTAATACTTATTCTCAAAATACTCACCACTACCCATCACACGCACATTACAAAACTTCTGAATTGCCTCAAAATCCTTAATATTGTCCGTAATGACAGTTACCCCAGCCCGTTTAGCAGTCCGTGCAATCAAAACATCATGACTAATCCGATGCTTTTGATCCGCAGTCATCTTCGGCGCAAGCCCACCCCTCTCAGACTTTAGACCACGCTGCAAAGAATTAATCACTTTACCCGCAAGCCACCAATCCTCAGCATTAGGCACAAGCAACCTATCAACCTTTTCGTAAAACTTGTTGATATTCAAAAGCTTTTTTACAGTTGCATCATCATCCGCACCAGCAACTAATTCCTGAAGCACAATCACTGACATATAAAAACTTTCAGGAAGCTTGATTCGCTTATGCGTGATAAAAATATTAGTGTCAAAGGTTAGTTTTGGCATCCGTAGACTGATGGTGAGAATCGTAAATCTTATCCCAAACATTTTCTAGAAGCTGATTAGCTTTTCTAATCAGTTCCAACTTCTCTTTACGGCTTAAGTTCTTTTTCCGAGAAGGATTTTTAGCACCAGCAGATTTTTTACTAGTACTACTTAGTTTTTCTTGACTAACTTTTTTAGCTATAGTCATATTATTACTCAGCCTCAAAATCAATATCATCTAGAATTATAGACTATAAAATAAAGATGGTTTAACCTATTGAAAAAATATGGCTGAACCCGTTAATTTACAAATACCAGAAGCATTATACCAACGACTCGCGATCGCGGCAGGAGCAACGCAACGCTCTCTAGAAGACATAATTTTACAAGCCTTGCAAATTGGCAGTCCGCCAACATGGAAAGACGTACCCGAAGAATTCCAAAACGACATTGCCAGCTTAGATCGACTTGATGATGATTCACTATGGCAAATTGCCCGTAGCCAGAAAACTCAATTAGAAATGGAACGCTACGAATCCCTGTGATCAAAACAACAAAATACAGGACTTACTGATTCCGAAAGATTGGAATTGGATAACCTCCGTAAAGATAGCGATCGCTTCATGTTACCCAAATCTCAAGCTGCCGCCATCCTCAAATGGCGAGGACATAACGTTGCGAGACTAGCAGGTTAAATCGTGTCAGCTTATATTTCTCAAAACCTGTGATCGCAAATAGAATCAATTGATCGTAAACGCTGCTGCTATTGCCTCACGACTGAAGCAAATAGCGGTATGCCCATGACCATCGATCATATTCAACCAACTTCTAAAGGAGGATTAAATACGATTGAGAACTTATGTCTTGCTTGTCGCACTTGTAATGAATACAAATCTGATAAGTAGCTAGACATAAGTAAACTAAAAACCGAGAGTTTTGTTCTGCCCGCGTAGCGGGTGGAACAAAACTCTCGGTTTGGGTTTTAATTAAGGTGAGCTACTTACTCTTGTAACCATATTTCCAAGGTAGCACTAATCGAATCGGTGTACCATGCTGCTTGGGTAATTCATGACCATAAATTCGGTAAGGATTTTGATCAAGGTCATGGTTATAATTCCTATATGAACCGAGAAGATTTACGATCGCTAGAAATTACCAACTATCCCGTTGCAGGAGTTGATGAAGTTGGTCGAGGTTGCCTTTTTGGGGAAGTGGTCGCAGCAGCAGTAATTTTGCCTATTGAGAAAATGGCATATTTAGCAGATTTAGGCGTAACTGATAGCAAAAAACTGTCGGTATCAAGGCGTGAGCAGTTAGATAAGAGCATTCGTGAAGTAGCGATCGACTATGCAATTGGGACTGCCTCGGTTGTAGAAATCGACCAGATTAATATTCTCGCCGCCAGTTTATTAGCAATGGAAAGAGCTATTTCTCAACTCAAGCCTCAGCCCAAGCATTGCCTAATTGATGGTAATCAGCCTTTACGCTTTCAACTGACTGCGCCTATTCCCCAAACAACTGTCGTTAAGGGCGATTCTTTATCAATTTCCATCGCGGCGGCGAGTATTGTGGCAAAGGTATGGCGCGATCGGCAAATGATTGAACTTGCCAAAACCTATACAGGATATGACATTGCTACTAATAAAGGCTATGGAACTCCCAAGCATCGCGAAGCGATTAAGAACATTGGTTACACCGACCTCCATCGCCAAACATTTAAGATCCGTGCAGCAGAATAATTTATAGATTTTTAGGAGTTGCTTGGCAACTCCTAAAAATCTATAAATTATTCTCACATTCCTGAAAAGCTAAACGTAAAGCTCCCAAAGTCTTAGCAATATCATCAGAACTATACATTCCTGTTTCATAGACTTTGTCGGTAAGGGTAAGTTTATAAAATATCCATCCTTGCCCATTAGTAACAATTCCCAAAACATCAATCTCTTTTCCTACTTGCCGATTTTCCCATTGACAAGCTTGCATTTCTACTAAACATTGAGCTAAACCCTGCTCAAAGTCATCGCGTTTAGCTTCGACAATACATAGGAATGGTGTATCTAAATAGTCTTGCCTAGCGGCAATTAAATAGTCAGCATTGCCAATTAAAATATCACTTTCTATTTTGCCGCCTTTCCATATTTTGAGTTTGTCAATACTATCCATTGCTTCTTCGCAAAAAGCATCGATCAGCAGCTTTTTGGATTCCTCATAACTCCGCAAATCGAAGTTACGATGCAAGCGCTCTAATCTTTTGATAAAAAATTCGCTAGGAGCCATCGCTAAATCTGGTAATTCCCAATGAGTTAAAGTTTTGATACCTAACTGCTTATAAGCAGATGCTAGATCAAAGCTAGAGAATCTCTTTTTTTTAGATTTTGATGGTTTAGTCTGTTTCATATAGATGTAACTTGCTATCTTAGAATCTATTTAAGAATTGCCTTAGATCCCCCCCAGCCCCCCTTAAAAAGGGGGGAGAATTAAATTCTTCCCCCTTTTAAGGGGGATTGAGGGGGATCTCTTAGAACTTTTAGCACTAAAAAGTAATTCTTAAATGGTTTCTTAAGGTTTGCCTACATCCTAACTAATGTGGAATGATGGCAAGCCGTAGCTTTGCCCAAATTATGCTTAGTCTCAAGTTTTTGGTGTAAGTTTTGGTGCAATATTTACACTTTGTAAAGTTATAATTGAGCGTTAGCCCCAATAACTATGTAGACATTAATAGATAAATATGGCAGAGGTTACTTTTTTTAACGCCCTCAGAGAGGCGATCGATGAGGAAATGGAGCGCGATCCAGCCGTTTATGTTCTAGGCGAAGACGTGGGGCATTACGGCGGCTCCTACAAAGTAACCAAAGACCTTTACAAGAAATATGGTGACTTACGCCTACTCGATACCCCGATCGCTGAAAACAGTTTTACAGGGCTCGCGATCGGTTCAGCGATGACAGGCTTGCGCCCCATCATTGAAGGCATGAATATGGGCTTCTTGCTTCTTGCTTTTAACCAAATTTCTAACAACGCAGGGATGTTGCGCTATACCTCTGGCGGTAACTTTAAAATCCCTATCGTCATTCGTGGACCCGGTGGAGTTGGTCGCAACCTCGGTGCAGAACATTCGCAACGTCTAGAAACCTATTTCCAAGCAGTACCAGGGATTAAGATGGTGGCTTGCTCCACACCTTACAATGCTAAAGGTTTACTAAAGTCGGCGATCCGCAACGACAATCCGATCCTTTTCTTCGAGCATGTTTTGCTATACAACATCAAGGAAGATATTCCTGATGAGGAGTATTTACTGCCTCTCGATAAAGCAGAAATCGTGCGCGAAGGTAGTGATGTTACGATTCTTACCTATTCGAGAATGCGCTATCATGTTCTCAAAGCAGTTGAGACCCTCGTTGATAAGGGCTACGATCCTGAAGTAATTGACTTGATTTCCTTGAAGCCTCTCGATCTAGAAACCATCGTCACCTCACTGCGGAAAACCCATCGCATTGTCATCGTTGAAGAAGGAATGCGTTGCGCCAGCATCGGTTCAGAAATCATCGCTTCGATCAATGACTATTACTTTGATGAGTTAGATGCTCCTATTGTCCGTCTTGCTGCCTTGGATGTGCCAACTCCCTACAATGGCGGCTTGGAAAACCTCACAATTCCTCAACCTGAAGATGTAATTGCAGCAGTTGAGAAGTTGCTAGCCTAAGTCAAAAAAATAGCGGCTCTACGTGCCGCTATTTTTTGTTGTTCGTTAAAATTGCGGACAGTTTTTGGCAACGTAATCACATTGCTTGAGATAAGTTTGTTGCCAACTAGGAGCGATCGCTAATAAATCCCGTGAGCCTGTGATGCCCTGACCGATAAATAGCATCATAGCTAAACAGTTAAGAATGATATGTGCCATGCGCCAGCGATCGCTCTTATCTTTGTAAATGTCTTGGGTGATCGCCACTGAAATGATCATCAAAATTGCTGAAGTAACACCGTAGTAGTAATGGGAAATAAACCATTGTTGATCAAGTCGATAAACCTCTGGCTGACAGCCGATTACAATTAATCCCATACTCGTAAGTACTGCAAAGACCACTTTCCAATGAGTCACTTTGCTAAGACAAAGAAAGGTCATTGATGCAGTTGTCACAACAAACATCAAGGCAACAAAGACAACTCGCAATGGATCGGCTGTCCAAACGAGAATTTGTGGGGGAAGAGTGGTTTGATTACCTGCTTTGTGACCCATGTACCCGTTTTCGTATCCGTATTCGTAAAAACACCTTGCTTAACGATGGGCAGAAACAACTAAGAGCTGACGTTTGTTTCCAAGATCTCCAAGTTGGTCAATCGAAAGTATTGTCCAAGCCCAGACTAGTTTGGCAACATTGGCTCTATATTGCGGCGATGCG
>JADBWH010000022.1 GCA_020404105.1 Pseudanabaena sp. M53BS1SP1A06MG | reverse complement strand
CAAATGACACCAGAAGAAAAAGAAAGACTTGAAGCCTGCACCAGAGAGATAGCAGAAATCTTGTATCGGAATGCAGAAGCAAAAGATGCCGAGCAATTGAAAACACTAGAAGGCATAGAAATAGCAGTACGGGAGCAAATGCTAGAAAATGTCAGTGCCAACGTGGGAATTTTTTTGTCGAAAAAAGCAGTGGGACAAAAGCAGGGAAAGAAAGAAAATTAAAAAGCTGCATTGGTGAACTCAAACTGAAGAGCAATCAAGTAAAGAAGTAGATAAATAGGACTTACGCATTGGGTAGATGTGGTGCGGGCGAAGCCCGCACCACATCTACCTCAATCCTAAGAAATTCGTTCGGTTTGCGTAAGTCCTAATAAAAACAATTTATTTTTTGGCTTATGAATATACTCATAACTGCTAATAACATTCTATTACTTTTGATAATTCCTATCTTGATTTTTTATGCATAGCAACTTAAGAACTTTCAACTGGCAAAATGAATATCGGAGTGATTACTGTGACTTAGTACAGGATTTTTATATTCCTTGTTTAAGGCATTCTATACTCTATAGTCGAGCTGTAGGATTTTTTTCAAGTACATCGATGGCTTCAGTTGCTGGAGGATTGCTTGCGCTTATTCAATCAGGTGGTAAGATGCGTTTGATTGCGTCTCCAAGCTTATCCGCAGAAGACGCAGAAGCGATCGCGTTGGGACTTAAGCAAAAAGAAGAAATCATCACTCAAAGCTTGATTAAAGAACTGGAACAAGAGTTTGAACAAGTTGTTCAAGAACGTCTTGCTTGTCTGGCTTGGTTATTGAGTCATAATCTATTAGAAATAAAACTTGCTATTAGAAAAGATATTCGTAATCGAGGTATCTATCATGAGAAGTTAGGAATATTTGAGGACAAAGCAGGAAATATTGTGGCTTTTACAGGGTCGGCAAATGAGAGCGCCAGCGCTTTGCTGGATAACTTTGAATGCATAGATGTGTTTTGCTCTTGGGATGAGGGAGTTAGAGAGCGCACATTGAGTAAAGCCGACAACTTTCGGCGATTATGGGAAAACGACACACCGATGTTAGAAATTCTCGATTTTCCTGAAGCCGCTAAGCGATCGCTGTTACGGTTGCGTCCTGACAAGTTCCCCATTGATGAGTTTACGAAGAGAACTCCTGTCATGGCAGAGTCAAATCAAGATTACATTTCTAAAGCTATAACTCTAGATCACGGTATTCCGATATTGCCCGCTTGTTTGAAATTGCGCGACTATCAGAAACAGGCGATCGCTAATTGGTTTAAGAATAGTGGACGCGGCACGTTAAAAATGGCGACGGGTAGCGGTAAGACAATTACGGCACTAGCGATCGCGACGGAACTTTATCAAAAGATTGAGTTGCAGGTTTTACTGATTGTTTGTCCCTATCGTCATCTGGTAATTCAATGGTCAAGGGAATGTCAAAAATTTGGGCTAGAACCAATCTTGACCTTTGAAAGTGTTCATAATTGGCAAGATCGGCTGTCTACGCAACTTTATAATGTGCGATCGGGCAATCAAAAATTTCTGACTGTAATTACTACAAATGCGACGCTGATCGGGCAGGGATTACAGTCGCAGTTGCGTTATTTTCCTGAGAAAACTCTAATCGTGGGTGATGAGGCGCATAATTTAGGGTCAAGGCGTTTGGTTGAGAGTTTACCTCGTAATGTTGGGCTGAGACTAGCGCTGTCAGCAACTCCAGAGCGATATTTTGACGACCAAGGAACTGAGGCTATATTTGATTATTTTGGCTCGGTGCTCCAGCCAGAATTTACGCTAGCGGATGCAATTAGGGCAGGAGCCTTGGTGCATTATCTTTACTATCCGATTTTGGTAGAACTGACGGAATCCGAGACTGAGAAATATGCTGACTTAACGAAAAAGATTGGTAGGGCGATCGCATTTGATGGCGATCGCGATGATAACGAAATGGTAGCGGCTTTATTGATGCAAAGGGCTAGGTTATTGGGATCTGCTGCTAACAAGTTAGTTGCTTTGCGAGAACTGATGCAGCAACGTCTAGATACATCACATACATTGATTTATTGTGGTGACGGATCGGTTGAAGATGAGGTAACAGCCGATAGTAATCGCCAATTAGATGCAGTGGCGCAGTTACTCGGCTCGGAATTAGGATATCGGGTTAATACTTACACTGCGGAAACATCTTTAGATGAGCGTGAGGATTTACGGCTTTGGTTTGAAACAGGTGAATTACAGGGGCTAGTAGCGATTCGTTGTTTAGATGAAGGTGTCGATATTCCTGCAATTCAAACAGCGATTATGTTAGCAAGTAGCAGCAATCCCCGTCAGTTTATTCAGCGTCGAGGTAGGATTTTAAGGTCGCATCCTCATAAAAAACGCGCAACTTTATTTGACATGATTGTGTTACCACCTGATTTAGGTAGAGAGACAATCGACGTTGAACGTAATCTACTCAAAAAGGAGTTACAACGCTTTGTCGAGTTTGCGAATCTAGCAGATAACGGCGGCGAGGCTAGACTAAAGCTATTGGATTTACAACAACGCTATGGGTTGATGGATTTATAGTATTTGCATCGTAAGGGCAATTCATGAATTGCCCTTACGATGCGTTCTTTTGTATAAGTCCTATTTGTCCGACAACCTACAGATTCATGAAAATTTAGGCTTTATCTGAGATAAAATCGATAAACGTATGAGTATTTGGAAATGAGTAAAGTTCAAAGTCTAAGTAGTCTTCATGAGCCAATTGAAAAAGCTCCACCTGAAGTTCAACAAATTATTCGTAATGTCTTAAAGATCGAAAAGGATCGGCTCGACAAAAATGAATTGGGGCGGATTAATGAAGATATTCTCAAAATTGTTAAGGAAGCTGTGCAATGAAGCTAATCTCGATCAAATTATTTAATTTTCGTTGTTTTTATCAGCAAACTCCTGAAATTGTGCTGGCAAGATTAGACGATCGCAACATTACGATCATGCATGGTAACAATGGAACTGGTAAAACATCGTTACTCAATGCTTTTACATGGGTGCTATACGAAAAGTTCACCTCAGCCTTTGGCGACTCCGACCAACTTGTCAATCGTCAGGCGATCGCTGAATCACAATTAAATCAGCCCGTAGAATGCTGGGCAGAGGTTCTATTTGAGCATGATGGGAAACGTTATCGGGTGAGGCGGCTAACCCGAGCCTATAAGCTTGCCAATAATGGAGAGAAAAATATTCAGTACAACAAAAGTGAATTATTTCTGCAAGTGGCGGGAGATGATGGACGTTGGGTGACTCAAAATCATCCTGAAGCTGTAATTAATGGGATTTTACCTAAGAGTTTGCATCAGTACTTCTTCTTTGATGGTGAGCGAATTGAGCAGATTGTGCGATCAGACAATCGTAATGAGATTGCTGAGGCAACCAAAAAGCTTTTGGGTGTGCAGGTTTTAGACAATGCGATTAAACATCTTAAAGAAGCGAGAAAGTCCCTTGAGGATGAACTCAAAAATATTGGCGATGCTCAAACTAAAACCTTGATTTCGCAAAAGCAAAAGCTAGAGAGTGATAGTGCTGAATGCGAACTGCGAATTAAAGAAATCGAACAGGAACTAGACGCGCAAAACCAGCTAAAGGTGTCTTGCAATCAACGCTTGACAGAATTAGGTGGTATTGATGAAATCCAAAAGCGGCGTGAGGCTCTTGAGCAACAAGAACGGGAAAACCGCAGTAACCTACGAGGTTTAAAGAACCAACTGAAGACAGATATTTCTACCAAAGGCTATAGTGTATTTCTAACGAGTGCGATCGCTGATTTTCGTGGGTTAGTTGAGGGGCTACATGAACGCGGCGAACTACCTGCGGATATTAAACAGACCTTTGTGGTAGACCTATTAGAACGGCGTAAATGTATCTGTGGTGCAGCATTGCATGATGGCTCCCCTAACTATGAGCAGGTCAAGTCTTGGCTAGAGAAGGCAGGTTTAGCAGATGTAGAAACTGCAACTTTGAAACTGGAAGGTTTTGTCGATGAGGTAGAAAAACAGGCTACGGATTTTTGGCAAGGTATTGATACCAAGCAATCGAGTATCAATCACCTCAAAACAGCAATCTCTCGCCTTGAGTTAGAGTTAGAAACAATCAGCGAACAGTTACGCAAGAGTCCCATTGAGGATATTCGGCTAATGCAAACTCGCCTTGATGAGATCGATCGCAAGGTTGAAGATTTAACCTTAGAGAAGGGTAAGAAGCTCCAGAAATGGACTGATTATCAAGGGCAAATTGAAAATCTTCAGAAGCAAATCAAGAGCAGTAAGCAAAATGAAGGTAAGCAAAGGCTTGCCCAAAAGCGTATTGATGCAGCCCAACAGGCGATCGATCTCCTGATTGAGTTAAAGACTAATCGCAATGAGCTATTCCGCAAGCAATTGGAAACTCGGATCTGTGAAATCTTTAGCCAGATCTCGTTCAAAGCGCAAACACCAAGACTAAGTGAAAAATATGAACTTAGCTTAGTGGAAACTGTGGCTGGTCAAGAAGTTCAATCAGGAGCTTCGACAGGAGAGAATCAAATACTCAGTTTATCTTTTATCGGCAGCATCATCGATCGCGTGAGGGAATGGAGCAAGTCAGGTCTAGTCATGGGACCCGATAGCAGTACTTTCCCGATGGTGATGGATTCGCCCTTTGGTAGCCTTGATGAAATCTACCGTCGGCAAGTGGCAAGATTGATTCCCCAGTTGGCAAACCAGCTTGTAGTGATGGTTTCTAAAACCCAATGGCGGGTGGAGGTTGCCGAGGAAATGACTCCTCGTGTGGGTAAGGAATATGTGTTTGTATTCAACTCCAATAAACCTGATACGCAAACCGATGACATCGTTCTCTATGGTAAGAACTATCCATTGGTGCGAAAGAGTGCCTATGAATATGAATATACCGAAGTCTTGGAGGTGAATCATGGTTAATACAACTACGGCTCCTAAAGCTGAGATTGTTAGCGATCGCTGGGTTAAGGCAACTTGGGACGAGTTTCAAACTTTATCTGAAGATCCTGCTTATGCAGAGAGAGCTAGATTTTATTATGATCACGACACAATGAGGATTGAGATGGCGGCTTTGGGACCTTTGCATGGGCGCAATAATTCGGTTGTTTATGATGTAATTAGTCTATTTGCGATCGCTAAAAATATGCGTATTCTCAAGCTGACTAATACTAGTTTTCGGAAAACAGGTTTGCAAGAATGCCAGCCTGACTGCTCTTTTTATATTGGCGATAGTTTTTTGTTACCTCCTCAAAATAATAGTTCTATCGATCTTGATAGTTTTGAGATTCCCCATTTAGTGGTAGAAATTGCTACGACATCCCTGAATGATGACTTGGGGCGCAAGCGGATTTTGTATGAGCAGTTGGGAGTAAAGGAATATTGGGTAGTGAATGGCGGCGAGTCACAGGTTTATGCTTTTGAAATGTCAGGGGGGCGTAGTGGCACAATTAGAGAGTCACAGGTTTTAGAGGGTTTGAGTATTGCCATAGTTGAAGAGGCGCTTAAACGCAGTCAAGCTGAAGATGATAGCGCGATCGCTAGATGGCTATTGCAGACTTTTAAGATTTAAATCATTTCTGCAACCAATGGAGGCAGAAATGATTTAAATCTTAAAAAAATACAGACAACTCAAAATTTCTATGATCATTATTCGAGAACCTACTAATTCAGAAAAAATCAGAGAAATGGCAGAACCGTTTTTTGGCTTACGAATTAAGCTGGCGGTTGATGTGGCTAAAGAAATTTTAGCTGGTGGTGGTGAGCTTCATTGTCAACAAAATGTGACAATGGAAGTTAGAGATTTGCAATTGAAGTCAAGAATTGAAAAAATTGTTCGTTATCTTTTGGAGGTGGTGTAATGGAGCGTCATAGTCTTTACGAAAGATTTAAAACTTTGAGTTGGCAGCAACAGTTGGGGAATATTGCTTCAACGCTATCTAATATCTCTCGTTATGCTGGTTCACCTGCTTATGATGAATTGACTAAGCTTTCTTTGCGTGAGGCAGCTTTGGCAATTGATTGGTGTGCGCCGAATGTTCCCCAAGAGTTTTTGATTGATTTGGCGACTATGCATAGGGAGTTATTAGCTTGGTGGCAAGCTTTTCCTGTAGAGACACGATCGCTTTTGGCTTTGCATACTCGTCATCAGTCTGATCGCTTGTTGATGATGGCTGGTTTGATGGTGACTGAAGTTAATCAATCGATCGCTTGTGTGTAAGATGTTTTTAGATTGGGTAACAAGGAATAAGTAAGAATGGCTGATGCAAGGGTAAAGATCGCGAAGGATAAGGCGGAGTTAGTAAAGTCTTTGAGGGCTGAGGGGGCGGATGATACGACTAAGCCATTCCAAACTTATGCGGAGGTTCTGGTATTTGCGGCGGCTTTGGGGGCAAAGCGCGATCGCCGTGAGCCTTTTGGTGAGTTCTCAAAAAAAGATCCAGATCCAATCCCGTATGATGTTTTTAGAAAATATGATAAAGTAGTGAAACTTTTGGCTGTAGTTGCAACTAAAAACCCTAGGGTGCTTGCTGACAATGATGAGGCTGAGGAGTCGCGGATCAAGATTTTTGAGGAGTATGCTAATGCAGGGCTAGAAATAATTGACAATGAAATCAAAGGATCAGTTGATCATTTAGAACGTATTTTGCTGTTTCTAAGTTCTGAAAGGGATGAAATGGCTAATAAAAATGGTGATTTTGATTTGAGTAACCTATTGTCAATTTAGTTACTAGGTAACAGAGAATTAATATGGAAATTAATGAAGAAGCCAATAAACCTTATGAGGTTTTTGCTATCAAGGTTCAACAGTGGCTGAATGAATGGGAAAATGTGATTTTTGATCAAAAAAATCACAGGACGCGCCCTAATAAATTCTTTTACATGTTCACCTTATCAGCTCCAAATTTAAAAGCACTTTCTGGAGTCTATCGTAGAACCATGGACAACACCCAATTTCGTCCAGAGATTCAGCGTCGTCACGATCCAGAAAGATCCAAAGAAATTAATGTATTTACCCAATACGGATATCCTTTATCGTCTCTTAATAAAAGACAACGAGAATCAGGTCAGTTTGATGATTTAAAGAAACCTGGGTGGTTACCAACTGCCATCATTGTAAATATACTGACCGAAAATGATACGAGACGAGGTAAACAAGTTCATGTTGATGATCTAATTTCAATTACAGACGAAGCTGGTAAATCAATTATTAAACTTCCTAAGAACTTTAATCAATCAGAATGGAAGCCTCAAGGGTTACCACCTATAGAAGTTATAGATGGACAGCATAGATTATGGGCTTTTGATGACAAAACTCTAGATGGGAATTTTGAACTTCCTGTTGTAGCTTTTTATGGATTAGATATCAGTTGGCAAGCCTACCTATTCTGGACAATAAATATTAAACCTAAAAAAATAAATGCCAGTTTAGCATTTGATCTGTATCCACTTTTAAGGATGGAAGATTGGCTTGAAAGAGGTGAAGGTCATGCAGTTTATAGAGAGAGTAGATCTCAAGAGCTTGTAGACGCTCTTTGGTCTTATCCAGACAGTCCTTGGTATAGAAGAATTAATATGTTGGGAGAATCTGGGTTAGCAGAGAAGATGGTAACTCAGGCAGCATGGATTAAATCTCTTACAGCAACTTATGTTAGAGCATGGGAAGGTAAAGGCATTCGCATTGGAGGATTATTTGGTGCTTCTGTTGGAAGTGATGATGAAGTTTTACCTTGGAGCCGAGCACAACAAGCTGCTTTTCTTATTTTTTTGTGGCAGAAGATTGAAGATGCTGTCAAAAGCTCAAATGAACCTTGGATGCTCTCTCTAAGAACAGAAGCTTCAACTAGAACAGAAGCTTCAACTAATATATCCTCTAGTAGTCAAGATCCTTCATTTGCTGGCTCTCAGGATACTCACTTTAATACAAACATAGGTACTCGAGGGGTTTTGTACATCACTAACGATCTTTGCTATGTAAGGGCACAAAAACTTAGGCTTAGTGATTGGGATGTTGGCGAAATTTCTAATTCTCCTGAGCATGAAGCAATAAGTATGGCTATAGAATCTCTGACTAAGCAAGCTGTAGGAAGATTTCTGATTGATATAGCGAATAGTCTAGTAACGTATGATTGGCGCTCTTCTTCTGCTCCTAATTTATCAGATGATGAGCGTCTTCGTAAAGCAGCTATTCGTGGTGGGGCTGGTTATAAAGAACTTAGAAAACAGTTGCTATCACATCTTTCAATTGATCGGGGAGATGTTGGTATTGCCGCTAAGGAAGTTATTCAAATCTTGGGATATTAAAAAAAGAATGCCTAGTCTAGGTCCAAATCAAATACTAGTTTTAGCTGGGACATCAGACCTCGCTGTTCAAAATGCCTTTGCAAACTTGCGATCTTTTTTCTCTGATGGAGATTGGCTTGCCCCTAATAACTGCTATCGTGTTGATACGACAAATAGAATAGAGAGCGACTGTAATAATAGTTCAATTAATCACACGGACTTATCACAGTACATAGCTGCATCTACTTTGCTTCACTGTAACGATGGCTGGAATTATCTTAGTAGAGCATTATCAAGTCACATGCGCTGCGATCCTGCGAGTGCAAGGCATCTTGCATATTATGCTGAGTTACGTGCAGCTATGTCTTTACTAGCTACAGTAGGAATAGGAATTTTCAATAAACAACATTTTGTACTATATGGAAATGGTGTTTGCCATAAAATTAATGGAACTACTCATGAGATGGTTTGGAAGTGCCTTGAGTCTTGGGCTGACCATTCCATGTTAAGTTCTAGTTTTCTTGTTGCTGAGTTAATTCAAGTAAATGGTAGGACTCTTAATGATTGGCTAAATGCTTTTAGTCAAGGAGGAAACCCAAATATCATAGCGAAAAAATGGCTTAAGACATGGGGACTTGATATACAACGCCTTAGCGCTGATCACGATTCAAGAAATGAAGCAAGTTATCGTCCTTCACGTCTTAATTTTGTTTCCCCCCTAAATGTATTAGATACATCTAAATTTGTTCACAATCTATGGTCAATCTGCGAGCCTTCTGGAAGTGCTGGTTTTAGTTATATAGATAGGCATATTTTGAGATTAAGCTTAGAAATGTTGTTTGAGGCTATTACGGGAGACCCACCTAGCAATAATCATCATGGGTTTGAAGAACGCATTACTAGGATGTTTACGTCTATAGGAGATACATCGATTGCTACAAATTCATTGTTAAAGAATTTCTTAACTAGAAGAAGTGAGCCGAATAATCCCATTGTGTTTGATGAAGCTCACAAACAATCTAATACAAATGATCCACGACATCATCTGCAAGTTATTTCTCGTGCCTCTTTATTGTTAAGAGTAGCTACAGCCTCTTGTTCTTACATGATCCAATCAGCAAATGTAACAATAAATGATTTGAATTTTTGGTGGCAGCCAATGGGAGAAGAAAGAGGTCTATGGACATCAGAAAATTTGCCAGAAAATTTAACGGATTTATGGGAAGACATTAATATTGAAATAGAAAAGATAAAAAATTGGGAGAATGAGAACTCTACTGGTGCATCATATGAACAGTGGCATCGTGATTGTTATCCTTCAAGTTCTATGTTATCTTGCTGCGAAATGATAGGTTTATGGGGGCTAGGATAGTTGCAGTTTGATTAAAGCTTTGACAACCCAAAAGCATAGCCATTAAAGCTTGTCTTGATAATGATTAAGATTTTAGGCAACACCATAATCTCTATATGGACGCTTATGTGGTGGTTGCAAACCCAACACAATATCTTGCCTTTCCACACCCATAGCACTTAACTCATCCGCAGGATTTTGATCAGTCAAATTCTGTTGCAGCCAAATCTTGCCATCCTTAATATCAAAATGCATAACACATCGATACACACGAGTTAAGTCTTGCCAGCCAATATTGAGCCACTGATAATGATCCCTTTCTACATCAAAAATCAGTTGCAACTCAACCTCATCATCTGACACATCACCACTCACATACCGAGACAACAAACTTTGCACATACTCCCGATATTTACCTACTTTATCCATTTCACAATCTCCTCATTTACAGGATTAGGTTGGCTTAGCTCCTTGCTATATATTGAAACAGTATATGCCCGTTAAATAGCTGACATGATGAAGAAATGGTTTAATACCGCAGGTCCTTGTAAAGCTGACATTCACTATATGCTGCCAGCAAGCGATCGCCTGCCAGAGCTAGAGCAGTTAATCGCCCAAGAAAATTACTTCGTCATCCATGCCCCAAGACAAACAGGCAAAACCACCGCCATGATGGCATTAGCCCAAGAACTAACCGCCAGTGGTCGATATACATCGGTGATGCTATCTCTTGAAGTTGGTGCAGTCTTTTCAGACGATGTGGGAGCAGCCGAACTCGCTATTTTAGATGAATGGAAGCAATCGATACGGTTTCGTTTGCCTAGAGAATTACAACCGCAGCAATGGTTAGAAGCAGACGCAGGTGCAAGAATTGGCACAAACCTAAGCAACTGGGCAGAAAAATCATCCCGCCCGTTAGTCGTCTTTTTAGATGAAATTGACGCTTTGAGCAATGAAACATTAGTTTCTGTATTAAGGCAATTAAGATCGGGTTTCCCAAATCGTCCGCAGGGCTTTCCCCAATCAGTTGCCC
This sequence comes from Pseudanabaena sp. M53BS1SP1A06MG, assembly GCA_020404105.1. Taxonomy (GTDB): domain Bacteria; phylum Cyanobacteriota; class Cyanobacteriia; order Pseudanabaenales; family Pseudanabaenaceae; genus Pseudanabaena; species Pseudanabaena mucicola_A. Next base: position 35,393 of record JADBWH010000022.1, on the reverse strand, counting down.
TAGTGGGAATGCGCGATGTACGAGATTATAAATATGCATCAGGAGGAAGCGATCGCCTAAATACATCTAGTCCTTTTAATATCAAAGTACGTTCCTTCACACTTAGTAATTTTAACCTAGAAGAAGTGAGAAATCTCTATCAACAACATACAGAAGCGACAGGACAAATATTTACAGAAGAAGCGATAGAGTTAGCATTTCATTTAACACAGGGACAGCCATGGCTAGTGAATGCGATCGCCAAAGAAATCACCGAATATATCGCCAAAGATCCTCATATTCCAATTACACCTGAACTCGTAAACCAAGCCAAAGAGATTTTGATTCAAATACAAGATACCCATTTAGATAGCCTAGCCGAGAGATTGCGCGAAGAACGGGTAAGAGCGATCATTCAGCCGATCCTTGCAGGGCAAGAATTGCCAGATGTGCCACAGGATGACGTGCGCTATGTTTTGGATTTAGGTTTATGTAGCAATGAGAATGGATTAGCGATCGCCAATCCCATTTATCAAGAGGTACTGCCCAGAGTGCTTGCCTATGTGACATCGGCTTCAATGGGATATATTCAACCAATTTGGCTAACTGAACAGGGAGAATTTGTACCTGAAAGCTTGTTAGAGTCATTTCTAGAATTTTGGCGACAGCATGGAGAACCATTGTTTAAAAGTACCCCATATCCAGAGATTGCACCCCATTTAGTATTGATGGCATTTTTGCATCGGGTGGTCAATGGAAAAGGGACATTAGAACGCGAATATGCGATCGGTTCGGGACGAATGGATTTATGTTTACGCTATGGCAAAGTGACTTTGGCAATGGAGCTAAAAGTATGGCGAGACAAGAAACCAGACCCACTTAATGAAGGTTTAAAGCAATTGGATAAATATCTATCGGGATTGAATTTAGATACAGGTTGGTTAGTGATATTTGATCGCCGTGAGGGTTTACCACCACTAAGCGATCGGACAACCACTGAGAGCGCAATCAGTCCCGCAGGGCGAAATATTACCGTGATTCGGGGATAAACTGTTCTGCTAAGTTTGAATTATATTAAATGGCTGACATGAAGAAAAAATGGTTTAATACCGCAGATCCTTGTAAAGCTGACATTCACTATATGCTGCCAGCAAGCGATCGCCTGCCCGAATTAGTTGATTTAATCGCCCAAGAAAATTACTTCGTCATCCATGCTCCAAGACAAACAGGCAAAACCACAGCGATGATGTCACTAGCCCAAGAGCTAACCGCCAGTGGCAAATATAACGCCGTCATGGTGTCAGTGGAAGTAGGGTCAGCCTTTCCCGATGAACCCGAAAAAGCAGAACAAGCGATCCTATCAGCATGGCGAGATGCAGCAGATTTTTGGTTGACAGACGAATTAAAACCACCCATTCACAATCCTAATCAACCGCCACAACGCATCGGTAATTTTTTAAAAGTATGGTCAGAATTATCCCCAAGACCATTAGTGCTATTTATTGACGAAATAGACTCATTACAAAATCAAACCTTAATTACAGTATTGCGACAGCTAAGAGATGGCTTTCCTCGTCGTCCACAGGGATTTCCCCAATCAGTTGCCCTAGTGGGAATGCGAGATGTCCGCGATTATAAATATGCATCAGGAGGCGGCGAAAGACTCAATACCTCAAGCCCCTTTAACATCAAAGTACGTTCCTTCACGCTGAGCAATTTTAGCCTAGAAGAAGTGAGAAATCTCTATCAACAACATACAGAAGCGACAGGACAAATATTTACAGAAGAAGCGATAGAGTTAGCATTCCATTTGACACAGGGACAGCCATGGCTGGTCAATGCGATCGCCAAAGAAATCACCGAATATATCGCCAAAGATCCCAATATTCCAATTACACCTGAACTCGTAAACCAAGCCAAAGAGATTTTGATTCAAAGACAAGATACCCATTTAGACAGCCTAGCTGAAAGGCTGCGCGAAGATAGAGTAAGGGTGATTATGCAGCCAATTTTATCGGGGCAAGAATTGGTAAATACTCCAGAGGATGATCTGCGTTATGTCTTGGATCTAGGGCTATGTAATCGGGATAGTCGAGGCGGTATCCAGATTGCTAATCCAATCTATCGAGAAATCATTCCCAAAGTATTGGCATCAATCACAATCGCCTCATTAACCTCAATATCACCAACATGGTTAGATGCCAACGGTAAACTAGATGCCCAAGCGCTTTTAGATTCTTTCATCGATTTTTGGCGACAGCATGGAGAGCCTCTATTTAAAAGTACGCCCTATCCAGAAATTGCCCCCCATTTAGTATTAATGGCATTTTTGCATCGGGTCGTCAATGGTGGTGGTAGTTTGGAGCGGGAATATGCAGTTGGCTCAGGACGAATGGACATTTGTTTGCGTTATGGGGAGCTAACTTTGGGAATGGAGCTAAAAGTATGGCGCGATCGCAAACCAGACCCACTTAATGAAGGCTTAAAGCAATTGGATAAATATCTATCGGGGCTGAATTTAGATACAGGTTGGTTAGTGATCTTTGATCGCCGTGAAGATTTGCCCCCACTCAGCGATCGCACTATCACGGAGAGCGCGATAAGTCCCGCAGGTCGAGATATTACGGTGATTCGGGGATAAATAATTTGCTAATGCTAATTTGCCAATTCAAAGGCTTTAGTTTTCATCTTGCCATTTGTAGTCCATTTGGACTACAACAGTAATAGGGATATCCCGAAAAACAAGGCAAATCTACCAACCATGACCGAACCACAGCGTACTGCACCCCAATTAATCGAAGACATCAAAGCCCTCATAATTGAGATCCAGCAGTTGTATTGCCATGACGAAATTCCTTGGATTATTGGCTATTCAGGCGGCAAAGACTCCACCGCCACCCTGCAACTCGTTTGGCAAGCCATCCAACAACTACCAAGCGATCGCCGCACCAAACAGATTCACGTCATCACCACCGACACTCGCGTTGAAAACCCCATCGTAGCTGCATGGGTGAAGCGATCAATATCAAATATGCAAGCTGCCTCAGATGAGCAAGGCTTACCCATCACGGCAAATTTACTATTTCCCGATGTCAAAGACACCTTCTGGGTCAACCTTATCGGCAAAGGCTACCCCGCACCCCGCAACGGCTTTAGATGGTGTACCGATCGCCTCAAGATCAAACCATCTAATCAATTTGTCCAAAACGTTGTCCGCGCTAAAGGCGAAGTAATCATCGTCCTTGGCACACGCAAAGCCGAAAGCTCTAGGCGATCGCGATCAATGAACGATCATGAAATGGGTAGTATTGGCGATCGCATTGGTGACAGCAATCTTACTTCCCTGCTTTATAGCGGGAGCCTCCCCAATTCTTTAATCTATAGCCCCATTGCCGACTGGAGTAACAGCGAAGTATGGCTATACCTCATGCAATATCCCAACCCTTGGGGCAACAGCAATCAAGACCTCTTCACCATGTATCGTGGCGCAACTGCCGACAATGAATGTCCTTTGGTGATCGATAGCAATACGCCTAGCTGTGGTGACTCCCGCTTTGGTTGCTGGGTCTGCACCCTCGTCAACAAAGACAAATCGATGGAAGCGATGATCCTCAATGATGACGAAAAAGAATGGATGCAGCCCATGCTAGATTTGCGAAATGCCCTTGATAGTCCAGATGATTGGGACAAACGCGACTTTCGCCGTATGAGTGGCAACGTGCAGCTATTTACCCACAACAGCGACGGCAAACAAGAAGTCAAGCCGATCCCCGGGCCTTATACCAAAACATGGCGTGAAAATTGGCTGAGGGAATTACTCAAAGCACAAACTGAAGCGCGTAAAAATGCACCTCCTGAAATGCAAGCGATCGAGCTAATCACTCAAGCTGAACTTAGCGAAATTAGGCGGATTTGGCGCGAAGACAAACATGAATTTGATGATGCATTGCCCCATATTTATCTAGAAGTAACGGGCGAAAAATTCCACGATATCAACAATCCCAATAATCAAAGCCTGTTAGGAGCCGATGAATGGGAAATCCTAGCTAGGCTTTGCGGTGATAATGCCATGCACCTCGAACTCTCCACCAAACTGCTCAGCGTTGAAAAGCAGCATTATGGCAAAATGCGCCGCGTTGGTATCTATGAAGCCCTCGAAAAGTGCTTTGAAACCAGTTCGCGATCGCCAGAAGAAGCAATTCAAAACGCCCATCGTTTCAAAAATATCAAAGATGCTGCCGAGAAAGGAGATGTAGATAAAGTGCGTCAACTTGCCCTAGGACAACCAACTAAACCTACCGAATCAGAAGCTGCTGAGCAGGCTAATCCAAAAGCTAATTCACAGGCTAATAGTTGGACATCCATGAAATTTGGTTCCCCAGTCGCAGAGGTACAGTCTTGATTTTTCGCGAATTAACTCTGCAAAATTTTGGTGCTTACCAAGGAAAGCACACGATCAATCTTTCTGTCGATATCAGTCAAGACCATCCACCAATCGTCCTACTAGGTGGCTTAAATGGTGGTGGCAAAACTACCTTTATCGATGCCCTTCGCCTTGTCCTATACGGCGCAAAAGCCCAATGCTCCACAAGAGGCAACCTCAGCTATGGCGAATTTCTCTCTCAAAGCGTCAATCGTGAAGCCAAAATTGGCGAAGAAGCAGCGATCGAATTAGTCTTTGAACAAGCCAACTTCAATAAATCTGAACTGCGTCAAGTTCCGATCTCGATCTCCCGTCGCTGGACACAGCAACCAAAAAATGGACGCGATATTTTAGAAGTCCGTGTCGATGGCTGGAATAACGAAACTCTGACTAACACATGGGATGAATTTATTGAAGAGATTATACCTATAGGGATTTCGGGCTTATTTCTATTTGATGGGGAACAAATCCGAGAATTGGCACTGCAAGACACTCCCACACAGGGCATTGTCGATGCTATTCGCACGATTCTCGGATTAGAGCTAGTCGATCGCTTAGAAATTGATTTGGAAGTCTTAACCAGCAAAAAACGGCGTGAATCGTCTGATACAGAGGCTTTTAATAAACTTACAGAGATCGAATCCCTTATTGCTCAACAATCCGCAGAAATTGAATTAGAAGCAGCACATAAAAGCCAACTAGAAGTTGACTTAAAACAAGCTCAAGTTAACCTTGCAGAAGCAGAACGTGAATTCATGCGTAAAGGCGGGAAAGCGGCGGGAGATAAGCAAGAACTAGAGCAAAATTATCAAAGGCTCAAAGAAGAAGCAGATCAACAAAGAAAGTTATTGCTAGATTTAGCAGAAACTTGTTTACCCCTGATGTTGATTAAATCACCTCTGTTAGAACAAGCACTTTCCCAAAGCCAAAAAGAGCTACATCTGCAAAAAGCTAAAGCTGCTCTAGATCTAATCAAAGAGCGTGATCGCAAACTATCAGAATTTGTAGAGCAACAACTCCCTAAAAAGTACACTCGCTTAGTCCAAGAGTTTTTAGAAACAGAACTTTCCCAACTCGAAGATGAATCGCAGCATGGAGAAATATGGCTAGGTAGCGATCTCGATCTAGTAAATTCTCTATCCAATCTTTTAGAGCAAGATTTACCCAAAAACCTTGCTTTATCAAGTGTGGCATTGCAAAAACTAGAATCTTGCGATCGTGAAAGCTCTCAAATCCAAAATGTGATTGCCTCTGCGGCAAGTCCAGAAATCTATCAACAACTCTTACAGAAAAAAGAAGAAGCTGAAGCACTGTGTGAATCTCTAGTCAATCAGCTAGATGATTCCCAACGTAACTTAGCACTTTTAGAACGCAAGTTAGCTTCTAGTAAAAGAGAACTAGAAAATTATGGAACAACTATAGTCGCAAGAAGCAATTTAGAGTTTTTCTTTCAGTCCGTTGGTAAAGTACAAGCAACTATGGATGCCTTTAGAAAGGAACTCACCGCCCATAAAATTGCTCAATTAGAAAATAGTGTCACTGAATGTTTTCTCCATCTTCTACACAAATCCCGTCTTGTACATCGCATCACGATCGCTCCTGAAACCTTTCGACTAGAGCTATATAATGCTGAAGGTAAGTCCATCCCAAAACATCGCCTTTCCGCAGGTGAAAAACAAATGTTAGCGATAGCCTTTTTGTGGGGACTAGCCCGTGTTTCATGTTGCCAGTTGCCTGTCGTCATTGACACACCTCTTGGTCGTCTGGACTCATCCCATCGTTTAAATCTGCTTGATCGCTATTTCCCCAATGCCAGCCAACAGGTGATTCTGCTTTCAACTGATACCGAAATCGGCAAAGAAGAAGTAACACGCCTCCGCCAAAATCAACTAATCGCCCACGAATATATCCTAGACTACGACGAATCAATCAATCGTACCTCAATAAGATCAGGTTACTTCTGGTAATCAATCACCAATCACCAATTCCCAATCACCTAACCCATGGAACCCCCTATTGATCGCATCCGCATCTCTCAAAATGCCAGAGAGCAACTCCTCAAACTCAAACGAGCTACCCATATCGAGAATTGGAATGTTCTCTGTCGATGGGCGCTATGTAAATCCCTCGCCGAACCAACTCCCCCATCAATTATTAATATTGTCACTGATAGCAATGTAGAGATGACTTGGCAAGTTTTTGCTGGCAATCTATCAGACATTCTCATTGTTGCTCTCAAGCAACGTTGCTACAATGATGGACTAAGTATAGACAAAGAAACTCTAGCCACTCAGTTTCGCCTTCATTTGCATCGTGGTATTGGTTATCTTGCAGGCGATCCAAATATAAAAAAGCTTGAGGATTTAATTCTAGGCATTAGTCAAATAATTGAGGATAGATGCTGAAACTACCCATTTAAAAGTGATAAAAAATCCGCAAATGAGTTGAACGACTTGCTTATAGGATAGACTGAGATTTTAACAACAATTTCTATGTCAGCCCGCGATCTATTCCATGACATTGTTAAAAATGCCTTACAAAAAGACGGCTGGACGATTACCCATGATCCCTATCCATATATACGATCGCTTCTTCTTAACGCCCTTTGTACAAGAACTAGTTACCCAAAATCGACTTTATTTAATTACTTATTCAATCGCATCTGAGAGTCTAGAAAAATGGATACCATTACCCAATACCGTCAGTACATAAAAACTGTCTTAGAAAATCATGCTCGACATGTTTGGGACGATCGCATTCAAGCTCAAATAATTATTGATGCAGAACGCGATCATTATCAGCTTGTTTATGTTGGTTGGCGCGATTCTAAACGTTGCTATGGCGTAGTTATCCATATAGATATTATTGATGGCAAAATTTGGATTCAACAAGACGGAACTGAAATTGGTGCAGCCAATGAATTAGTTGAAATGGGAATTCCCAAACAAGATATAGTACTTGGTTTCGATCCGCCTAATCTTCGGCAATATACAGACTTTGCCATAAATTGAAACTAATTGTGAACTATATTTGCTCTTAAATTTCCTTAGCAAGTTTAACCCAACTCTCAATACCCTTTTGAGTGGGAACACCACGATCATTAAATGCACGAATATCTCGCTTGTGCTGAGATCCATAGCTAATATGCAGCGATCTCTCTAACCCATAAAAGTATAGTGAATCAAAGGGTAATCGGTTTGTTAAAATCCATTCTATAACCACATCACTGGGAGTGTTTGTGATTTTAAAATCGCAGGCTGCTCCTAAACGGGAACAGTAGTAATTGCCATTTTTATTCACTTCATGAGCCATATGTTGATCGATTTCTGGAGCAACACGTCCATTTTTTAGACCTGTTTCAGGATCTTTTTTTGCTAACCATCTTTTCAAATCAGGCGAGCAAAACCCATAGGTCAAGCAAAAACTATCCTTTCCAAAATACTCAATTACTGGATCGATAATCCACTGATGCAAATTCTTCAGTGCTAGTAGGGTTTCTTCAATATTGGTTTGTGGGTAAGGATTAATTTTGTCACAATACTTATGGTATGTATGTGTACAAGTACAAAAATCTTTTAGTGTTAGATATTTGCCAAGGGAGTATTCTGGATACATATATTTGGATTAGTTTGCTCCTGCAATGATTATAGGGTGTGATCACAATCAAATAATTAACCTATGTCAACAAAGTAATGTCGGCAAAAAGTTACCCAACGCGCTTTATGTCCACTTCTCCTCGATCGCCTCTTTATCTCCACAATTACAAGAATGCGATCGCCAAGCCAGATCACTACTTCCCAAAGAAAGCAAATTCACCATCATCAAATTCAACTACGAACAACCCAAAATCTCCTACCTGTTCTATCCAGAATTTGATACTGACCCACATCCTGCATTGCATCAAAGTATTCAAGTTGACCTCCAAACCCAAACCACTCAACAGCGCGATTATTACCAATCTTCCAATCCGCCAATCCTACATCGCAAAGAAACCTTCGTAAATCAAGACTATCCGCTTTATCAGATATTTACTCAACTAACCAAACAAGAAGAAGCGATCGGCTTATTTCATGAGACGCGCACCATTGGCACTCGCAAAGGATGGGAACAACGTTTACAGGAATACAACGTTGAACTTAAAGATCATCAAGTTATCTTGCTCCCCTCTCCTTCTGGGAGAGGGGCTGGGGGTGAGGGAAACATCAAAATTGATCGCCATAAAGCTGCCATTCATCGTCCTGACCTATCCAAACCCGTTCGCCTCGCCCTAGAAGCAGGACTATTTACAGAAAACACAACCTTCTTTGACTATGGCTGTGGTCATGGTGAAGATATCAAAAGAATTAGCGATCGCGGTTTTACTAGCACAGGTTGGGACCCATACTATCGACCACAAAGCGATCGTACCAGCGCCGAAATCGTCAACCTCGGCTATATTATCAACGTCATCGAATCACAGATCGAAAGAAGAGAAGCACTAATCAAAGCATGGGAATTAACGCAAAAAGTTTTGATAGTATCAGCACAAGTTTTAATCGGTGATGTCGGCAAAGGACAAATCGCTTACAGTGATGGCGTAGTGAGTAGCCGTAACACATTTCAGAAATACTATGAACAAGAAGAACTCAAACTCTATATCGATCAAGTATTAGGCGTAGATTCAGTTCCTGTTGCTCTCGGCATTTATTTTGTATTTCGCGATGAAATGCTAGCGCAAAGCTTTAGAGCATCACGTTTTCGCTCAAGAGCTACCACACCCAGAATCCGCCTTGTCTCCAAACGCTTTGAAGACTATCGTGAATTACTTAATCCCCTCATGGATTTCTTCACAGAGAGAGGCAGATTACCCGTCGGCGAAGAACTGTCAAACTTTGAGCCGTTACTAACAGAATTTGGGACAGTACGCCGTGCCTTTAACTTGATCGTCAGCGCCACCAATCAAGACGAATGGGATGCGATCGCTGATAAGCGCCGCCAAGATATTTTAGTATTCCTAGCCCTCAGCAACTTTGACAACCCTTACAAACGGCTCAAATCAAGTCAACTTTCTAAACAATATCAAACCGATATCAAATCCTTATTCGGATCTTACCAAGGAGCAAGTACCACGGCTGACCTGATGTTATTTAATTTAGGTCGGGAAGGATTCATCGCTACCTGTTGTCGAAACAGCAAAATTGGGCGACTAGATCATCAAGCCCTCTACGTGCATATCTCAGCACTAGAACATCTAGATACCATGCTCAGACTTTATGAAGGATGTGCCAGCCGTACCATTGGCAGAATGGATGGAGCCACACTAATCAAATTTCATCTTCACAAACCCAAAATCAGCTATCTGTTTTATCCCGACTTTGATCGAGATCCCCATCCAAAGATGCAAGCTTCAATGCAAATCGACCTGAGAGATTTACAGGTTCGTTATCGTGACTATCACAACTCCGATAATCCCCCCGTACTACATTCCAAAGATACCTATGTCTTATCCGACTACCCGCAGTATGAGAAATTTGCCAAATTAACCAAACAGGAAGAAAGTTGGGGACTGTTAGAAAATATGAAAGACATTTCACACTGGCAAGGTTGGCAAGAAAAATTAAAAGAACATTGTGCAGAGCTTCAAGGGCATCGATTAGTTTGGCTAAAAGGTGCTGATTCAGAAGCAATTAAATTACTAAAAGCAAAGCGTAAGGCGATAAAGATTCAATAAAACCCTGTATCGTCTCTACATTTAGAATATTTAAAACCTTAATCTATCTTAGAAATACTTTACAACAAATAATTGTCACTTATTTGCTATTAAATTTATGCGAATGAGTATTTATGCTTAGTAGTGTCAACCTAGTTTCAAGGTTTGAAGGCTTTACTGGGCGCGTTGCGATCTTACTTTTCCCGTTAAGTATGAATTTGAGCAAGAAGCCTGCCTCGACAAAGATCACGTAAATTAGACCAACCACGCCAGAGGACTTGGATACCAATGGGAGACTTACGACGATGCTCAAGATACCCCCCAAGGAAAGCAATGGATTCGATCGCCCAAGCAACAGTTAAGACAGGAGGAGATTTAGGGAATCGAGCCTTTAAAACCTGAATCTGGACAGGAGAAAGAATCTCAACGGCAATTAAGTCAAAGATATTTGCATTGAAGTTAGTGGATTATTTTACCTTGCAAACTTGAAGAATTTACAAGTAGGCGATCGCTACTAAACTCAGGGCTTCTGTCCACTCGACGATCGCACCGTAAGTATCGCCCGTATGTCCACCAAGTTGACGATTAAACCATGCACCAATGAGCCATGCAAGGATAAAACCAATCAGCGTTATACCAATTCCCAAATAAATTGCATGGAAAAAATAGGCGATCGCTAAATTACTCATCGTCAATAAAATCGCTACTAGCCACACCTGCCAGTGATGCAAATCTTCTTGATGAAATTTGCCCTTGCCGATCACTTTGAGATAGGGATAAGCCATGATTGCTCGTAACTGTCCCCACCTTGCCCAAGCCCAAACATTGGCTAAAATCCAAAATCGCTGATCTGTAATCGCCGCAAGCGCAACAACTTTAAAAAGCAAAATAGCGATCGCTGCCATTGCTCCAAAGGCTCCCGTATTACTATCCGCCATCACCTCAAGGCGACGATTGGGATCGGTAACGGCAAGCCCGTCGGCAGTATCCATTGCCCCGTCGAGATGTAAACCGCCCGTGATTAATAATCCTAATAAAATCGTAAGTAGCGATCGCAGATAAATAAATTCAGGTGTAGGTTTAAGTAGTCCTAACAGGAGATCTAAGCAGGCGATCGCACTACCGATAAAAATTCCGATTAGTGGCGCATAGACAGCAATTCCCCGAAAATCGAGCATTCCCTTGGGAAGTAGGGGCAGACAGGTATAAAAAATTAAGGCTGCCTGAAATTTTTGCCAATGCTGCATTGGGATTAAACGCTATAAATTAGAAATGACACTTTGTGTCATTTCTAATTTATAGCTAGCTGTTGTCAGATAGATACAACGTTTGTGCTGACTTAAAGCCTCAACGGTATTGCAGTTTTCAAATGAGTACGTACTCATTTGAAAACTAAAAAGCAAGAATAATCAAGGTTTTGAGTTTTCATTTTGCCTACGGCAAAATGAAAACTGCAATATGTATAAAGTAGAGAGTTTTAGATATTAAACCCTAAGAGCGTTTGCGATCCTAAAAAGATTAGCTAGGATAGAGGCAATAGTTTTTTTTGCATTGAAAGTTTGCGTAGAGAGCATGATAAAACAGCGTCGGATTTGGTCTTTGCTCGTGATTGGTTTGATAGCGATCACCTTGCAATTTGTTTGGATTGGTGGGGCAAATGCTGCGGTGACAGACTATTTGCAAGAACAAAAATTCCTCACCAATGTTTGGCAAATCGTAAACCGTTCGTATGTGGATGCTGATTTTAACCATCAAAACTGGTACAAAGTACGCCGTCAATTTATCAATCGCAAATTTAACAGTCGTGAAGATACCTATGCAGCGATTCGGGAAATGCTCGCAACTTTGGATGATCCCTTCACCCGTTTGCTAGAGCCAGACAAATTCAAAAGTATGCAAACCAGCACATCGGGGGAGTTAACAGGTGTGGGCTTGCAAATAGTTGTCGATGAACCTGATAACAAGGTGACAGTGATTGCACCGATTGAAGGGTCGCCTGCGGATGTGGCGGGTGTGCGATCGCGCGATCGCATTGTTGGTATTGATAACATTCCCACTAAAGGCTTGTCCCTTGATGAATGCGCTAACAGAATGCGTGGAGCGATCGGCTCTGAAGTGAAGCTGAGCCTAGAGCGTCCTCTTGCTGATGGCAAGGCATTTGAGAAGCTTGATGTGGTGATTAAACGCGATCGCATTGCGGTGACACCAATCATCGCAAAGCTCAACCAAGAAGAAAATCACAAAGTTGGCTATATCCGTTTAAATCAATTTAATGGTAATGCGGCAGCGGATATGGAAAGGACTTTAAGGAAATTTCAATCCAAAGGTGCAGATCGCTATGTACTCGATCTACGCGGTAATCCGGGGGGGCTATTTGATGCTGGTTTACAAATTGCGCGGATGTGGATTCCTGAAGGAACTGTCGTTTATACAGTAGATCGTCATGGCGTGCAGGAAAGTTTTGAAGCCAAAGGTGATGCCATTACCAAGGCTCCGCTAGTAGTGCTTACGGATGGCGGCTCGGCTAGTGCTAGTGAGATCCTTGCGGGTGCGCTACAAGAGAATGATCGCGCTCAGCTTGTGGGCACGACCACTTTTGGCAAGGGCTTAATTCAATCTCTCTATGAATTGGAAGATGGTGCAGGTTTAGCGGTGACGATCGCTAAATACGAAACTCCGAAACATCACAATATCCACAAACGCGGCATCATTCCCGATGTGGAAGTTGAACTGAAGCAACCAATCACTCGTAAGCAACTAGGTACTAAGGAAGATCCGCAATATGTGGCGGCACTATCAGTATTGGATGGAACCTATAAAAGTATGCTCGCCAAATCCTAATTTGCCAAGTCATAAAAAAGGGGACGCTTAGCGTCCCCTTTTTTATGACTGCCAAGCTTTCATCTTATCGGGATTCATTAATCCGTAAGGATCAACCATGCGCTTGAAATTCAACTGAGCGTAATCTACGGTTTTCATACCACCATCTTCGAGAATATAGGTATGGGGATTGGCGATGAATACTCCTTGTGATTCGTGGTAGTCAATGATTTCATTAAGGCGATCGCTTGTCGTGAAGCGCACCAATTGAATCGCCGCAGGGATGACCACACCATTTACTCGAATAAACTCCAAGTGCATAATTACCTCGTCACCGAAATATTCATGCATCCGTTGCACCAGTTCCAATTTCGGATCATTGAAAAATAGACTCTGAAGATAGGTAAAAGAGTCATCGGTAGCACGGGCATGGAGTGTCGTGTGATTCCAAGAAAACTCGGCAAGGCTAAGTCCCTTAATTGCCTCCTGAGCATTTTTCTCATAGCAAACTTCACCTTGAAACTCCTGAACAAGACTAAGAAATGGTTCGCGATCACTTTCTGCCACAAGCACCAAGGCACAATGGGAATCCTTAGGAATATAGCTCTGTAAGGCTGTGAAATAGTTGCTAGTTGGTGCTGCATGGACACTAATTAGCTTTTTGATAATGCCATCGCTGTTACCGAGAGCCTGCCCAAATCTCGCCGCAGTCATGAAGTCCGCAAAACGAACCACAAACTCTGACCAATCATAGGCGGGAGCTAATGGAACTTCTAGTTCGGTAATAATGCCATTTGTGCCATAGGCGTGATTGACCTTTTGGACTTCATCGCCACGCAACTCGATAATACGGGGTTCATCTTCAAGGGTAACGACACGCACAGCACGTAAATTTCCGCGATCGCGTAATTGTCCATATAAAACTGAACCAATACCGCCACTGCCGCCCGCAATAAATCCACCAACGGTAGCAGTTCTAAAGGTTGATGGAACCATCCGAGATTCCCAGCCAATTTCTTGGGCTTTTTTATCAAGAGTTCCCATTTTTACGCCCGCTTCCACACAGGCTAGCCCTGCTTTTATCCATTTGATTGTTTGTAGGCGAGAAGTTTCTAAAATTATCCCACCACGCATCGGCGTGCATTGTCCATAGTTTCCTGTTCCACTACCCCTGACAGTCAGAGGGATTTGATATTTCACACAGATTTGAGCAATCCTCAATACTTCACTTTCGTTACTGGGTCGCACTACAACATCACCAACTTTTCCTGTTAATAATGGAACAAGGACGGGACTAAAGTGGGCATAATCTTCCGACAGTTTTGCAACTTGGGTAGGATTAGTAATTTTTTCAAGCCCCGATAATTCTTCTAATAAGTTTTCTAAAGATATTTGCATGTTTATATATTTGCGCTATCCACCTATTCTATAGCGGATCTATAGAGTCCTATCAATTGTGAGTACTATTGGCTTCGGCTTTGCTCAGCCAGCAATTTTGGCTTCGCTCAGCCAGCAATAATCATAACTAATTGAGTTGACGGGGGACGGAGCTTACGGAAGTTCTGAAACTGCTTATATGGATCATTGCTGAATTTAGGGAAACAAAACCGTACTTCAGGAGTTGGAGAAACGTTATAATGTGATTCTATGAACTCAGAGATAACTCCTACAGAAAATAATCTTAATTTGATTGAAGTTACGTCAGAATTAGCTAAATCAGAGCGTATTGATCGTTTTTTAGCACAACATACTGAGCTATCGCGATCGCGAATACAATCATTGATTGATGAGGGTTATGTCACTGTTAACGATGTCATTTGTAGTAATAAAAAAGACTTAATTAAGGCAGGCGATCGTATTCAGTTAATCACCCCATCAGCAAAACCTCTGGATTTAATTGCTCAAGAGATTCCCTTAGATATTCTCTACGAAGATGAGCATTTGATAGTAATTAATAAACCTGCTGGACTGGTCGTACATCCTGCTGTAGGTCATGGTGATGGAACCTTAGTCAATGCCCTCTTAGCCCATTGTCAAGAACTCTCAGGCATCAATGGAACTCAACGTCCAGGCATAGTCCATCGCTTAGATAAAGATACCAGTGGCGTGATGGTGGTGGCGAAAGATGATCATGCTCATAAGGATCTGCAAGCCCAGATACAGGCAAAAACAGCCCGACGGGAATATTTAGGAATTGTGCACGGAGTTCCTAAAGGTCAACTAGGGGGGGAATCAGGAGTAATTGATGCAGCGATCTCTAGACATCATCGCGATCGCAAAAAAATGGCAGTAGTCGAAAATGGGCGCAAAGCTGTTACCCATTGGCAAATTAAGGAACGTTTAGGCAATTACACTCTCGTTAAATTTGATTTGGAAACGGGACGCACCCATCAAATTCGAGTGCATTCGGCATATATGGGCTGGGCGATCGCAGGTGATCCTGTCTATGGACATCCGAATAAGGAAGTCTCGCAATATCTTTCAGGTCAAGCCCTCCACGCATGGCGGCTCACCTTTATGCATCCAGTCTCAGGCGAACTCATAGAAAATATTGCACCTTTGCCCGAAGGCTTTGAGAAGCTACTGACCGCTTTGCGTCGCAAAAGATGATAACATTCATCGCTCTGCACCGAACGTGGCACAGGCTAGTTAAGGCGTGAGGTATAAATAGAGGATGAGAGTCAAGGAGAAAGGTAAGGAATGCCGACATTGTCAAAGCACTAAGATTGTCAAGAATGCCTGAGACCATCACCAAGATGGCAAAGCTGTCCAGAATTATTTAAGTTAGGACTTACGCAAACCGAACGAATTTATTAGGCTTGAGGTAGATGTGGTGCGGGCGAAGCCCGCACCACATCTACCCAATGCGTAAGTCCTATAAGTAAAGGGTGTATCAAAAGGTTCAACGAACCAGGAGGAATCGCAATTTTATAATTCTGCGCTATTCGTAACCTGCAAAGCATTTCTCTAAAGTGTCAGAGCTAACTGATAAATTTGACGACGGGGTAAATCAGCTAGCTCCGCTAATTGACGGCTCGCATCTGATCGCGAAATACCAGCATCAATCAAATTTTGTAACTCTTTTAAAATGACTTCCTCTGTCCATACAGGCTTTTCACTAGGTTTTGCGCCTTCTATGACTAATGTGAATTCTCCTTTAGGGGCATGATCTGTGAAATAAGCGATCGCTTCTTCGATGGAGCCGCGCCAAAATTCCTCATGGAGTTTTGTTAATTCCCTTGCCACCGAAATACGTCTTGTTTTGTCTAAGCTCTCGGCTAAATCCTCAAGAGTGCGTAATAACCGATGTGGGGCTTCATAGAGAATCATCGTGCGGGTTTCCGAACGCAAAATTTCTAAGCGATCGCGACGTTCCTTTTTATCCGTTGGCAAAAATCCATCAAAGCCATAATATTGCGTCGCAAAACCTGAAGCTGTCAAAGCGGCAATTCCTGCGGTGACTACGGGGATTGGGACTACGCGCACTCCTGCGGCAATACAACCCTGCACCAGTTCTACCCCAGGGTCAGAAATTGCAGGCATACCTGCATCGGTGACCAAGGCGATCGCCATACCTTGCTGGAGTTTTTCGACTAATTCAGGTACACGCTTATGGGCATTATGTTCGTGATAACTAGTTTGAGGTGTCTCAATCCCAAAATGATGTAGGAGTTTGCCCGTATGCCTTGTATCTTCCGCCGCAATTAAATCTACCTGTTTAAGCGTGGCGATCGCCCGAAAAGTCATATCCTCCAAATTACCAATCGGCGTTCCCACCAAATAGAGAGTTCCTGAAACTTCCATTAATTAATATCGCCATTAGCGCCACTGTTTATTTTCTAATTCGCGTACTTGACGCTCAAGGCGATCAATTCTTCCCCGCAATTCGTCCATTTCATTTTGGCGCGGCACACCCAAATCCTGCATTACATTGCGAATTTGCCGCTGAATTAAAGATTCTAAATTTCCTTGCTCCGACTTGAGGCGGTCGGCAATATCATTAAACATCTCCGCAGCTTGTTCTGGATCGATCTTGCCATCCTTGACCCAATCTTCGCTAGCGTCCCTAATCTTTTCCAGTACTATCGAAGTTGTACCTACTCCAAGCATTAATAACTGCTTCAGCAAATTATTGCTATCCATAACCGTACATGATCCTAAAAAAAGACGACCTATCTCTCCATCATACTCCTCAAATTGATGTAGCGACTTTGTAGTTAAATAAGAACCAAATTTTTAATGAGGTGGCTTCGCCTCACCATCAACCATCAAAATGAATATTGAAAGATCAAGCGATCGCAATACTTTTGCATTTTACATATATTTGCCCCAGCGATTGTTATACTTTAAGCTGCCCTAACCTCGAAAAAATTTTAGGTAAGTTTATTTATGATCCGTGCTGTAATTGAGACTGCTAAAGGAACCATGCGTGCTGAGCTTGATGACCAACATGCTCCCATTACTGTGAAAAATTTTGTAGACCTTGCTAAGCACGGTTTTTATGATGGGTTAACCTTTCATCGTGTGGAACCTGGATTTGTGATTCAAGGCGGTGATCCTAGTGGTAATGGTACTGGTGGGTCAGGCGATCGCATCAAGCTCGAAATCTGGGCAGAAGGCGATAGCGAAGCAACAATTGGCAATGTTTTAGCTCGTGGTAAGAAGCCTATAATCAAGCACAATAAAGCTGGCGTATTCTCTATGGCACGTACTAATGACCCTAATAGCGCTACCAGTCAGTTTTTTGTCACTCTTGGCGATGCCTCATTTTTAGATGGTCAATATGCAGCTTTCGGCTATACCGATGATGTGGAAGTTGCCCAAGCTATTCGTCGTGGCGACAAAATTATCTCCGTCAAAATAGAAGATTAAGTTCAAAGATAAAGGGGCAGAGCCCCTTTATCTTTGAACTTAATAGCCACTATCAGCAACACAGATACCCCTACACTTAATCCCATTGCTAGCAGTGCGTAAACAATGTTCGCAAAGGATTTGTTCAGACTTAATTTCTCTAACATTCTCTGTGGCTTGCTGTACTTGAAATTCTAGAACTTCAACATTTGTCATAGATGCATTAGAAATATCAACTTTCATAGAGTTTATGTAGAAACTAAGGTTTGAATTACAGATTGTAAGTCAGCGAGAACTTGTGAAGAATTACTTCCATTTGCTATGATACCTAGATCCTGAACTGCAGCTTCTAACTGTGGACGCAAAGTATCCACGATATCCTGCACAGGTCTTAATAACTGCTCTTGGGCACTAATTTGACCGAACAACTCCGCCACAAATCTAATCCGTTCTTGTTGCTGGGATTCAGCTGCCCGAATAAATTGTTCCTGTTGCAAATGCTCTTGAGTCTGCTTAGCCAGAATTTCTTGCTGTTGTTGCGTATAGTTTCTGACAGCCTCAATTTGGCTCTCCATCTTTCGCAACTCCTGCTCTTGAAGGTTCTTTTGCGCTTCGATTTGAGATAACAGAGGCAATAAACCTTGGACAGGGTTAGCCTCGACAACAATACCCTTGCGTCGGTCTAAAATCGCCTTTTGCTGATTTAGAAGTGACAGTCTATCTTGCATCCCACGCCTCATTCCAAAAACACTTTCTTCAAGAAGTTTGTATTGCTCCTCCGCAAACTCTTTATTACTTTCTAATTCGATTCTGGCAAACTGGTCGGATGTTTCGACCTGACTTTGCAAATCTGCAATTTCACCTTCTAGCCCTGCTAACTCATCCTCCTGAGCACCAATGTAGTTGCTTAACTTATCAAAATCCGCTTGCAATGCCTTAATAGTTGACTCTAGCTCCTCAATAGGCATTGACTGGAGACGGTTTTCTTCCTCTGGACTAAGAATTTCCATACTACCAGATCCACCAAGGGCTTTGATCGCACTAGACGTTTGTTCATAGAGTTCGATTTGAGCATCAAGTTGCATCCTAGACATCGCCATATTATTCTCTTGCAGTTTGAGAATACCGCGCTGTGCTTTTAATTCTGCCTGTGCATCTGCTAGAGCTATTTTAGTTTGCTGGCATTGATTTTTACGAACATTCAGATCTTCTGTCGATTTGTTGAGAAGCCCCTTTTGTTTTTCAGCTTCGTTTTTGAGATTATCTAAGTTTTGCCAAAAGCTCGTCAGTACTTCCTGCCGTTTATTAACTAAATCAAGGGCGTTATGAATCCGATCTTTAAGAGAATCGGGATTGCTAAAACTAGATGATAATTGACCGATAAGGTATTTGAGATGTTCGACTTGATCAGAAGTAAGAGCGGCTGCTTTAGCTTCAATCTGTCCGCGCTCAACTTCAATACTTTTTCTTAACTGTTCAATTTCAATACGTTCTCTAGCAAACTTCTCCTCTAACTCCTCAATTTCTTGTCTTCTTGCTTCAAGGTTTTCTAGATCTAATTCCTTTTGTTCTAATTCTTGCTCACGACGATGCAACTCTTGGCTCTGAAAATTGAGAGATTGCTTCCATTGCTCAACTTCTTCTTCCGCAGATTTGTATTTGTCCTGCGATCGCGAAAAAGCCTGCAAGATATTGACAATTTTTTTAGAAGCATCTTGGATACTTTGTACTTGGTTACTTGCTGTAACTTCAGCAATTACCATCTGACCATCTTTAAAATCCCTAGCTTGGCTTGAATCTTGAACTTGTAAAACTTGCTCATTTGTAATCGGCAGCCAAATATTTTCACCCGTATTACGCGCCAGTAAACGGACAGACGAGTTACCACCTAATCCAAAAGCTGCTTGAGTTTTTTGAAGTTCCGCTAAGTATTGCACGCTGAATATACTCCTATTTTGCTGATGCTAACTTTCAGGTTGATATGACGAAAGAGCAAAAGCCCGTCATAGAAAATACAAAATAGTCCTAATGCTCATCTCATACTACCTAATTGCATGAGTTTTTTGGCGACATATTTAAAAACTTTTTGCAAATTTCTAGGCTCTTGCAATCTAAAATCACGCTAAAAGTTAGTAACTAAAAAACTTACATTGAGACTGTTATGGGTCATAGCTCTCTCAGCTTCAAACTTACTAGATCAGATTTTTCTAAAGCTTATTGCCTAATGTTTTTGGGGTCAAGGGCATCGCGTAAACTGTCTCCTAAGAGGTTAAATGATAGTACCGTTAACACAATTGCTAGTGCAGGAGTCCACACTAGCCATGGTTGCAGGACTACAATCGAAGCATTAGTAGACAAAGATAGCATATTACCCCATGACGGATCAGGAGGTTGGATGCCCAGTCCAACGAGGCTTAAGACCGCTTCTACGACAATAAATCGGGGGATGTCGAGAGTTGCCGAAATAATAATGAAAGTGATGGTTTGAGGTAAAACATGTTTCACAATAATCCGCAATGGACTTGCGCCTGAGGCTCGAGCTGCCAAAATAAAGGTTTGCTCCTTGATCGACAATACCTGTCCACGAATGATTCTGGCTAGTCCTGCCCATGACACAAAGGAAATAATTGCAATGATTAACGCGAATCTTTGAGTGTTACTGATTTGGGGAGGCAAAATTGCAGCCAATGCTACTAATAAATAAATTGAGGGAACTGACATTAAAATCTCGACGAAGCGCATTAATACTATATCTAGCCAGCCGCCAATATATCCAGAAATGCCACCAACAAGGCAACCGATTGTGTAGGAAATAGTCGTACCGATAAAGCCTATCAACAGACTAATTCGACCACCATATAGTAATCGAGTTAATTGATCTCGACCTTGTTCGTCAGTTCCTAATAAGTTTAGCTTTCCTTCACTAGTGGTTCTAAATAAGTGCCCACCATGGAAAATCTGAATCCGTGAGGGTTTAGTATAGTCAACGATTAAGGCTCGATCTCCTGTTTCGAGATCAACCTTACCTTGAGTAGTGGGATAGACATGTGCGCCAATATATTGACCTTGGCGATCATACCAATATATTTGCGTAGGTGGGAGCAAAGCGGCATTTTTGACCTGTTCGTTGACTCCGTAGGGCGTCACGAAATCAGCGAATAGGGATGCCGCATAAAAAATAGTTAAAATCGTGATGCCAATCCAAGCGAGAGGATTGGATCTAAGTCTTTTCCACCAGTTCATTAAGAGCCTTTAAGTGCTTTGAAGAAATTTTTGCGATAGTTACCATTCATGACAAATAGGACTGGCCAGAGTAAAGCAAGTCCAATCTGATTACCTGAAAAATCAGTACGTCGAAACCCTTGCAAAAATTTCACAACTCCAAAGACATAGGCGACTAGTACCAAAATTCCTATTAGTTGTGGCATATATCCATCTCCTGATGATTAATTATCTAATTTAGCATCAACAAATAGACTCTGGCGTTAGCTCATACATCAAGTCCTTGACTTATTGCATGAGCAGATATGTAAAAGCAGCGATCGCTAGCAATAACAACAAAGCATAAACAATCACTCGACCCCATATCGCTACAAATAAGCATAGAAGATTCCCAAAAGTGACTCTAGCAGTGCCATTCCATGCAGGACGAAATTTGGTGATTTCTGATTTTTCATAGGCACTAATTTGGCTAGCTGCTAAAACCTTGTAATGTAGTCTTCCAAATGGGTGTAGTAACTTAAATTGTTGATAGCGATGGTGGTTAGTTTTCCAGCGATTGCGGAGATTTTTGGCTTTACCCACATACAGCACGATCCACAACGCCGTGATGTAGTAGACCCCTGCGTCTTGAGGTAACTCTTTTAGCTTTTTCACGGGTTTTGAAGGTAGCCAAAAAATACGCATCCTTTCAAGCATAGGTAATTACTTATCTTAGAGTCCCAATTCCTAGAGATTTTGTTACTTTTAAGTAATTTCACTCAGAGTTGAGCTATAAATAAATTGTTTTACTAAAGTAATCTAAATCAACTAGTTAGGCTTTGCTTATATGTCAGATTTTAATCGCGGCATCATGAAATTTGAAAATGCTGATAGCCCTTTATCAATTGTGTTATCGAGCATTGTTGTTCTGAGTGCGATCGGCTTCCTTCTCTGGTGGGGCTTTCAGACTGCTTACGTCTAAATATTTGACGTTGAAGTATCCGTTACATCTTATATTTTTAAGGATTTTAGCTTTGCTAAAATCCTTAAACTGTTTTTGGAATCAAACAGTAAGCAAGTGTATTGCGCTGCCTTTAGGATATGTCTCAACTTGTGTCAGTCTGAAACGGTAAGCTAAAACTGATTTCCTCAATAGCTAAAATTTAATCTAAAAGATGACCGAAATTATTCCCCAAAATGAACAAATTGGAGCTGCAATTGGGACAATTCCCAGTGGCTTGTTTATCGTTACTTCCCAACAAAATGGCTCAACAGGCACTATGCTCGCTTCTTGGGTGCAACAAGCAGGCTTTAATCCACCATCTGTAACTTTTGTGGTTGGTAAAGGTAGACCTATTGAGTCATTCTTGACTGTAGGCAGTCCTGTAGTGATTAATGTTGCTGAAAAGGGACAGGGAAAAATCATTGGACATTTTGCAAAAGGCTTTGCGCCCGATGTCGATCCTTTTGATGGGGTTGACACGGCAACTGCTCCTAGTGGTCAACTTTATCTAACTGAGGCGATCGCCTATCTTGACGCAACGATAACTAGCAGCCTTGATGCAGGTGACCATATGATTGTCTTGGCAACAATTAATGCAGGCGATCGCCTCCGCGAAGGTGAACCTGCTATCCATACGCGCAAAAATGGCTTCAAATATTAAACCAACTAAAACTCCCATAGGGAGTTTTAGTTGGTTTAAAAAAGTAGTTGACATTAGTAGTAATGTTTGGCATATTAGTTAAGCACAAAATGCCTGATGACGCAAAAACAGTATCAGATGCGGGTGTGGCTCAGTGGTAGAGCATCTCCTTGCCAAGGAGAATGTCGTGGGTTCGAATCCCATCACCCGCTTAAAATAAAAGAAGAGACATAATTCGTCTCTTCTTTTTTAATTTGCCTGTGATGTCTAAATTATAGTGAGATCCTACCCAACTATGAAATTTGAAGCGATTGCTGATTCTGGATTGGACTTAAAATCTGATTGGAAATTTGATTTAAAAACTGCCCTATCTCATATTGATTTACCCCAAGCTGAATGGATAGGCTTACGAGAAGTTAGAGAAATTAATACAACTCGTTACGTGCGCGATCGCATTCCTCAGTCCAATAGTCGCAGTTTATCGCATGGGGTAATGATCGAAGTATTAGTCGATGGTCAGTTTGGCTATGCCAGTACCAATCATCTCGATCTAGCCAATATGCAAATCACAGCTCAAAGAGCTTATCAACAAGCAAAAACTGCAGCAAAGTGGGCAGTACATCGCTTTAGTATCAACCAAAGACCCAAGTCAGTGGGACAATATTTCTCGCCATTTCTTAAGCCAGCCGATGCGATCGCCCCTAAAGAACTCAATGAATTACTAATTGAGATCTGCGACACCCTAAAGGTTTCCGATAAAATTGTCAAAACCAGTGCCTATGCTGTAATTACAGAAATAGAGACTCAATTTATTAGTAGTAACGGTTCAGATATTTATCAAAAATTTTTAGTTGTTGCCACCGACTATGCTGCAACTGCCCAAAATGGGGCAGTCATTCAGCGCCGTGGTGATAATGGTCAACTCGCCCGATGCAATCAAATCGGGATGGAAGTTTTTGATCATGATGCACTCTTACAAAGAGCTAAAGTAATTGGGGAGCAATCTGTGGAATTACTAGCTGCTACCGAATGCCCGATAGAAACTACTTCCCTAGTACTTGCTCCCGATCAGATGTTATTGCAAATCCATGAAAGCATCGGACACCCACTCGAAATCGATCGCATTCTTGGTGATGAACGTAACTATGCAGGTGGCAGCTTTGTCAAACTGGAAGACTTTGGCAAAATGCAGTTTGGCTCTTCATTAATGAATGTTACCTTTGACCCCACGACTTCAGGAGAATTTGCCAGCTATGCCTTTGATGATGTTGGTATTACTGCCACTAAGGAATATTTAATCAAAGAGGGAAAACTATTGCGAGGTTTAGGTAGTTCTGAAAGTCAAGTGCGATCAGGACTGCAAGGTGTAGCAAATGCTAGGGCTACTTCATGGAATCGTCCTGCGATTGATCGCATGGCAAACATCAATCTCGAAGCAGGTGATCATTCCTTTGCATCAATCATTGCTGATATTGAATATGGCGTATATATGGAGTCCAACCGCTCATGGTCAATCGATGACTATCGCAACAAATTCCAGTTTGGCTGTGAATATGCCAAACTCATCGAAAATGGCAAATTAACCAAAACTCTCCGAAATCCTAACTATCGTGGCATTACTAATCAATTTTGGCGCAGTCTTGCTAAAGTCGGCGATCATTCTACTGTAGAAGCCTATGGTTCCCCATTTTGTGGTAAGGGGGAGCCTAATCAAGTAATTCGTGTTGGACATGCTTCCCCTGTTTGTTTATTTGAAAACATAGAAGTTTTCGGTGGCGCTAGTTAAGCTCTCATTGGGTCAAATAAAAAAGGGCGCTAAGCGCCCTTTTTTTAATTTAAGCCTAGTTGTCTCATTTCTTGCTCAAGAATGTTTAACAAATTAGTATCGTTATTAGAGCGAGCGACTTCCATGCGGCGCTTAATCGAAGCTGATAAATTTGCTTTGTGATTAGCGGCAGCTTCTGCCTTTCTTTGGCTGGTATTCATGGTATGACTATCCTATGAATTTTGCATATTGTTTGAATGTATGATTAACATAACATATACATATATATATAGTAGCGTATGTTACTAAAAGTTTATTAAATAAATGTAAAGAAAAAAGACATATTCAATGTTATGTAAGTTCGAGTTAAGTTTGCAAATTTAGTTATCTAGAAATCAAAAGCATTGCTTAGCAATGCTTTTGATTTCTAGCTTTGAGAGATATCTTGCTACGCAGGATATCTCTCAAAGCCAGTTATAAATTATCCCAAAATGACATTAAATAAGCAGTCCCTAGTAGAATAAGAAACCGATTTTTTGTGGCATGGAATTGTCATAAAAAATCGGTTTCTTATTACAGTGCTTTGCGCTTACTTAAAACCCAGAAATATTTTTGAAAGCGGCGCTTTGCGCCGCTTTCAAAAATATTTCTGTACTACTCAAAGCCTCAATAGGCTGTATACACTGACATTGCGCTGCCTTACTTATAAAGAAAATTAAGCTGCTGTAAGAGGGCGATAGGTTCTGTAATTGATGTCAGGGAAGATATTGTCCATATATTCCACTTTTTCGAGCCAGCCTGCATCAATCTTACCTGCTTCAATATCTTCAAATAGTTTTTCCAAACGCATTAGGTGCGATCGCGTTCTTCTAATAGCATAGGGAACCATCGTGCCAGTTCGCATAATGAAAGCCCAATCTGAGGATTGTGCCAAAAGTAACTCTCTGGCGGCTTGATTGAGTGCGCGCCACTCTAACTCATCCGCTGGTTCACGATAGGAGAGATGAATCATCCGCTCAGCCCCTTTATGTAAATGCTGATATACCCAAGCATTGGTCTCATTAAGCCAATATTCATGGAAACCTTTATAGCCCCAACTAGATTGAGCAGGACGTGAAACCTGTTGAGTCGGATTGCCACGGAGATAATCAGCAAGATGGGTCATCTCATAGGTAGTTTGATCGTAATGGGACTTACGAATCAAGAAATCAATAAACCAGGGACCTTCGTACCACCAGTGACCGAACAACTCTGCATCATAGGGGGAAACCACAAGTGGGGGGCGACCCATCATATTATTTAAGTAGCTAACTTGGCTTTGACGATTCTGCATAAAGTTGGCTGCATGTTCGGCTGCTTTTTCCTTTGCCCAATAAGGATCGTAAAGTTGCTTCGCATCTAAACCAAAGTCACGTCCCGTAATACGGTGGTACTTAATTCCCGTATTTTTACGTTGACCATTAGGCATGATAAACGGCTTAATATACTCATAATCAGCTTCCCAGCCCAAATCTTTATAAAATTCTCGATAAACAGGATCGCCAGGATAGCCCACTTTCGACGACCACACTTGCTGTGATGATTCATGGTCACGCGCAAAAGCAGCTACGCCTGTTTCTGTAAACACAGGGGCATAGGTTCCAAATCTGGGACGGGGCTGACCGTACAAAATACCATGTCCATCCGTGAGGAAATAGCGCAAGCCTACGTCAGCAAGCATTCGCTCTAAACCATTATAGTAGGCGCATTCTGGCAACCAAATTCCATTAGGAGCGCGTCCAAATTCATTTTTATAATGCTCAACCGCAACCTCTAGCTGCGCCCAGACTGCCTCTGGATACATTTTCATTAGTGGCAGGTAGCCATGAGTTGCGCCACAGGTGATAATTTCCAAGTTGTTGGTATCTTGAAATTGTTTGAAGGCAGTTACAAGATCGCCGCCATATTTTTCCCAAATTTCGCGAGTTTCAGCAAATTCTTTGACATAGTACTCAGCAAGATACTTAACATGACCGTTATGTTCATTGTGGATGACCTCTCGTTCAACTAGTTGTTGCAGGAGCGCAAGGTGCTTATCATAACGTTCTTGGAGAAGTGGATCGCGCAACATGGACACCAATGGTGGTGTCATACTCATGGTCATTTTGAAATTAATGCCATCTCGTCTGAGTCCCTCATAAACCTTAATTAGAGGAATATAAGTCTCAGTGATTGCTTCATACAGCCATTCTTCTTCAAGTACATAGTCACTTTCAGGGTGACGGACGTAAGGCAGATGAGCGTGTAAGACCAGCGCGAGATATCCAATGCTCATAGATCTTCTTTTCCTAAAAAGTCCTTAATTTAGCCAATGATGCTTGAATTTAATGATTTACGCCTCATAGTGCCACACATCACACTTTTATATTTTGTGAATGCAATGAGTAAAAGTATTGTCCCATAAGGCATAGAGCTACTTATTGCACTTTAGTTAAGCTGAATGCGGCAAACTTAATCAGTATCGATTCATTTCTTAATGCATTTTTAAAGTAATTTTAAGCTATTGCTGTACTTAGTACGATTATGTATCGTTATTTACTAGAAAACTAATGCGGTCTTAGAATTGTCATCATTGGCTTCTGGCAATTAGGATCTTGAAAGATCAATATCGAGGTATTGCGTAAATTTTTTTATGTAAATTGTTAAAAAAAGATTACATGAGAGTGTGATACGTATTTTTATAAAAAACAGAGCAAATCGATGTAAGAAAGAGCAATTAATAGATCGCCCCTATAAAAAACGGTAATATATTTTCTTGCTACCTATAGAAATGAAAGATACCTTAAGATCGTAGATGAAGTAAAACTACCAGCTAGACTCAAAACCTTGATTATCTGAGTATTCAATTTTTGAGTAAAAACTATCTTTAGGGGGATATTAGTCTAACTCAGATTTTTATGGATTTTGCGAGATTATTTTACCGAATTGATTGTTGACAAAACACGCAAAAAATGCATTAAAAATAGCAAATGCTTGGAATGCATAATCCAGTTTTTTTTGCTGTTCACTATGAACTTGTTTTAAAGAAAAAAGCAAGGTAACTTAGATTCTGTAATTGCTCCTTAATTGAATTTTTAGTGATTTATGTAATTTGCATAAATACACTTATATAGTTCGTCTTGTTCTCACACTTGATTTGTTTAGGAGCGAAGCTAGTTTAGAGGAGGCAGTTTTTTGAAAAAGATATCTTCCAAAGACGAGGAGCTAACAACCAATGTTTCCCTGACATTGGCTGATAAGGTGTCCTCTTTGAAGGTACGTCGTTCGCTTGCAGCAATCGGTTTTGCTTTATCCGCAGGAACTGTGGGTGTATTGGTTAGTCAACAATCAGCGAATAACAATCTCAAAGCTACACCCGTCACTACTTCGTCTCGTACTTTGGCGGACGTGATGGCACAAAATCAGGAGCGTAAATATGAAATGGCTCGCACAGCGATCGCTTCTGGTATATGGGATAATACGCAAGGTGTAACTGTTCATGAAGTCCGTGAAGATGAGACTTTATGGAAACTAACTCAGATTTACCAAGTTGACGCGGCAGCGATCGCGGCTTCAAATGGGATTAGTGCGAACACTGAGTTACAACCTAGAATGAAGTTAATGATTCCGCCTGTGAATGGGTTAGTTCACAAGGTCAAGCCAGGAGATACTCTAGAAGCAATATCTAGTTACTATAATGTACCTAAAAACGAAATTATCAAGTTTACATCGCTAAGTTCGGGAGATTTTTTAGCGATTGACCAGCCTTTGGTAATTCCAGGCAATGTTGCAACCTTAATGCAGGTAAAAGAAGGTCATGTTAGAAGACAGTTACTTGCAGAGAAAGAGCGTTTGATGCAACGTTTGCAAGAGCTTGAGGGTAAAAAATCTACAGCTACTCTTGCAGTTGCCGATTCCAAGGATAATCTTGCTGATAGTGTCATATCTAAGCAGCCGAAATACATTGCTTACAAAGTTCAAAATGGCGACACTATTGAAACAATTGCTAGGCGATATGGTATTACTCAAAAGTCCATTATTGAGGCAAATAAGCTAGAAAATCCTCAATGGTTAGAGCTAAATCAAGAGTTAAAGCTACCTCAAAATCGCAATTTACCTGTAATTCAGACTGTTGCGGCGGCTAATAATGAGAAACCTTTTAAAGATGTACTATTGCCAGTAGGTGATTTATCGGCTAGTAATGCTACTGCTAATGTAAATTCTGCTGTTGCGCCAATAAAAGTTTCACAGATGCGTGTCACTGCGGGCACTCCAATGGTTCTGCCAAATAACACGGGCATCATCAAGTTAGCAGCAGCGAATCGAGTTTCCCCTTGGGATGGCTTAATGCAGCTTACTGGTGCTGCGGCAAGTTTACCGAATGCGCCTGTGACAGAACAAACTCCTAACTTCCCATCCAAGTCTACATCGGTTCAGCCAAGCTTGCCTGTAGCAGCCGAGCCAGCTCTTAAGATTGCTGTTTCTCTATTCCCATTTGCTCCTGAGCAACTATTTGGAGAACTGGGTGGTAGTGCAAAGAAAAATTTGGCAACATCCACAACAGCCCTCAATGTGCCAGCACGTTCTATCTCGGCTCCCTCCATTCCTGCTGGAATTGCAACTGAGCAGTTGAGTGCCAATCGCTCAGCACCACTTGAAGCTAATCCATCTCAGCCAGTAGCTGAGCCTAAAATTCAGTTTTCTGCAAAGATTGCCATAGCTTTAGCAATTCCCCAGATTCCTGCTTCTTTGGTGTCTGAGCAAAAAGTTAGTTTGGGGAATGCTCCAATTGAAGCCATTAGTCAACCTGCATCTGAGCCAACTGTCAAATCCGCGCCAGTTGCGCTAATGACAGCACCAACTGTGCCTGCTAATCGAGCGATTGAGCAAAGTACTAACTCTATGTATCAACCCGCTGGGGTGGTTGCTCAACCTGCATCTGAGCCTAATTTGCAGATTCCCGCTAAACTTGCAGCAAACTTAGCACCTAAAGTTCCTGTATCTTTGTCAGTGGAACAGGCAACTAGTAATGGTAAGCCTAGTCAAGTTTCTTTGTTGCCAGATTCTGAGTCAAGAATGACTTCCTTGGAAGTGAAGCGGTTAGAGACTGAGGTAGAAAAATTGAATGCTAAGGTGCGTGATGCTGAAATTAAAGAAGCAGCACGCAAAGCAGAAGAAGCCCGTCGTTTAGAATCCGTGAAGATTGCTGCTGCAAACTTAAATGCTTCACCTAATCCTGATCGCAATTTTGATGCGAGCCGTAGTGCGATTGCTAGCCCTAGTGATCGTTCAGGAGTTATCCCTGAACTGCCACAGTTGACTGCTAGGGCTTACCTGCCCGATGTCAATGATTATGGATTATCAACTGGATTCATCTGGCCAGCAGACGGTATATTCACCTCTGGTTTTGGTTGGAGATGGGGGCGCATCCATGCAGGGATTGACATTGCTGCACCGATTGGTACACCTATTTTGGCAGCAGCTTCTGGTGTTGTAGAATATGCCAATTGGAATGATGGGGGCTACGGCAACATGATTGATATTCGTCATGCTGATGGCACGATCACCAGATATGCTCACATGAATGATCTATATGTCAAGGAAGGGCAAACCGTTAGTCAAGGTCAAACCATTGGCTCAATGGGTAGCACTGGTTTTAGTACTGGTCCTCACCTTCACTTTGAGATCCGTCCTAATGGTGGTAGTGCGATCGATCCAATGACATTTCTGGCTAGTGCTAAACGCTAAAGAGTAGAAAAAATACAGGTAGTGCATCGCGCTACCTGTGTTTTTATTTTTTGGGCAAAGTATAGTGTGAATGTTTTCTGCTAAAGTGATGAGAGCAAAAATTCTTCTTAAATAAACGGAAAACGTTGATGGCAACGGACTTAGAGAGCTTAAAATCTCAATTGCAATCTCTGGCAGAACTAGCGACAAAATCAGTTGGGGATGTGCAAACTCCTGAAGAATTAGAACAGCTCAGGGTTGAGTACTTAGGTAAAAAAGGTACTCTTTCGCAAATTCTGGGTGCGATGGGTAAATTATCAGCCGAAGAGCGTCCTCAAGTGGGCGCGATCGCTAATCAGGTCAAGCAAATATTACAAAACCAACTCGAAGAACGCAAAATCTCAATTCAACAATTAGTAATTGCAAAGCGCCTCGAATCAGAAACCCTCGATGTGACTATGCCAGGGATCTTGCGCTCGTATCAAGGTAGAATGCACCCAATCCAAAGCACTATTGATCGGATGCTCGATATTCTTGTAGGTTTAGGTTTTACCGTTGCACAAGGACCTGAAATTGAGACGGATTATTACAACTTTGAAGCTTTAAATACACCTGCTGATCATCCTGCCCGTGATATGGCAGATACACTTTACTTAAGTGATGGTAAATTGCTGCGATCGCAGACTTCCTCTGTCCAAATCCGTTATATGGAAGAAAACGAGCCACCTCTAAGAATTGCTTGTCCAGGGCGTGTATATCGTAAAGATGATATTGATGCGACCCATTCACCAATTTTTCATCAAATTGAGCTGTTAGCCGTCGAAGAAGGATTAACTTTTGGAGATCTTAAGGGTACTGTCAAAACCTTTGTCGAAGA
The DNA here is from genome assembly GCA_020404105.1 of Pseudanabaena sp. M53BS1SP1A06MG. Lineage (GTDB taxonomy): Bacteria > Cyanobacteriota > Cyanobacteriia > Pseudanabaenales > Pseudanabaenaceae > Pseudanabaena > Pseudanabaena mucicola_A. The sequence continues at coordinate 4,400 of JADBWH010000022.1, read as the reverse complement.
ACTACTCGGTGAATGTCCTATTCGTTTTCGTCCTAGCTATTTCCCATTTACTGAACCATCCGCAGAGGTAGATGTGATGTGGAATGGTCGATGGTTAGAACTTGGGGGATGCGGTATGGTCGATCCCAATGTATTTAAAGCTGTGGGCTATGATCCTGAAGTAGTTACAGGTTTTGCTTGGGGCTTTGGTGTAGATCGCGTTGCTATGGTTTTGCATAAAATTGATGATATCCGTCGTCTATTTACCAGTGACTTGCGGTTTCTACGCCAATTTTAACTAGCGTGAGTTCGGGCTAAGCTGGCAAGATTTTAAACGCCCAAAAGTAAAAGCCTTGCTTAGCAAGGCTTTTACTTTTGGGCTTTGAGAGAGGGTTTGCTACGCAAACCCTCTCTCAAAGCTTGTTTCAAATTATCCCGAACTTATGTTAATTAATTTTTTATCAATTTTTTCATCAATTATGAATATTTAAACTTAAATTTTAAACCTATGGATGAACAGAGTAATACAGCCATGCAAGAGCTAGTGATTGAGGCTGGCAGAACTGAAAAGCAATATTGGAAAGATTTGTGGCGTTATCGCGAACTATTTTATTTTTTAGCTTGGCGCGATATTTTAGTGCGTTACAAACAAACAGCGATCGGTATTGCTTGGGCATTATTGCGACCTTTTTTGACGATGGTTGTTTTTACAATTGTATTTGGACAACTGGCTAAATTGCCTTCTCAAGGAGTTCCCTATCCGATCCTTGTATTTGCAGGGATGCTACCTTGGCAATTTTTTGCAAATGCATTGAGTGAATGTAGTAATAGTTTAATAGGGAACGCGAATCTAATTTCTAAGGTATATTTCCCTCGTTTAATTGTGCCTACTAGTGCCGTAATTGTTAGCTTTGTTGATTTTTTGATTTCAGGAATGATTCTCTTAGGATTGATGGCATGGTACAACTTTGTACCTGATTGGAGAATTTTAACATTGCCAATTTTTGTTCTCCTTTCCTGTGCTGCATCGATGGGAGTGGGACTCTGGTTAGCTGCTTTAAATGTCCAATATCGAGATTTTCGGTTTGTAGTTCCTTTTATCATCCAATTTGGTCTCTACATTTCCCCTGTCGGTTTTAGTAGTAGCATTGTTCCTGAGCAATGGCGGCTGATCTATTCCTTGAATCCGATGGTGGGCGTAATCGATGGTTTCCGTTGGGCAATTATAGGCGGACAATCAACTATTTATCTCCCTGGATTTTTGCTTTCATTGGCTTTAGTATTTCTATTACTTTGGAGTGGAATTTGGTACTTTCGGAAAATGGAAAAAACATTTGCTGATGTAATTTAACAAAAGAGACAAAGCTTTGCTTTGTCTCTTTTGTTATTGGTTTTGGCATTTTTTTAAAAATCTTTCTAATAGATGTGTTTGTGCGCCAAAGTGCAGATGAGTATAGGAGGCGTGGACTTGGTAGTTTTGCCAACCTTCATAGGGATACGGTAAATGGGATACATAGCCTTTCAGAGAATATAAGGGGCGATCGCTATTTTCTGTTAAAGACGAACGATGAAATTCATGACCCCAAATTAGTTCTCCTTTTTGAACTAAAGGGCTATCCTGCAAGGCAATCGCCTTTCGGTAGCCCAAGGTGAGCCGCTTACCCATTTTTGCGGTTGTCGGCAAAATATTTACCATTGGGAAAGATTGGTCTTCAAAATTAACAATGCGATCGCATAGATACATTAAGCCGCCACATTCGGCATAGGTGGGTATTCCTGAAATAATCGCTTTATGAACCGATTCTCTAGCAGTTTTATTTTCGGATAACTCGGCGGCAAATACTTCAGGAAAGCCGCCACCAAAGTATAAACCTTGAATATTTTCTGGTAATTGGTGATCGCTAATTGGACTCCAAGGCACTAATTCGGCTCCCATTTCTCGAAATAAATCAAGATTATCAGCATAGTAAAAACTGAAGGCGCGATCTCGGGCGATCGCGATGCGAATATCCTCACCTCCCATTCCCCTTTCCCGCAGGAGAGAGGAAGTAAGAGTTACTCCCATCTCATTATGGGAGAGAAGCTGGGGGTGCGAGATGCTCATCAACGGCAATAACTTTTCCCAATCAAAGCAATTTTTCCCTAGATGCTCCAATCGCTCAATAATGCCATCAAGATTGGACATTTCGTCAGTGGGTATTAGTCCGAGATGGCGATCGGGAATTGATATATTATCTTGGCGATGAAGAACACCTAAAACTGGGATGTTAAGAGGCTCAAGTGCTTGCGTTAGAAGTTCTAAATGACGATCGCTGCCTACTCGATTGAGAACTACACCTGCAATCTGAATACGTGGATCGAAAGTGCGATATCCATGTGCGATCGCGGCAATAGAACGCGAAGTACTAGCACAATTGAGAATCAAAACCACTGGTACATTCAGTAATCTCGAAACATGTGCAGTACTTGCGGTGTCATCCTTTCCCGAAGCCCCGTCAAATAGCCCCATCACGCCTTCAATCAGAGAGTATTCCGCATTTTGGGAATATTTAGCAAAGCACAATCGCACATAGTCTTCAGAGGTTAAGACGGGATCGAGATTGCGACAAGGTAAACCTGTGATGTATGTATGGAACATCGGGTCGATGTAATCGGGGCCAACCTTAAAAGATTGCACTTGATCTGATGGCGATCGCGCTTTGAGTGCGGCTAGTAAGGCTAAAGTTACTGTGGTTTTGCCTACGCCACTACGTTCACCTGCGATAATAATTGCCATTGCCTTAATTTTCCTAGCTGAACCTAATGCGCCGTATTGCTACTATATCAGGGGGACAGAAGAAAATTAATGAGACATTTTGTTCTGGTCTAAAATCAATTGCTATATTGTCTCTCGCTAAATTTTAAAAGAGTAGGGCAATCGCGCTAAACATGGCTGAGATTGGGAAAGCTAGGAATAACCACACAAGGAAGCATGTAAAAATTTTCACAATAGGGTTGATAATTCTCAACATGACAGTACTAGCTACAGCTAGGGCGAAGTAAGGTTGTATAATCGACATTCCAAACTCTCGCAAGTCCTTTAGCACTTAGCTCTGCACGAATAATATCTTTAGTTGTACAGGCTTCTGCAATTGCTTTAATAAAGCCGCTTTCAACGTCATAATCGAGAGTCGTTGCGGGAAAAATCCGTATAGAAATTTATACAGACTCGTCCACAGTTATTTATTTGTCCAAAAGAGCCATTATTATTAATAGACCTGTTGGGAAACAAAAGTAATGTTTAGAGGGAATTTTGCTCTTTCCATCTTTTTTTAAGAAGCGTCCCAATAGAAGTTCCATAAGCCAGCCGCATGCAGCATAAGACGATCATCAAAATCAGGTAAGTAGCTAGACATAAGTAAACTAAAAACCGAGAGTTTTGTTCCGCCCGCTTAGCGGGCGGAACAAAACTCTGGTTTGGGTTTTAATTAAGTTGAGCTACTTATACGATTGCAATAAACTGCCGTTAGCGAGTTATAACGCTTGATACCTGCATGAGCATTTCACATTTCACTCTTTGAGCGCTAAATTCTCGATTCTCTTGCTTCTGCTGTTTAGTCAACTCTTTACCTCTTGGCTTTTTGTGTGGTAAACGTACGCGGACGTTGCACTGGTCTTTCTGTAGCATCAATGATTACGGATTGGACATCAACAAACTTTGCTAAAAATTCCTCAATGCTATGAATCTTTCTCTCTGGTAGTGCTTGTTTCTGTCCCAACGCTGTTTCCAGTATTGGCATGAGTCGATGTACCCAATCATGAGCGCAGGAACGGTCAAACCCAAATAACACACTCATTAAGTCGAAGGTGGGATAGCATTTGCAGTACAACAGGATGAAAAATAATTTGTCTGCACTGCTTCTCAGTGTTGCTCTCCTACCACCTCCTATTATTTCGATGACCGTGTCTTTGTTTAAGTAACGCGAGTTCGGGATAATTTGAAACGGGCTTTGAGAGATGGTTTGCGTAGCAAACCATCTCTCAAAGCCCAAAAGTAAAAGCCTTGCTTAGCAAGGCTTTTACTTTTGGGCTTTTAAAATTTGCCAGCTTAACCCGAACTGACGTTAAGTAGGGATTAAAGTAATGAAATAAATATGAGATTGATTCTATGCCTTGCTTTTGTTTCCCAACAAGTCTACTGTTTGTTCATGAACTCCAAACCAAGCTTCGCCTAGGTGTTGTGTATGTTCAAAAACCAGATCAAAAAATCTTACTAAATCCCTTCTTAGAGTATTAGGTAGCTCACCTTACGCAGATAGAAAGCGTCCGAAGAAACGAGTGAGAATGTATACTGGAAATAGGTTTGAGAGTAATTGCTTTGCCGAAACCAAGCTAAGACTAAGAAAGAAGATAAAACCATGAAGACGAACATGTTAGATCTT
>JADBWH010000021.1 GCA_020404105.1 Pseudanabaena sp. M53BS1SP1A06MG | reverse complement strand
TTGAGGGCGCTCAAATGTTCTGTCGCATTCGTGGCTATATTTCGACTCTCAGAAAGCAAGGTGTTAATGTTCTGGCGTCTCTCAAACAAGTGTTTCTTGGAAACCATTTCTTCCCAAATCTCCAGCCTGAGTAGTTACCTTGTATCACTGATTTGTCTTCTTCTTTCCGCAAGCCGCATCAATATTTCTGTATGTACTTCACGGGTAATGGGATAAAAGTAGGCTAGCCCGAGGCCAAAAACTAAGGCAATCGTGGGCAAGGGACCAATCGCTAAGCGAATGGCAAATAAAGCTGACTCAGGTTGGATCGGCGTAGGTTTACAGGGAACACTCTCTTGAAATTTTGCCCATGCTAAGCCTTGCCCAAGGAGGAACAGTCCCACCGCAAGCCCAAATTTCTGCAAAAGAACCATGAAGGCATAGAAAATACCTTCGCGGCGTTGCCCTGTTTCTAACTCATCAAGATCGGTAACATCGGGAATCATCGACCAAGGAATGAGGTAAGCAGTGGAAACGCCCGCACCTGCCATTACTGCTAATACATAGAGCATTGCCACTTGTCCCTGTTGCAAGAAGAACAATCCTGCTTGGGCAATAATCCAAATCCCTGCACCCATAAAATAGGCAGCTTTTTTGCCAAAGCGTTTACTAATAGCGCTCCATACTGGCAGCATAATCAGGGCTGTACCTTGGACAGCGATTGTCACGAGAATAAAATCATTCTCTTTGAGTTGCATCCAATTAACAACAAAGTAGGGAATAATCGAAGCGGTGATTTGGAGTGCCAACCATGAACAGAAATAGATACCAATCACATAGAGAAAAGGACGATTGCTAAAGACAATTTTTAACTGTTCGATAAAGCTCAGTTCTTCATGGTGATCGATGGATTCATTATACAGGCGTTGGCGATCGCTAGCGATAGCACGTTTACCAATCCCCCAAATACACCAGTAAATCGAAAGTGTGGAAATAATCGCACAGACTACTCCAAGGGCAATATATTGGGTGCTACCCATATCACAACTACCTGTTTGGCGCGTAGGATCTTTAAAAAAAGCAAAAATCAACTGGGCAAGGAATAGAGATAGAATGCTGCCACCAATAGAGAAGGTGAAGCGGAAACTATTGAGACTAGTGCGCTCATTGTAATCTTGGGTAATTTCGGGAGTAAGAGCAGTATAGGGTAGGTTAACGGCTGTAAAGAAGATATTAAAAGCAATGCCAATGAATACGTAGTACCAAAAGAGAAACATTTTGTCGGTACTGGGAACAATCCATTGAGCAAAAAACGAAATTCCAAATGGAATCGCCGCATAGAGCATCCAAGGGAGTCGCCTTCCCATTTTGGACTGAGTGCGATCGCTGAGCACACCAACAATCGGATCGTTAATTGCATCCCAAATTTTGCCAATTAGTAGCACCATGCCTGCAAGAGAAGGATCAAGCCCTGCAACATTGGTAAAAAAGAATAATAAAAAGAATGAGAGCAGATTTGTGGTAATCGCTGTACCCAGATCACCAGCACCATAGGCAAGTTTTTCACTGAGCGTGAGTTTCTTGGCTGTAAGGTCATACGGAGAGGCATCGAAAGCATTTTCAGAATTACTCATAGTTAATTGCGAAATTACAGTTTTAATACCCTAACTAAAAGTGACTAAGCCATTCTTAGTTCAGTAATCATTTAGAATTGCTATAGCATAGTGCAAACCTTAATCGGCATAATGGAAATAGTTTTGCTTACTTTTTCTTAAGTGTTATGACTTCTGATCATCCAATTAGTCCCCCTCCTGCGGCTCCGCAGTTACGCAATTTATTAGTGGCGATCGCCGCAATCATTTTAACTACAGCGCTCTTTTTTGGGTTTCAGACCCAGCAAAGTAGTACTTCACTGGATGCAGTTGCCGCCGCCGCCATGCCCATCGATGAGGCTCTGGTAAATGATAAGCCCACAACGATCGAGTTTTATGCAGACTGGTGTAGCAGTTGTCAGTCGATGGCGGCGGATAATTTGTCCCTCGAACAGGAATATCGCGATCGCATGAATTTTGTGATGCTGAATGTGGACAATACGAAATGGTTGCCAGAGGTGACTAAGTATCGTGTTGATGGGATTCCGAGATTTATTTTTTTAGATCGTACTAATCAAATGATCGGTGATACGACGGGAGCTATCCCCCGCGAAATCATGGCAGCGAATATCGAAGCAGCAATCGCCAATCAACCCTTACCCCACAACAGTGTTAGTAGCGATCGCACTTCACCAATCACTGAAACCAAATCTGCCGATATTTCCCAACCCAGAGATCACGGCAAAAAGATATAAAAAAAGCCCCACAATTCGGGGCTTTTTTTAAGGTGTGCTTGGAGATGCACTAGGATTTGAATTAGGCAGTTGTAGCTGAATGTTTTCAATCACGCTAGTAGAGCCTGAGTTAGGGCTTGTAGAATTTGTGGAGCTATTTGTAGGATTGGAGCTATTAGAAGGATTGGCGTTATTCAAGGTTCTAGAGCTATTTGAATTCGTCGCATTAGATGCATCAGGTGTACTTGCAGGACTAGAATTATTATTCGCAGGCAATTTGCCACCAGCAAGGAAATAGTCGTAGGTTGCCCGTGAGATCTGCCGAATTAACTCATTAGCTCGTTGATCATTATCAGGACGCTTCACCATTACAGCGATCGCATAGCGCTTGCCATTAGGCATATCGACGATACCTGCATCCCCAACGGCTGAGCGAATATCACCTGTTTTATGGACAATTCTTGCCTCTTCATCAATCCCCTTGGGTAAAAGCGTATTCGTGATGGGGCGACGCATGATATCCATAAAGCGATCACGACTGCGTGGCTCGATTAATTTACCCTTATCAATCATCGCTAATAAGGTCACCATATCTTGGGTACTGATGGTATTTGTACCTTCGAGATCGGGGAGTGGGTTATTAATGACAACATTATTTAGACCCCAAGATTTGAAGCGCTGATTTAGAGCAGTTAATCCTCCTAAACGTTTAATGATCATGTTTGTGGCAGTATTGTCACTAATTACAATCATTTGTGTTGCTGTAGTAATTGCTGAAATCTTTGTACCTATTGGTAAAAATTGAAAATCTCCAGCCTCACCCACTTTGACATCAGATGTTATTTCTAGTGGTTCATCAAGCTTGATCTTGCCCGCATCGACATCTTGGAAAAAAGCCACCAGAACGGGAGTTTTGATCGTACTTGCCGCAGTGATTGGCTGATTTGCGCCAATCTGGACATATGCACCAGAGTCCAGATCTACCACCATCATTTGCATGGATAGATCTTTTTCTTTAGATGCTAACTCTTTAATTTTGTTAACCAGTGGTATAGCCTCATTTTTGAGACTAAGAGGCACTATTTCTGGAGTCGATTTATTTGCATCTTCCTTTTCCTTGGCACTTACCTCAGGAGTAATTGCCTTGGCACGATTTAAATTCTGGGTTTGCCAAAAAGAAATAGCCGTACCTGCAATTACACTCAAGCCAACACCAGCGATCGCTAATCGTAGCAATTGCCAACCCAAGGATTTAGCGGGAGAAGATTTAATCGGAATCGGTCGATTGGTAGGCTTTTTGCGAGTTCTAGCTTCAGTACGATTGTCTGTCCTTGGTTCAGGACGGGCTTCGATTCTACCTTGGCGAGTGGGTAAAGGTTTAACTTTATTTTCGAGGCGATTGTCAAAACGAGGATCAATAATTGGTTCAGGCGATCGAGTAGAGTCTCGCAACAAATGAGCCCGAGAGTCACCACCAACCATAGGACGGGGAACGGATTCACTATTGCTCGTCAAAGCCTTATTGCGACGCTCGCGCAGCTTATTGAGTCGCGCTTCTCGACTTTTTTCGTTAGCGTCAGGCGATGAAAAGTTTCTTGGTTCCACTGCTATTTGTAACTCCGATTCAAGAATGTCTCTAAAATTATTTTTTAAGTAACTTACTAAGTAAATTATTTAAAAATTTATTGATCCGTAGCCCAATTGACTTGGCGCAAAATTCCCCTCAGCATCGTAACCTCTGACGAACTTAGATTTGCACGATCAAAGATATGCCGAAACTTTTGCAACCGAGCAAAAGCAGTATGGGGATAGACATAACCAATCTTGAGCAATACTGATTCAAGTTGCTGGTAGTAAGCTTCTAGCTCTTCGCGGGTAGCAAGGTCTATGGGTGCTGACTTTAGCAAATCTTGTGCGGTTTGGCTAGTCAAATTTTCGTGACTTATGGAGTTGTCTTGCAATATTTGCCACTGGTAGCAACAAATACCCACTGCTTGCGACAAATTTAGTGATGGGTAGTCAGGATTCACAGGGATTCGCATTACTTGCTGGCAATGTTGGATTTCGGCATTGCTCAAGCCGCGATCCTCTGCACCGAAGACGATCGCCCTAGTCTCAACTTGTGATAACCAAATCAAACCTTGATGAGGACTAATGACTTGCACCTCTCCCTTATCAATGCGACCTGCGGTGGCGATCGCTCTCTGACATCCCACCAGTGCTTCAGGTAAACCATGCACAATCTGAGCATTCTCTAAAATATCAGGAGCATGAACTGCCATCTGTATTGCTTCATCACTGAAGCGATCGCATTGAGGATTAACTAGCCACAATTCTGACAGACCAAAATTTTTCATCACCCTTGCTACTGAGCCAAGGTTTCGCGCACCCGCCGTCTCGACTAACACAATTCGCATTCTTGCTAGTTACTCCTGTTGCCATGAACAAAGGTTCCTAATTCTTCAAGTTTGTAACCTTGAGGATAAGTTGGGCGATTGCGGGCTGTGAGCCATATTGGTCTACTCAAGAGCATTTGAGAGTCGTCATAGCGTTTACGAGGACACCTCTGAAATTCTCTTGTCTTAACTATTAGGGAAGAAATGGCGGGGATGGCATAGGTACGGAAAAGGTCAAATTCCAAAGCACACTCAATATTCCAAGGGAAAACATGGCAGGTCAATAACAATACGACTTCTTGACAGTCTTGATGGGGATCGAGAAGGGTGAGCCGTTCCGTAATTTGTTTTCTTGCCATGCTTTCAGTAACTACTACTATCTTGCGAGTATTATCCTAGAGCAATTTCATTTTAGCTATGGATATTGGAAAGATTGTCCTTAGTTTGTCCAAAGGCAAGACGCAAAAATGGTGGTGCAAGGAAAGTGGTAAGAATGACCATAATGATGATTGAGACTTCTAGGGGTTTGTTCAGAACGCCACTTGCAGAACCAATGCCTGCAAATACCAGACCCACCTCGCCACGGGGGATCATGCCCACACCGATCGCAACCCGATTGATTTGTGGAATGCCAAAGACTGCCCAACCTGTGACCAATTTTCCAGCGATCGCTACCATGACTAGGAAAATTGCAATCAATAAACCAGCACGATTGTCGGGAATCGTCGGATTAAGGACACTTAAATCGGCTCTTGCGCCAACGGTGACAAAGAAAATAGGGACTATCAAATCAGCGATCGGTTTAATTAATTCATCTAGTTCTTTGCGAGCATCGCTTTCATCCAGTACTAGCCCTGCTGCAAATGCACCTAAGATCGCTTCTAGATGAATAGCATTACCGATAAATGCCATGATGAAGGCGAAAATAAAGGCGGGAATAATGATATTTCCACGAGTTTTCAACTTGTCAACCAGTGCCACAAAGGTTTTATTGAAAACGCTGCCTAAGAGAATTGCACCCAACAAAAAAGTAACAGCACTAATGATCAGGTAAATCAAATTGGTAATATCTATTTCACCTTTTTTCGCTAAGCTGGCGACTACTGCTAACACAATAATCCCTAAAACATCATCAATGACGGCTGCCCCAACGATGATTTGACCTTCTTTGGATTTCAACTGACCGAGTTCTGCTAAAACCTTGGAAGTGATCCCAATACTTGTCGCAGTCAGGGCTGCTCCAGCAAAAATCGCAGGAATTGCCGACACATGAAAAAAGTACATTAGTCCGATCGTACCTGCGGCAAAGGGAACCGCCACACCCACGCAGGCGACCACAATTGCTTGAATGCCCACTTCTTTGAGTTGACGCAGGTCTGATTCGAGCCCAATCTCAAACAGAAGGATGATCACACCTAATTCTGCGAGTACCGAAATCACCTCACTCTGGGAATCAAATATGCTCTGAACGGCTGCGGGTGTGAGTTGATTCAGGACTTGTAGTGCAGACATAATCAGTGAATCAGAACCTGTGAATCCACCTTCAGGAAAAATAACTAGGTGCAAAGCGGATACGCCTACGATTACGCCAGCAACCAGTTCTCCTAACACAGGAGGAAGGTCTAAGCGCTTAGCAACTTCACTACCAACTTTGCTAGCTATATAGATAATTACAAGGGTAAGTAATACACCCGACAGAATAATGGGTGAATTTTCCGCCTCGGCAGTTGCCAGTAATGGTGCAGGGAGATGCCCACCTAGCTGATAGGCGATCGCATGATTCAAAAACATAATTTGTGATTCTTGGTACAGGTTTACTGAGTTTGGAGAAATAAGATCACTTAATTATTGCAGTTTTCGTTTTGCATACAGCAAAATGAAAACTCAAAACTCTTACAGCCTATTGAGGCTTTGAGTGTTACAGAAATATTTTTAAAGTGACGCTAATCAACACTTTTAAAAATATTTCTGGGTTTTAAGTCAGCGCAGAGTGCTACCGCAATTTTCTCAGATCGCGATCAATGTCACGGTGGTAACGTTAAATTAGTAGGTAGAACCAAAAGCAAAAGCAAAACTAGATATGTTTGATGAAATCGCCGATAAGTTTGAGGCGGCTTGGAAAAAGTTACGTGGACAAGACAAAATCTCGGAATCCAATATACAGGGCGCGATCCGTGAAGTACGCAGGGCTCTTTTGGAGGCAGATGTCAACTTACAGGTTGTCAAAGAATTTGTCGAAGAAATCTCCAAACAGGCTCAGGGCGCTGATGTCATCACAGGGGTGCGCCCCGATCAGCAATTTATCAAAATCGTCTATGACGAACTGGTAAAGACAATGGGCGAGGCAAATGTGCCACTCGCTGAGGCTGCCAATACGCCGACAGTAATTTTGATGGCAGGTTTGCAGGGGACGGGTAAAACAACTGCTACTGCTAAGTTAGCTTTACATTTACGCAAACTAGAACGATCAGCTTTGCTAGTAGCAACTGACGTATATCGCCCTGCGGCGATCGATCAGTTGCTAACTCTTGGTAAGCAAATCAATGTGCCAGTTTTTGAAATGGGCGTGGATGCTGATCCTGTTGAAATTGCTAAGCAAGGATTGGCAAAAGCGAAGGAATTAGACGTGAATACCGTGATTGTGGACACAGCAGGACGCTTGCAGATCGATCGCGACATGATGGACGAGCTAAGTCGCATTAAGGATGCAATTAAGCCCGATGAAGTGTTGCTCGTTGTCGATGCGATGACAGGACAAGAGGCGGCGACCTTAACCCGTACCTTCCACGATGAGATTGGGATTACGGGCGCGATCTTAACCAAGATGGATGGCGATACTCGTGGAGGTGCGGCGCTATCGGTGCGGCAAATCTCGGGTCAGCCGATTAAATTTATCGGTGTGGGTGAAAAAGTCGAAGCCTTACAGCCTTTCTATCCCGAACGGATGGCTTCGCGGATTTTGGGCATGGGTGATGTGCTGACCCTAGTAGAGAAGGCTCAAGAAGAAATTGACATTGCCGATGCGGCGAAGCTCCAAGAGAAAATTCTCAGTGCCAAGTTTGACTTTGACGACTTCCTGAAGAACACACGCATGATGAAAAACATGGGTTCCTTTGGTGGAATGTTGAAAATGCTGCCGGGTATGAAAATCAATGATACTCAGATTCAAGAAGCAGAAAAGCAACTCAAACGCTGTGAGTCAATGATTGCCTCGATGACAAAGCAGGAACGCAAAGATCCTGATCTCATTGCCAAGAGTCCTAGCCGCAAACAACGCATTGCCAAAGGTTCAGGTTACAAACTTCAAGATGTGACGAAACTGGTCGCAGATTTTCAGAAGATGAGAGCTTTGATGCAACAAATGGGACAGGGCAAGATGCCAAGTTTCCCAGGAATGCCAAATATGGGTAGCGGTGGCTTCCCTGGTATGGGCGGCATGGGCAATCAAGCGCCATCGGGTAATCCTGTTTATGGTAAGAAGAAGAAAAAGAAAAAAGGCTTTGGAGAATTGTGATAGGGAAATGGCTTAGTTCGATTGACGAAGCCATTTCAATTTAATAACTAATGCTATTTTGGAGCGCGGTGAACCCTATGCCCTCACTACAGACCCAAACCCCTCTGGATACATGGATATCAGCCCCTTGGCAAGAATTTGTGCATATTGCCGATGCTCCAAATTCCAGCAAGCTCAAAAGTTACTATTACAACGGCAAGATGAGGTTTGAACCCATGTCCACAGGTTCCGATCATTCTAATGACCATGCATTGATTCTGTTTGCCTTGTCATTCTTTGCCGCCAGTCAGCGCATTCCCATGACCGCGAAAGATGGTTGTTCCTATCGCAAAAATGGATATACCGAATTTCAGCCTGATGCCTCATACTACGTTGGTGCAAATGCCGATGTCATCCCTTGGGGAACACGAATCATTGACTTGGATCAATATCCATTACCAGATCTAGTCATTGAAATATCGGATACCTCCCTTGCCGATGACTTAGGCGCAAAACGTCTGCAATACGAAGATCTCGGAATATCTGAATATTGGATTGTAAATGTGCAAACTATGCAAATTTTTGCTTTTACACAAGGGCAAGATGGCAGCATTAGACGGATTCGCGAATCAATGGTTTTAGTAGGTTTAAAACTGGAAATCCTTGAACAAGCGCTTCAACGCAGTCGCCAAGAAAACCAAAGCATCATCACTGCATGGCTAATCGAACAACTTCGCTCTTAAAGTTCAATTGCAAATTACTAGTCAATTAGGTTTAATCAATTACTGTGGGCAAAATGAAAGATGATCGAGATTCCGCGCCTGCTTTATACGCTCTTCTAGATTTTAGAGAAGAATTAAAAGAGTTACACGAACTTACTCCCGAAGTTGAGTCAACTCTAAAGAAAACTTTTCAACTTCTGGTTAAAAAACCAAGAAACTATGACAGATATCCTGAAATGATTAGATCTGGCGTAGAGTCTAAATCTTGGGAGGCAGGTAGTGAGAATCCTTACCCTCGTAAGTATCGTTGTTTATGGTGTAAAGAGGAGTGGGTCGTAGCAAATAGTGGCACTAAAAATCAATCGAATTGTCCAAATTCTTGTAATGTCAGTACGATCTGAAATTGAGATCTGATGCCATATAGAACGATTTAGCTATGCTCAAGTTTATTAAGGCTACAGGCAAACAAAACTTTAAATTCTAAGAGACCAATTACCAATTACCAATTACCGAGATTAAATGCAACCCAAAATCATTATTCATGGCGGTGCGGGTAGCACTGTCGAAAGTAAAGGCGGCTATGAGCCTGTCCGCAAATCTCTATTTGCAGTTCTAGAGACCGTTTATCCGATGCTGCTTGATGGCGCGAAGGCGATCGATGCGGTGGTTAAAGCTTGTCAAATGCTGGAAGATGATCCTCGCTTTAATGCGGGGACTGGCTCAGTATTGCAGTCCGATGGTCAAATCCGTATGAGTGCTTCGATTATGGATGGCGATCGCCAAAGTTTTAGTGGTGTGATCAATACATCAAGGGTCAAAAATCCGATTGATTTGGCTAAGCATTTGCAAACTAGCGATGATCGCGTGTTATCTGATTACGGCTCAGCAGAACTCACTCGCGAATTGGGCATCCCGATTTACAATCCCCTCACCGATGAGCGCCTTGCGGAATGGGTGGAGGAGCGCAAAACTAACTTCACACGCAAAATGGCAGATGTTGCAATGGGAACGATTGGCGCGGTAGTTCTTGATCAATATGGCAGTATCGCGGCTGGCACATCCACAGGCGGTCGTGGCTTTGAGCGTATTGGCAGAGTGAGCGACTCAGCAACCCCTGCAGGTAACTATGCTACTAAATTCGCAGGTGTAAGCTGTACGGGAGTTGGTGAAGATATTCTTGATGAGGGATTCGCTACTAGAGTAGTGGTACGTGTTACTGATGGTATGACTCTCCAGCAAGCGGTCGAAAAATCGATTAATGAGGCGAAAAGTCGCGATCGCGATTTTGGCGCGATCTGTCTTGATGCTACTGGGGCGATCGCGTGGGGCAAAACTTGTCCCGTATTGTTTGCTGCATATCATGATGGCGAAAAGATGCAAGACACACTTTAAAGTTAAGGTGGGCATAGCTCACCTTAACTTTAAAATCTCGATCAAGATGAGCTAAGCTCTTCAAGAGACATGAACTAAAACTTTATGAAAGATGTAATCGTGATCGGTGCAGGGATGTCAGGTCTAATCTGCGCTCAACAATTAAAGCAAGCAGGGCTAGATGTCACCATTGTCGAGAAATCCGCGGGTTTAGGTGGACGGATGGCAACTAGGCGCTTGCAAGGCACTTGGGTCGATCACGGTGCACAGCTTATTGCCGTAAAAAGTGATAGCTTTGGGCGATTTATCCGTAAATTGCAAGAGAAACAGATTGTACAAGAATGGACTCGAAATGTTTATCAACTTTCCCCATCAGGCTTGTTTCCGCCCGAAGCAGATCAACGTTACACCCGTTACTGCTGCCCTCTGGGCATGACGGCGATCGCTAAATATCTCAGTGCAGATTTAACAATCATTAACAATGCACGCATCATTGGCGTTAGTCACAATGAAGATAAATGGCAGTTATTGACCGATCGCCAAGAAATCCTCGAAACCAAAGTGATCGTATCCACGATCCCTGCACCTCAGTTTCTGCCTCTATTTGAAGAAGTCCTCGCACCAGCACCTAGCTTTTTACAGGCACTCCAATCTGTCAAATTTTTACCCAGCGTGACCATTATGGCTGGTTACAATGCTAGTAATGAAGTACCTATAGAATGGCAAGTGATTAAATGTATTAACGATCCTATTCTTGACTGGATTAGCTATGACAGCAGTAAGCACCCTGACAAGTCGATCCAGCCGGTTTTTGTGCTGCAAAGTAATGCTGAATTTGCTAAGCAATCTATGGGAGAGCTTGATCTAGAAATTGTCGGTAAACCATTGCTATATCAAACAGGTAAACTTTTAGCGAGATGGTTAGCTAACCCTGAGTGGTGGCAAGTTCATCGTTGGCGCTATGCTGTTGTCGAGGAATCATTAGGTGTCTCCTGTTTATCAACGTCCATTCCTTTAGCTCTTATCTGTGCAGGCGACTGGTGCGCTGGCAAAAATATTGAAGCCGCCTATCATTCAGGTATTGCGGCGGCTGAGTCAGCACTCGAACTGATTAAATCTTAAAAATATTTCCCCAAGGCTCTCGTCGCTAGCCTTAGGGATGTACAGTAAAATAAGGAACTAAATTTTTTTGTCGAAGTCAAAAAAATTTAGTTCCTTATTAATCTGAATAGTTATGTTGTATGTCGCATCCTGTTTTTGTGCTTGCCTCGGCATCCCCAACCCGCAAAAAAATCCTTGAGAATGCAGGGTTTACTCCAATTGTGCGGGTTAGTTACTTTGATGAAGATGCAATTCAAGTGAGTGATCCCACTGCTTTAGTGTTAACCCTTGCTCAGTGCAAAGCAAAAGCAATTCTACCCGATTTATCGCAGGAGCTAGGCAAACAAAACACTCTCGTGATGGGATGTGATTCTATCATGTATCTCAATGGCATGATTTATGGCAAGCCTGACACCAAGGAAATTGCGATCGCCACATGGCAAAAGATGCGCGGTAACTATTGCGAACTCTATACAGGGCATTGTTTGATTGACATCCAAAATCAGCGCACAGTCATGCGTCATGGGGTCACTAAGGTATATTTCGCTGAAGCAACGGATGCAGAAATTGAGAGTTATGTTGATTCAGGGGAACCTCTCTGCTGTGCTGGTTGCTTTACATTAGAGAAGCTCGGTGGATTACTAATTGATAAGATCGAAGGCTGTCATACTAATGTTTTAGGATTGAGTTTGCCTATCCTTCGGCAAATGCTGGCAGAACTTGGATATAGCATCCAATTTAGCGCAAATGGAACCACGATCAAATGAACAATGCCAATCGCAATACTCTCTGGGCAAGCATTGTTGCTGAAGAACTATATCGCTCTGGAGTGCGGACAGTTTGCATCTCCCCTGGTTCACGCTCAACTCCTCTTGTGATTGCTTTTGCAGAACTACGCGATCTCTATCCAGACTTTCAGCTTTTGGTACATATTGATGAGCGTTCTAGTAGTTTCTTTGCCCTTGGAGTTGCGAAGATACAGATGGCTGCTGTGGCACTACTTTGCACTTCAGGAACTGCCGCCGCTAATTATTATCCTGCAATTATCGAAGCTTATTATAGTCGAATTCCATTGATCGTCTTGACTGCTGATCGCCCACCAGAGATGCGTGATTGTGGCTCAGGGCAAACGATTGATCAGATCAATATTTATGGAAAACATGTACGCTACTTCTTTGAAGTGGGAACTCCTGAAATAACTGGATTCCGACTGCGCTATTTGCGATCACTGATTAGTCGCACGGTCAGTATTGCTGTCGGTAAAGGGGATACCCCCGCAGGAGCAGTTCATCTCAACTTTCCCTTTGCTGACCCCATGCCCCCGATACCCGTTCCTACGGATGTACCAGAGGACTTAGCGCTCAGCAGTCCCGAAGCCATGTTTGGTAATCCTTCGGGAGGAGCCTATAGTCAAATATTGGCAGGAATGCGATCACTAGATACGAACGTGATTGCCGCCATTGCCAATCAAATTATCAGCCATCCCAGAGGCGTGATTGTTGTTGGGGTCTATGATGCACCAACTGATTTTTTAACTTCAGCCCAAAGATTAGCCAGAGCTACAGGCTATCCATTACTAATTGAAGCGACAGGAGCACATCGTCGGGGTGAGATTGGTCATTATGATAGCTTTTTGCGATCGCCCAACTTCTGCAAAACCCATGCACCCGAAATCGTAATTCGGTTTGGGGCAATGCCTACTTCCAAAAGCTATATGCTATGGCTGGAGAGACATATTGGCTGCCAGCAAATTGTGGTTGGTAGCACCAATAGCGATCCCACCCATGGCATCACACAATCTCTCAATGTCTTTCCCACCAGTTTTTGCGACCAGCTAGCCAATTATTTAGAGAACTATGCTCAACCCGCTTGGCAAGATAAGCAATGGCGATTAGATTTTGAACTAGCGGAAAGTATTGCTGAACATACAATTACAGAAGCTATCACCAATATTGAGGAATTATTCGATGGCAAGGTCTATGCAAAACTTGCCCAAATGCTTCCTGCGGATAGTTATATCTACGTGGCTAGCAGTACTCCAATTCGCGATTTAGATACTTTTTTCCATAGCGATCATCCAATTACTGTGCTCGCAAATCGTGGTGCAAATGGCATTGATGGAACCATATCGAGTGCTTTAGGTGCTGCATGGGGATGCGATCGCCCAATGGTGCTCATTTGCGGTGATTTAGCCTTCTATCATGATTTGAATGGATTACTTGCCGCCCAAAAATACCAAATTTCACTCACAATTATTCTCTTAAATAATGATGGTGGCGGAATCTTTAATCTCTTACCAATATCTAAATTTGAGAATACCTTCGAGGAATTTTTCGGCACATCCCATAATCTCGATTTTGCACCAATTATTCAGGCTTATAACTGTGAACATGTTCTTATTCGAGATTGGCGGCATTTCCACACAGCACTAACAAATTCTCTAGAAACTAAAGGCACTCAAGTTTTAGAAATCCAAAGCGATCGCCAACGCAATAAAGACTTACATTTCTCCATTTGGAATCAGGTCATTGTCAACTGTGATCGACATTTTCACGAAAACAGCTAAAGAAAATGTCAGTTGGGGTAAAGTTGACGTTACTTAATTTTGTTGCGTGCGCGAAGCGCACGCAACAAAATTACATTGCATCACTGCCCACTACTTTAGTTTTTGGCGAGAAAGTCAGATTAGCAACGAGTAATTTAATCCTGATCAAATACCCTTCCTAATGATGCAGGTGGCGTAGTCCTGATTGTATTTAATATTGCTTGTCTAACTGATCGTGGCAGTGTAGATATTAATCGATCAAGCCATTCTCCTGAAGTTAAGGCTAACATCAAAATCATCAATACAAAGGGAGCTGTATTAAATACCTGTGTCGGTACATCAGGAATTGCACTCTGCGCGACGCTAGCTAGAGATTGTAAAATTCCAAAAAGATAAGCACCCAAGGCAACACGTAGAGGATTCCATCCGCCAAAAATCACGATCGCTAAGGCAATCCAACCATACCCTGCTGTGTGGCGATGACTCCACCCTGCTTTAAAATCCAAAGAAAAAGCGGCTCCTGCGATTCCCATTAATGCTCCACCAAGGAGCGTATAAATATAGCGCATTTTAATTACATTCGTGCCTCTAGCAAAGGCTGCGGCTGGTTGTTCGCCAACTGTACGGAGAATTAAACCACCTTGAGTACGATAGAAATAGAACCATGAACCAAGAATTAAAATATAACTACAGTAGACTAAAAGATCGCTCTGAAATAGCAGTTTCCCCAAAACAGGAATATTTTCTAAAATAGGGATTTTAAAACTCGGAACCGTAATCCCTTCAACTCTGACCACAGGATTACCTAAAAAAGAAGATAAATCACTACACATTAATGCCAAAACAAAGCCAATCGATACTTGAGATTGCTTGAGAGTAATTGCACCAATTGCTACAACTAGAGCGATCGCAGCACCAACGAGAGCCGCCGCCGCAAAACCCAAGATCAAGTTATTAGAAAACTTTGCCACCGCAAAGCCTGTCATTGCTGACATCAATATTGTCCCTTCCGCAGATAGGTTAATCACACCAGCACGCTCGGTGATAGTTTCGCCAATGCTAGCAAAAATCAGAGGTGTGGAAGTGGCGATCGCTGTAGCAAGAATTGTGATGATGTCCATGAGCTTATGTCTACATTAATTGGTCTGGGAAGATCCTGTTTGCTTGGATAATTTCGCTAAACCTTCGCCAAGAATCGCGAAGAGTAGCAATGCGCCTTGAATAATCCCAGAAAGAGAAGAATCTAAACTTAGTGATAGGGGTAATTCTAAACTACCAACATTGAGGGAACTAAATAAAAAGGCGATTGGTAAAATCCAGAAGGGATTGTAATTAATCAGCATCACGACCAACAGCGCCAGAAATCCTAAATTACTAGAAATATTGGGAATGAGCCGATGGAATACAGCGACTACTTGCAACGAACCAGCGATACCAGCTAATGCACCACAGATGAGAAAACTACTCAACATTTGCGTGATCGCAGGAATTCCTAACACATAGGCTGCACGGAGATTATTACCCACTGCTTTGAGCTTTAGACCATAGTAAGTGGCTCGAATCGTGATCGCTGTAATAATCAATGCGATGATGGCGATCGCTAAAGCGATCGGACTAAACTCAGTATTGCCGACTGTCGGCAGTGATAAAGCATCACTAAAAGGCTCCGTACCGCTCATGGAGGCAACTCCCGATCGCTTCCAAGGACCAAAGACAAGGTACAGCGCCAGCCCTTGGGCAGTAAAGTTCATGCCCAAACCAGCAAAAATCTCACTGACCTTGCCAAAGATGTTGAGAAATCCTGTAAGTAAGCCCCATAATCCACCACCCACAATTCCAGAGATAATCGCAAGGATGATGGCAATCGCAGGAGGGAATCCTTCGGGAATAAGTCTGAGCAAGAATGTTGAGGTGATCGCACCTGCGGTAATTTGCCCTTCAATCCCTAGATTATATAAACCTGTGGTGAAGGTAAAAATTAATCCGCATGAAGCAAGTAATAAAGGGCAAAGGGTGGAAATGACCCTAGCAAAGCGATCACTACTGCCAAAAGCGCCATTCCACATACCCATCGCCACTCGAGGTGGTGAGCCACTGGAAAGCAAAATTACCGCCCCAATAAACAATAGCGCCACAAAGAAAGAACCAATCCGAAAGTAGGTGGCTCTGGGTAATTTTTGGAGAAATTGGAAATTCTGTAAAAAATTTTGTAAGGGACTATGCAAACCTTCCTCCGATCGCATGACCTAGTTTATCTACTGTTAGAGTTTTCGCATCAATAGGTTGTGAGACCTTGCCACCGCAAAATACAAGAATGCGATCGCTATATTGCAAAATCTCATCGAGATCGGAAGATATAAATAAAATCATCATTCCTTTTTCACATCGAGCCATCATTTGCTTCCATATCCATAGGCTCGATTCGATATCTAAACCTCTGGTTGGTTGTTCCATTAATAATAGATTTAAGTGATCTGGCAAAAGCGATATTTGAGTACGTTGCTGATTGCCACCCGATAGCCTCTCAACTTTAGTAGAGGGTTTCCCTCGAATATTAAAATTCTCGATGGCTTGATGAGCAAATTTGCGAGTATCACGCCAATTAATCAATAAGCCTGAATGGGATTGACGCAACATGAAATGCTCATGGATTGTCAGCCCACGAATCAATCCATCCTTTAGACGATCGGCTGGCAGATAGCCAATTCCTGCCTTCAAGAAATTGCGATAGACGCGATTGGTCATATCCACATCACTAATGCGGATCTTGCCAGCACTGAGCTTGACTAAACCCGCACAAGCCAGCAGTAGCAACTGTTGACCATTACCTTCTAAACCCGCTAGCCCAATCACCTCACCTGCATTAACCGTTAATTGCTCAATCTGCAAACTTAAGCGATCGCCCTCAATTTGCAAATCCTGAATGACTAAAGCAGGTTCCATTTGTTGAATGTTCATTTCATGTTTGGCGGGTATGGCAAGCTCTCGCCCAAACATCATATCCACCAAAGACGAAGCTAACTCATGGGAGTCACGCCCCTTAACTTCAGCTTCGCCAATTACTTTGCCCTGACGCATCACCATCAAGCGATCGCATAGCTCTTCAACATCTTCTAATTTGTGAGACACAAAAATGATTGATTTCCCATCCGCCGCCAATTGCTTAACTGCCGCAAAGAGAGCTGTTTTTTGAGAAGCAGAAATACCTGTAGTTGGCTCATCAAGGATGAGAGTCTTGACCCCAAGGGACAACAGCCGCAATATTTCTAACTGTTGTCGTTCTCCTACAGTAAGATTACTGAGGATTTCATTAGGAGGTAAGTCAAAGCCAAAAGTTATCGAAAGCTGTCGAAGTTCTCTCATTAAATCAGCACGATTACTAATTTTAGTTCTCTGATTACCTAATGAGCTTCTCCCTGCCATAAAATTATCAAGTACAGACAGAGAAGGAAAGTCTAAAGGATCTTGATGCAGCATCCCAATGCCTAAACGGATAGCATCAGCAGGAGTTTTAATCTCCACTTCCATTCCATCTAATAGGATCGTGCCTGAGTCCTTAGTAATAAAACCACTTAGAACCTTGGATAAAGTGCTTTTTCCTGCTCCATTTTCACCCAAGATGCCATATACAGTTCCTGCCTCAATTGTCATGGAAATATCATAGTTTGCCTTGACATTTCCAAAAGACTTATATATATGGCGTAATTCAACTTTCATCTTTATACCATAACGTCAAAGGTCGCGCCTGGCGCGACCTTGACATACTTATTTACTAGCACCTTCAATGCCTTGTAGCAAGCTGGTAAAGTACCAAATTTGCTGTGGGGTTGCAGTTTCACCTTGCTTAAGAAAAGGACTGCCATCTTGATAGTTAAGAGGACCTTTAAAAAGACTAATCTTGCCATCTCCTAAGCCAGTAATAAATTCTGTTAAGAACTTATCGTTTTCTGGAGTCAAAGCTTTACCCTTCTCAAAGCCAACTGCGGAACTGTCAACATTATTCAAATCTTTCCAGTTTGGCGCACCAGAAATAAATTCTCCTGTAAATTTATTCTCTTTAGCATTCTTGACTTGATCGAGATATGCAGGTCCCCAATTGTAGTAGGGAACACCGATGCAAATCTCTGGAGCAACATTACAGCCAGTTTTGAGTCCATAGTGTAAATATTTGACCTTCTTACCTGCTTCAGCAGCTTTCTTGCCCTGCACGGCAACTTCAGGTGTGTCAATCCCACTCATCACCACATCAAATCCACTGTTATAAAAGTCATCAGAGACTTTGGTTGGGTCAAGTGTCTGTCCTGGAATATTGAACCAGAAGCCAATCCATACCACTTTAAACTTCAAATCCTCAGGATTCTTTTTGCGGTAATTTTGCCAACAATATTGAGCGCCTAAATAACTTGACGACACAAGTCTACGGGTTTCGTCATTGATTAATGGTCCCAAAAACCCGATTTTACCCGTTTCTGAATGTAGCGCCGCTGCACAGCCAGAAATCATTCTGCCATACTCCATCTGAGGCATGACATTGCCTAGATTCTTCTGGTTTTTAAAATTTTTGCCATCCTTCCAAGCATAGTCACCGCTTGAATGAATTACAGAAACATTAGGATGCTTTTTCGCAGTTTCTAGAGCATCATCTTTAAAGTCATCAGAATTGAAAATGATCAGCTTTGCACCTTTACTGATCAGGTCATCTGCTACTTGAGAAGCTTTGACATTTGGGCGATCGCCTGGGTTGACTTTATCAACATAGTCAAACTTTACGTCAGATACCTTGTCCATTACATATTTCGAGGCTTCGTAATGACCTTGGTTCCAACCAGAATCATTTTTCGGCCCAACCAAAATCATTGCTGCTTTAAATTCTTTTGCATCTGAAGATGTAGTGGTTGCAGTAGTGGCCGCAGTAGTGGCTGACGTAGGAGTTGATGGAGTGTTGTTACAAGCTCCAGCAAACATTCCTACTAGCGCTACAACCCATAAGCGCTTCATAGAAACTATAGAAGCAGCACGTTTAGAGATTATTCCCATGAATTACTTTTGTATTTAAGTATCTTATAGCCTTTATCTATTTTATTTAAGGTGATTGCCTATTAGACAAAGGTATTACTAATTACAGTTTTCTCAGGCTAGCGAATCCACAACCTGTGGTTGAAGTTACAGCCTATTGAGGCTGTATGTAAGTAGTATAAAAGATTTTTTGAGAGCGGCGCTTTGTGCCGTTCTCAAAAAATCTTCTGGGTTTTAAAGTCAGCGCAAAGAGTTATATAACTATGACCCTCTGAGCTAAAGTAAAAATACACTTAATACATTTAATAAAGAAGAGCTTGTTAGTGACTTGCTACTAACAAGCTCTTCTCTATGGCAAATTGCAACTCGACAGTTTAGCTAAAAAAGTTAAATACTGGGCTTGAAACTCTTTTGCCTTAGGATCTTTAGACTGATGCCACGATGACAGCCATAATGGTGTGGGAAAATGTCCTTCGGGTGGAGTCTGGGACTTAAAATCATTGGAAGTGATCCAAGAGCCATTTTGTCGCCAACCAACGCGATCGCTAAAGGTTTGCCAACCTTGCAGAGCCTTATTTTCTTCAATCACAGCTCCTAAAAGATCACTCAATTCATCAGATGAAGAAGTAGATTTCACGGTAACAGAAGGCTTAGTAGAAACATGTTGCCTATCAGTATCTGCGGGAATCAACTGCAATAATTGTTGAGAGACTTTAATTTCATTTGCCTTTTGCCTTAATACTTGCTCTTGAGCTTGCTTAACCTCTTTGAGCAGTATTGGCGCAAGGACACGAAATTGATTATTGGGGTTGGTGACAGCCGAACGAACTGACTGGATCATCACTGACCAAGCCACTAATCCAAAGCGATCGCCCATTTCCTGTAGTTGCGTACAGATATTCTCCAGTTTCTGACGACTAAGTGGACTATCAGGTTGTTTGAACAATTCCAGCATATTTCGGAGTTTAATTGGTACTTCAGACTGAAAGGTTGCCAACATAGCTCTAATATCAACTTTTGGCTCCGATTTCGCTACAACCTTTGTTTGCATATCAACTTTTTCAACTGCCACCAAATTTTGCAGATGCTCCTTGAGATTAGCAAAGATTTGATCGGAGCCAGCCATAACTCCATCAACAGCATCCTTAGTTAGTCCATAGGGACTTTGAAGCAATTCAACCAGTTCTTGTAATTTGTCAAAAGCTTGTAAAAAAAGCGTTTGGAGATGCTGATCAACTTGAAAACCACTATGTTCTCGAATTACTTTGAAATAATCTTCAAAGTTATGAGCAACATGTTGGATACTACTAAATCCCAACATCGCGGCTCCTCCCTTAATCGAATGGGCAGCTCGAAATACCTCATTTACCGATTCCACATTACCCATGATCGATTGTAAATTAAGCAGCCCTGACTCAATAGTTTGCAGATGTTCCTTGGCTTCTTCGATGAAGTACATCGTAATCTGCTTTTGCTTATCCTGATCCATGACAATGACCCCTGTAATCTTAAAGTTAATAAGTTAATATTTAGTAAAGGCTAAGTGAAGCAGAGTATCCTTACTTCTTACTTATCTCAAACTTGTGATCCTATGCTCCTAATATTAAGGAAGCCTAGCTCGGAAATTCTCAGACTATAACCCTTAGCCCATAATTGATGACACATAGATTTGATTTTGAGAGCTAAATCCATAGCGACCCTGACTATGCTTTTGCCAGAGACTATCAATAGTCTGCAAGACTTCACAGGAAATTTGCTTGATATCATCTGCGGATAGAACAGAGCCAATATTTTTGTTTGCTGCTTGACACATCACATTCCATGTTTCCTGATTAGCTTCTTGCCACTTACCACTAGCGAGCAAATCCTGTAATTTCTGGTAGCTAATTCCTTGGTTGGAAATTGCTAGATCATTGGCACTAGTGGGAGATAGACCACTAACTAAATGTTTGGGACGACGAAACCTTAAGATAATTGCGCTACTACTTTGCCCATTGCCTAACAAAACTGCTTCACCTGATTCAGTCAATTTTATGGCAACTTCAACTTCATCTAGAGCTAGCCCATTAGTTTGATTGGGAGTACTTTCAGGTGCGAGTTGTTGGACGAGATTGGCAATTTGCTGAATACTCTCTTTTACCTTATTGGTACTGAGAGCCTTGATCGACTCACCATTAGAGCGATCGCTACTTGCCACAAATTCTATGAGTATTTCTTCGCTATTCATGACATCCTTGTGGGGGCTAGTTACTAAATTAAGACAGTCTCTAAATTTTAGGAGGGAATTATCTCAGAGCTATGAATATCTAATTCTCTTTTTTTATTATTTAGAGGAGCATTTAGAGGATTATCGTTATCATTATTGCTAGAACCGTTACTACCAGTATTACCATCATCATATCGATGATCGACATTATGACGGCTACCACCATTACTAACATTAGTATTAGCACCAGTGTTAGCTGCATTTAACGTGTTGGTTAAGACTGCAGCATTATTAGTATTACTTGTACTTGTATTCGGTTTAGTCGGTGTAATTCTAGCAGCGATCGCTCGTTTTGTTAGCGCTGTGTTATAGGCTGTTGTAATAGCAAGCCGATCAACCATACCAATTACTCGTTTCGGTTGATTGCGATCAACTACTGGCATTTGTCGCAAATCCCTTGTCGCCATCCGCTTGAGTGCCTCAGCGAGAGACTCATCAGCAAAGGTGCACAGTACTTCTCGCGTACAAATATTTTGAACAGTCATTTCCTCAAAGGCAGGCTCACTAGTGGGTGCAGAGAGGATTCGTTTTAAATCCTGTGTGGTAAGGATGCCCTGCAAATGATTGACATCATCAAAAACTAAAGCGCTGTGATGATAGCCACTAGTAATAAATTGGGCAGCCTGTAACACGGGCATTGAATATTTGACTGAAGCAGGATTTAAGGTCATGACCTCCGCAATTTTAATTTTTTCAAGGACTTCAATATCGGCGGGCAAATTTGACCACTGCATAATCATGCGATCAGTCTTAGATGTATCTAACTGATCAAGTATCCATGCACAAAGCCCTACGGCTGCCATCAGAGGCAAAACGATACGATAGTCGCGAGTCATTTCAAATAGTAAGAGTACTGATGTAAGCGGAGCGCGTACCGTGCCTGCGAGTACTGCTGCCATCCCCACTAGCGCATAGGCAGGGGAAGCTGCTATCGGAATTGAAGCAGGTAATAAACTAGCGATCGCCTGACCATATAGACTGCCCAGTACTGCTCCCAAAAAAATTGAAGGTGCAAACAGTCCGCCCACAAAGCCACTCGCGGAACTAATCGCCGTTAGCAATAGTTTGATAACTAGCAAAATACCTAATAAAGGAATTGTGAACGGGGTATCTTGCAAAATTGATTCTACAGTCTCATAACCTATACCAATCGCTTCAGGAAAAGTCAAAGCAATTATGCCAACACATAGCCCACCGATCAGAAGTTTCACGGGCAAGGATAGTTTTTGCATAAATGTAGCGATCGCCCATTCTCCCGCAAAAAACTTCTTAGCCTGCTTAACTGCACTGGCAAACATAAGGGCAACTACACTAGCTAATACCCCTAATCCTAAATAAATCGGTAATTCCCAGTAGCTACGAACTTCATATACGGGCAAGCTAAAAGCAGGGCGCTCACCGAGACTGATTTGCGAAACTAGCGCCGAAATAACGGAGGCAATAACGACCACACTCACGTCTGAATTCGGACTAGATTTATTAGTGCGATAGGAATCGCGGAGCAATACCTCAAGGGCAAAAAATACACCTGCGATCGGTGCATTAAAACCTGCGGCTAGTCCTGCGGCTCCACCTGCACCAATTAATAGTCGAATTCGCTCACTGGAAAACTGCAACATTTGTCCGAGAATAGAACCAATGTTGCTACCTAACTCCACGCTCGGTCCCTCTGGTCCGAGGGAAGCACCAGACCCCAAGGAAAGCGCTGCGGCTAATGTTTTCAAGGGAACCTGTGAATAGGATTGCCCTACGTCACTGACTATCTGCCCTTTGCTCAAGGTTTTCGCTTCTACTTGATCTAGACGCAATCGGACTAAGCTGACAACTAATGCCCCCAACATGGGGATAAAGATTATTGCCCAATGCCATTGATTACTCAGAGCTACAGCTATCTCATGCCAATAAATTTCTTGGGCAATTAAGATCAGTTTGCGAAATAGAGTAACGCCAATGCCACTAATCACACCGACAGCGATCGCAGATACAAGCATGACCGTCTCCGCAGATGGCTGAAGACGGTTTAAAATAGTCACCAATAAGCGGGAAAGCGACATGGTGGGGAACTCGTGGTATGAGGTAATTGTGGCTAGTGAGATTATTCTATATTTGCTGCCTCGATATCCTCAGGAATTTCTAAATCAGCTTCTGATATAGAACTAAATTCCGAAGTAGACGAGTCACGATCATCTTCAGGAGTGACAACTGCTACCAAATCAATTTGTTGGCGATAGTAATCAACGCCCTTGACCTGTACTTCAACGCGATCGCCCAAGCAATATTGACGACCACTACGACGACCCACCAGTAAAGTCGAAGCTCTGGCTCGACCCTTACCATTAATTAAGGGGAACTCGTACCAGTCATCCTTGAGAGAACTGACATGGACTAAGCCCTCTACAAGTAAGGACTCAATCTCAACAAAGAAGCCATAGGATTGAACGCTAGTAATGATGCCATAGAAATTACCGCCAGTATGCGATCGCATAAATTCCGCTTTACGCAATCCATCTAAATCAGAAATTGAACGATGATACAAAGTATCAGCTTGATTAAGCTTAGGCAAGATCGCTTCTAAGTCCTCAATTAACTGACGTTCCGTTTCAGGAGGCAAGACACTCCAATTGACCTGACCGTGGGCAGTAGAACTTCGCAAATTCACCCCGTCCTTAATCCGAATGCTACGGCGATCGCGTCCTTCTTCAAACACTGTATGCAAAGTCCGTTGAATTAATAAATCTCCATAATGGTGCTGGGGAAATACACCATGTATGTAGGGCTGCTCAATTAATCCCAAACCAAAATGGATCGCAGGTGCAAGTACATATTCATTGGGCTTAAACATCGATAGTAAGAGATATTTAAGAATATCGCGAGTCGCTTCCTGCCCAAGTTGATTAATCTGATGCAAAATGCGATGTAGATCAGCAACCTGGATTTGCTCAGGAGTTTCTAACTGAGCAGAAATACCCATGCTATCTAATAGCTTCAGCCAATCGTCAACTTTACCTTGATCAGGAGGAACTTGGCGTAGATAAATGGCAGGAATCGCCAAGGATTGCAAATGCAAAGCGATCGCCTTATTCGCCAAAATCATCACTTCCGTTACAGTACCAGAAATAGGCAGAGTCAGAGGAACTACTGTTAATCCTCTAACACCTTCATCCGCCTCTTGAGAGGGAATCTGAGGTAAGACTAACCTAATTGCATTGGAATGATTTTGCAGCAATGAGCCAACCTTAGCAATTAAATGTACTAACTCTTCTACTTCTGTATCAATCTCTTGACTTGGCGCATCTTCATCAACAGTTACCTTGCCATCGAGAATTTGTTGCGCTCTTTGGTAACTGAGATTTGCTCGCACCAAAATTGCCGAAGGTTGAATCTCGAAAGAATGCACATTACCATCATGGTCTAATTTAATGAGCACTGACATCGTGAGATATTCAGGCTGATTAAAAACATTCATCTCAGGCAACATTGGCAAAATCGTGTCACCTAAGAAAAATGATCTTAGTCGCTTACGTGCTTCTAAGTCTAACGGCGAACCTGCTATTACATAGGTGGCAACATCAGGAATATGGACACCCAATTCCCAACCTGTTTCACTTTGGGTGATGGAAATTGCTGCTGCATTACCAATTCTGACAGTAAGAGTTTTGCGGAGATCTAGACGATGTTTTAGATCAGCTTTTCTAACTCCCCTTGGCAAACTTGCTGCTGCCGTCAAAGCCTTAGCACTGAATCTTCTTGGTAAATTATGCTTGCAACATACCAAGTCAATATCATTAGTTGACTCAGCGTCATCTCCCAAGACTTGTAAAATGCGACCCAATGGCAAATGATTACCTAGAGAAAAGCGCACCATTTCCAAATGTACCAATTTACCAAATGCCACACTCAGATCAGGAGTTTCCTCATCAGGTACTAGTTCAACTTCAAACAAAAGGCGGTCATCTAATGGGACTGCACGGTAGCTGCCGTCGGTCAATTTTACCGTCGATAGTAGAGTTGGATTAGAACGCTCTAGAATCAGACGCACCTCACCTTCAGGCGATCGCCTTCTGACCCCATCCTTAGTAACTCGCACCAATACGCGATCGCCATTCCAAGCATTACTCAAACGACTCTCGCGTACATATATATCCTCTGCCCCCTCAACATCTTGGATGGCAAAGCAAAATCCTTTACTGGAACAACGCAAGCGACCTTCCACCAAACCTTCCTCATGGATGCGGCGGTAACGTCCTTTATCTTTTTCGAGAATACCAATTTTTTCGAGAGCATCAAGGGCAACTTGGAGCTTACGGACGCTTTTGCTATCGTCACTAATTCCAAGTTTTTTTTCGATCGCTTTAGGCGTAACTAGCTTGTCATCAGAGAAGTTATCTAACAGTTGAGTAATCGAGAATTCCATGAGGCGAGGTTCGAGCGATGGTTTAAGGTGAGCAAATTAAAGCAAACGAGGGGGCTACACAAAAACAAACTACCAACACATTTAGAGACATAAACTGAGCAACACAGATAAACATCGACAATCATCACAAGTAAGGATTTTCGATACCTGTTCATCCGATGGGAACTAATTGATCTTTGTAGAGATACCCTTGATAGCTCAGAAAATATTCTCGTTAACTTAGTCTAAAGTATGCCTAGAAATATATGGATCGAAACGCATATCTCCATCAGACAGCCTAAAGAGCTTTTCAAGATAGTTATTTATGAGCTAAGGGTGGCTAGCATTAGTTCTTTGTCTGTTTATGAGACTTAGTTGGTTTACAAATTTGCAGAGTTAGCTTGGATAGTGTTCCCTACTTCTAGTATTTTAGCCCAATTGCTCCAGCAAATACTTTGTAAATAAATCAATTTTCTTAGTTTTTCTTAGTTGTTGACCCAACTTCAGCAGGGATACTTTTAGCATAAGCAGAGCTACATAGCTCTTTTTAAGCCAGAGAGTTACATAGCTTTGTTCACGCCAACTTCATCGGGGACACAAAATCACAACCTACTAGACTGAAAAACGCGATATCTATCCTGTTATATATGCCGTAAGTAATATTTTATGGGATTTTTATAAGAGATACATGATGAATGTGTTTAGCAATACTTGAATTTTTACTGCAATGATTGATACATTTAGCTAAGTTAGATGTAAGATAGTATTGTTGTGAGGAATGATAAATAAAATGTCTAAGTTTTCTAAGAATAACCAAAGCTTAGTTACTCCCGTAGTAATTTCGGCTGCTGTTGCTGCATCCACAATGTTTAGTGGTGCTGCTAACGCGCAATCTGCTTCCGTTGACCAACTACAGTTGCGTCCCAGTGCTGTAGCTCAAAACGTTACTTCAGTATCTCAACTCAGCGATGTAAAGCCTACCGATTGGGCTTTTACTGCACTGCAATCCTTGGTAGAGCGTTATGGTTGTATCGCTGGCTACCCTGATCGTACTTTCCGTGGTAAACAAGCAACCAGCCGCTATGAGTTTGCTGCTGGCTTAAATGCTTGCTTGGACAAAATCAATGAAATCATCTCCGCAGGACTAGCTGACAAGGTAAGCAAAGAAGATCTCGCTACCTTGCAAAAGCTTCAAGAAGAATTTGCTGCTGAGCTTGCAACTCTTCGCGGTCGTGTAGATGCTCTTGACGCTAAAGTCACCAAGCTCGAAGCTCAACAGTTCTCCACCACCACCAAACTACGCGGCGAAGCAATCTTCGGTCTAGTTGCTGGTACTGACGGTGTTGCAACTGCTCCTGGCGTTGACAGAACCAATGTCGTTTTCAACTATCGTGTTCGTCTCAACCTTGACACCAGCTTTACTGGTAAGGACTTGTTGAGAACCCGTTTGCAAGCAAGTAATACTGCTAACTTCAACAACTTGGCTAACGATAACAGCACTCGTCTTTCCTACGATGGTGTTGCCGCAGCCAATACCAATGTGTTTGAACTTAACCGCTTGTTCTACAGATTCCCGATTGGTGACAACTTCACTGCTTACATTGCTCCAATTGGACAAACTGAGGATGTCCTTAACCCCCTCAATCCTCTAGAAAGTGATTCCCAAGGTACGATCTCTCGCTTTGGTCGCTTCAGCCCCCTAATCCGTATCGCATCTAATGGTGGTACTAGTGGTTTGGCAGTTACTGGTTTTGACTGGAAGCTTTCTGATAAAGTTAACTTCCAAGCTGCTTACAGCGCATCTAATGCTGCTGCTGCAACAGGTGCTGGTGGCGTAACTGGTGGTGATACCAAGATTGCTGCACAGTTTGTTCTCAAGCCTTCTGAAAACTTGACTTTTGGTCTTGGTTACGCAAATGCTTACACTAATAGTGGCTTCTCTACTGGTGTTGCTGCGAACTTCACTGGGCTTGGAACTGGTCTAAACAGTGATGGTACTGCACTCGGAACACTAGCAGGCTCTGGTATTAAGAGCGATACCGTTGTTGGTAGCTTGATTTGGGATATCACCAAGAAGTTTACCTTCAACACTTGGGGTTCTTGGACTTTTGCTAACTTCACTGCTGGTTCTGCAACTCTCACTAGCTGGAATGCAGCTCTCTCTGCTAAGGACTTGTTTAACGAAGGTGACCTAGCTGCCATTACTTTTGGTCAGCCTCTTTTCACAAGCAGTGTGAGCGGAATTCCTGCTAGCCCTAGCACCCCTTACCAACTTGAAGCTTTATATCGCTTCCGTGTTTCTAAGAATATCAGCATCACCCCTGGTGTATTCTTTGTATTCAACCAAGGTAGCAACACCGCTAACGGTACTGCAACTGTTGGTGTAATCCGTACCACTTTCTCCTTCTAGGATTTAGTTGATACCGTCTTAAAAAAGGAGAGGCGCAAAGCGCCTCTCCTTTTTTATTTTAAAAAATATAATATATAGTAAGTGTGCTGAGCCTTAGTTGGAATTTTGACGATGACTGTACTATATGATCAGGATTATGGACTCTGGGCTGAACAGATGGCTGATTTGTTGTTGGCGGGGCGGTTCGGCGAGTTGGATATCGAGAATTTGGTGGAAGAGGTACGTGATTTGTCCAAGCGAGAACGCGATCGCTTATTGAGTAGTATGCGATTGATTGTGCAGCATTTACTTAAGTGGGATTATCAACCACATCGCAGATCAAGGAGTTGGCAAATAACGATTCAACGCGAACGACTTCATATCATTCGTTATTTGAAAGATAGCCCAAGCCTTAAACGGTATCTAAACGATGAGTGGTTAAATGAAACTTATGTGGTAGCCAGTTTAAATGCACGAAAAGAAACAGATTTAGAGTTTCCAGCCAATTGTCCTTACTCTGTTGAGGATGTATTGGAACGCCCAATAAATTTAGACTGATCCCACTTTTATTAAACTGAGTTCAGCCAAGACTGCACTGATTCAGCTACTTGAGCTACTGGATCATTGGCAAGTTTTGCTAAAGCTGTCTTGGCTTCATCGCCACCAATATGAGCTAAGGACTGAGATACGCGATGTCGTACTTGCCAATCAGGATCATCAATGAGAGGTAATAGTAGAGGTATAGCTTCAGGATTACCTAGATCTCCAAGAGAGCCGATCGCTGCAATTTTGACAAGATCATTAGAGCTTTGCAAAGCTTGTGTCAGAAAGTCTAAGCCCTGAGGTGCGCCTAGTTCACCGATCGCTGCCACGATACTAAATTGCAGCATCCAATCATTAGTAGTCTCGTAGGCATTTTTGAGAAGGTCAAAGGCTTGGCTAAGTTGTAGTGAGCCAAGGGAAGCCGCCGCCGCCGCACGAACATCTATTTCGGCATCAACTCGTAGGCGATCACTTAAAACTTCTAAAGATTTTTCTAAATCAACCGTACCAACTGTACCAATTTGGCTAACGGCATCATAACGAACACGGGCATTGGAATCGGTCGCGGCAATAACTAATAAACCAAATCGCTCATACATGGGAAGAGAGCGACTAGCATGGATTGCTTTCATCCGCAGACCGATGTCATCCGTAGCCAGTTGCTCTCTTAAATTTTCAATGGTTTCGCTCACAAGAAAATCTCGCAATTAATACGCTAACGTTTCTAGTGTCTCACGTAAGTAGCTACGCACAAGATCATCTAGAACGCCTTCTTGTGTTAACAAAACTTCTTTGGATTCCCCATGACGGGAGCGCTGCCATTTGTCAAATCCTGTACTTGTGGCGATCGCCTGTTTGAGATCGCTCCAGACCTTAGGATCTTTGGCAGATTCACTCAAAGGTAGAGCCAAGTCATTCACTGTTGAGGATAAGTTCATAGAGATTTCCTAAGCTTGTGTAGATATTACGGGGGATTGCCAAAAATACATTTCGTTAAAAGATTGAATGAGAGAATGAATTAACTAAAATGAATCGGTGGCTATTGTTGATTTTAACATTTCGATAAAGGAGCCTTAGATTTAGAATTAAATGTATATCTATAGATATAAATCAATTACTTAAATCATAATGACTACTTCAAATCCATTTATTGATCCCAAGATTGCATCACAGGCTACAGAACTAAGTCCAAGCTATTCAATACCTGCTGTACTAGTAACAGCAGGTATACCATTAATTTGGGTAGAACCAATTGCTGCTGGAGTGGTTTCAATTTTTGGATTGTTTTTAGCTTACCAAGCAGCGACCATCCGTTTAGTATTTACGGAAACAGATTTAGAGGTTTATCGATCGCAAGAAAAATTCCGTACTTTTCCCTATCAAGAATGGCAAGACTGGAAAGTATTTTGGTTTAGATTTCCAGTTTTATTCTATTTTAAAGAGATAAAAAGTATTCATTTCTTACCTGTTTTATTTGATGTAAATATCCTGAGAACTTGTTTGGAAAAATATATTCCTTTGAGCAAATCTTAATGATTGTAAGTAGCTCACCTTAATTAAAAACCAAACCAGAGTTTTGTTCCGCCCGCTGCGCGGGCGGAACAAAACTCTCAGTTTTTAGTTTACTTATGTCTAGCTACTTAATAGGCAATTGGCTTATGGTATTTACAAGTCTGTACTTCACTTGCTTGAAAAACGCTATATTAACGCTATATTTACGTTACTCAGCACGGTAGTGCTGCAAAGTAATTTTTTTAGTAATTGTATTGCGGGCGCGAAACGCCCGCAATACAATTACATAGCATTACTACCCTCTGCGCTGCATTCAAAAGATTGCTTCGCAATCTTTTTAGTATTCTATTGGGACTACATAAAACCCCAACAGGCTGTAGTTAATGAATTATTTTTTAGGGATTGATTTTGGGACTTCAGGAGTACGAGCGATCGCGATTGATACAAAAGCTGAAATCGTTGCTATCAATCGCGCTGACTATGAAATTAGGGATTGCGATTCATGGCAAAAAGCCCTTTATGAGGTTATTGAGAACATACCGCAGTCTGTCAAACAAAATATCCGCAAAATAGTCATTGATGGCACTTCGGCAACAGTTTTAATTAGCGATCGCGGTGGCAAAGTAATTAGATCACCGATAATTTACAGTGAGGTCTGCAACCTCGAAATCTCAGAGCAGATAAAAAAGATTGCACCATTTCAGCATTTAGTTTGTAGCAGCACTTCAAGTTTCGCCAAATTAATCTCTTTGCTTAGAAATGAACAGTCGAGATCTGATTTTATGTATTTCCTGCATCAAGCAGACTGGCTGAGTTATTTACTACATGGCAAGTTAGGCGTGAGTGACTATCACAATGCTCTGAAGTTAGGTTACGATCCCGCAGCATTAACTTATCCTGATTGGCTTAAGGCTTGGAGCTTAGAAAATCCTAATTTAGTCTTGCCAGAGATACTAGCACCTAGTACAACTGTGGCAATAATTCAAGAAGAAATCGCTACGCAATTAGGTTTGCCGCATGACTGTGAAATTGGCGCAGGCACAACTGATAGCAATGCCGCTTTTTTAGCTTGTGTGGAAACAAGCGAACCTGAGATCGGCACAGCCGTGACATCCCTTGGTTCAACGATGGTTCTTAAAGTTTTAAGCGATCGCCCCGTTAATAACTCCACCTATGGCATCTATAGCCATCGATTTGATCATCCTAAGTTAGGCTGTCTATGGCTTGTAGGTGGAGCATCAAATGTGGGTGGGGCAGCATTGCGACAGTTTTTTAGTGATCAGGAATTGCAAGAACTCAGCGATCGCCTTAATCCCGATCTTCCTAGTCCCCTTGATTATTATCCTTTACCGAAAATAGGCGATCGTTTTCCGATTAATGATCCGCATCTCGTCCCAAGATTAGAACCACGCCCCGATGATCCCGTAGCATTTTTGCATGGGCTATTGGAAAGCATGGCAAGAATCGAGGTGCAAGGCTATAAACTTCTGCAAGAGTTAGGTGCTTCATCCATTCAACAAATTTATACCGCAGGTGGTGGGGCGCAAAATCAAGCATGGACAAAAATTCGCGATCGCTATCTTCAGATCCCGATGCAAAAGTCTGTACAAACCGAAGCGGCTTATGGTGCGGCGTTATTGGCTAAAATACCTTTATGATTACTCCACTCAAGCGTAAAAATTTTGATGAACTGATCCCTGCTGTTCCTACTTATGAGCAGTATCAGTACTATTCTGGCAATGGACAAAATGTATTTCGTCGGGTTGCTATTTCGATCGCTAGTGTGATTATTTTCACGATTCTCTACAATCGTGTTCATGAAAATAATCCCAGCAGTTTTGCCGCATTGGCAATGTTTGTCTGTGCCGCACTGGGAGGCTTGTACTGGATGCTCGAACCTGTGGTCTTAGCAAGTATCCGTAATGCTAAGTTGCGGCGCTTTGCCTATTGTGGTTTTTGGCAAGCAGAAGTGCTGGATGTGTATGTCTCCCAAGAGGTCTTGGCAAGGGAAGAGAAAGTCGATTCGCGGGGAAGAATGGATGTTAGTTATGATGCTGAAAGCTTTTTGAATATCGAGCTTGGGGATGAAACGGATTTTGTGACGACTTTACGTTTACCAATGAGACGTGAACTTAAGCGGGTTCGACCAGAACAGACTGTTTATATGTTGCTATTTTCTAATGATCGTCGCTTTGGTCGTGTTAGTCGCCAAACTTCGGATGCTTATATCCCGCAATACAATCTTTGGATTGGTGATTATCCCTATTTACGCCGTGATGCCTTTATTGATCTCACTAAATATATGGTCAAGCGATCGCAAAAGGTGGCTAGATAAAAGTAAAAACTTCGTTTTTACTTTTATCTACATTTGGTCAAGCGATCGTAAAGAATAGCTCGATCAATGCAAAACTTCGTTTTGCATTGATCGAAAACAGCGATCCCAAAGCTTAAGAAACTTGGAATATGTGCGCTATGTCACTGCTAGTCATGAGACGATCCCCTACTCTGGGATCATCAACTGGCATAGATAAGGATTATTCACAGGTAAAGACAATGTTAGATATTCAAGAGCGCAAAACTAATCATCAAAATTTACACAATCAAGCTAAGCAACTAACTTGTATTTATCGTAACGAAAGCTCAGTTATTCAGATTGTACGTATATCTCAACCTAGTATTGCCTTCTTTGAAAGAACCGTTTTGCCAAATCAGTACATTCATTTTTCTACATCCATAGATGCCTTGTTAGAAGTTTATGAAGGCTTAATGTCAGGCTTAGTCCATGCTGATACGATTCCTTGCTATCAATTAGCGATCGCCGCCGATAGCGATAAATCTCTAAGCCACTTAAGCTCAAAAATACATCATGAGTTATCCAAGACTTCACAAGGCATATTAACTAAAGTTGCCTAAACCTAGTTATTAATTCAACAAAGAGAAAGAGAGCGCTTGCGCTCTCTTTCTCTTTGTTGAATCATCGCGTCCCGAAAAAAACTACAATAGGAGCCAATAGTAATTGACGATAACTTCAAAGAAATTAAGACTGTGACATATAAAGTTGGACTTCTCGGATTAGGAACCGTTGGCGCTGGTGTTGCCAAAATTATCCAAGACCCTAGTGGTCGCCATCCCTTACTCCCAGATATCAAAATCGCCCGTGTCGGTGTGCGATCACTTAATAAGCAGCGTGATGTGGCGATCGATGCCAATATAGTTACAGATGATTTGGAATCTATCGTTAATGATCCTGAGATCGATATAGTGGTTGAGGTAATTGGCGGGATCGAGCCTGCAAAGAGTTTAATTTTAAAGGCGATCGCCAATGGTAAGCATGTCGTTACAGCAAACAAAGCTGTCATCGCAAGACATGGTAATGAAATTTTCTCTGAATCCAAACAAAAAGGCGTATATGTAATGCTAGAAGCGGCGGCTTGTGGAGGGATTCCCGTGATTCAAGCACTGAAACAAAGTCTTGGTGGTAATCGCATTACCGAATTGACGGGCATTGTCAATGGTACTACTAATTACATTCTCAGTCGGATGTACTTTGAGGGGGCGGACTTTGGTGATACCCTTGCTGAGGCGCAAAAGTTGGGCTATGCCGAAGCTGATCCCACTGCAGATGTGGATGGTTATGATGCTGCTGATAAGATGGCGATTTTGGCAAGTCTTGCCTTTGGCGATCGCGTTAACCTTGAAGATATTTACCGCGAAGGTATCCGCTCGATTACCAGTGCAGATATCGGCTATGCAAAAGAGTTAGGCTTTACGATTAAGCTCCTCGGTATTGCAAGAAGAGCCGTAGGTAAAGAAGAGAGTGATTTAGAAATTCGCGTGCATCCTACGCTCATTCCCATCCAGCATCCCCTTGCCAATATTCATGGTGTTACTAATGCCGTGCGTATCGAAGGTGATCCCGTTGGTGAAGTGGTATTTTCGGGACCTGGAGCAGGTTCAGGAGCAACGGCTAGTGCTGTAGTTGCCGATATTATTAATGTTGTCGCAGCGCTAAAATCTGTTCCTAATCAAATTAATCAACTGATGGGTTGTTCCCACGAACATTATGCCAAGATTGCGCCCATTGAAAATACGGTGACGCAGTTTTATGCCAGATTGCTCACCCATGATAAACCTGGGGTAATTGGTGATCTTGGTACTGCTTTTGGTCATCACCAAGTTAGCTTGAATGCGATCTTGCAAAAAAATACAGTTCACGATGGTTTAGCTGAAATAGTCGTGGTAACTCAACAAGTCAGTGAGTTAAATTTCCAACAGGCGATCGCCGCTATTCGCCAGTTACCGACATTGCACAGCATCCCAACAATATTACGGGTGTTATAACTAGAAAAACGGCTCAAAGAGCTGTTAAATGAACCTCATTGAGAATATTCCCATTGATAAGAGAGCGTAATCATCATCGGAATGAGCGCTTTTTTAGTAGACTGAGAAGCAAACATTTAGATGAAACATAATGGCAGCTAATTCTTCCCAAAAGCCGAAAATTATTGTTCTTGATGATGATCCGACTGGCTCACAAACTGTGCATAGCTGCCTACTGCTCACGAAATGGGATGTGGAAACTCTAAGGATTGGGCTAGCCGATGAATCGCCGATTATGTTTGTGTTGACCAACACGCGATCACTAACTCCCGAAGATGCCACCAAAGTCACCCGCGAAGTTTGTCGCAATCTCAAACCTGCTCTGGAAGCAGAAGGCATCCATGAATTTTTGATCGTTAGTCGTTCGGATTCGACTTTGCGGGGACATTATCCAGTTGAAACTGATGCGATCGCTGAGGAGTTGGGAAACTTTGACGCACATTTCCTCGTGCCAGCATTTTTTGAAGGTGGGCGCTTTACAAAATCAAGTGTGCATTATTTAGTAGTTAATGGTGTGCCTACGCCAGTGCATGAGACTGAATTTGCCAAAGATTCAGTGTTTGGCTACAAGCATAGCTACTTACCCGATTATGTCGAAGAAAAAACTCAGGGGCGGATTCCTGCGGATCAGGTCGAACGGTTCTTATTAGGGGATATTCGCTCAGGGATTCGGCATCGCTTAGTGAGACTCCATAACAATCAATGTGGGGTAGTTGATGCCGAAAATCAAGCTGACCTCAATCAATTTGCCTCTGATGTTTTAGCGATCGCCGCTACTGGCAAACACTTTCTCTTCCGCAGTGCAGCGAGCTTACTGACTGCCCTTGCTAAGCTACCACCACAACCCATTCCTGCGGAAGAAATGTCCAAATATATGCGATCGCACAAAGCTGGTGTCGCGATCGTTGGCTCCCATGTCAAAAAAACCACTGAGCAGTTGGAGAACTTACTCAAGGCTCCCAATACAGTTCCCGTTGAAATTGAGGTGGCACGGTTATTGAGTGATACGGAGGCACAATCAGCAACTCTCCAACAGGAAGCCCTAGCCCAAGTTGCAAAGGCTCATGCTGCAGGGAAAACTGCCGTCGTGTTTACCAGTCGGAAAGAATTAGAATTTGCGGATACCTCCACTCGCCTTGCTTTTGGTCAATCCGTATCAGCATTACTAATGGCGATCGTGCAGGGACTACCCACTGATATTGGCTTTTTGATTAGCAAAGGTGGCATTACTTCTAACGATGTTCTGAGTACAGGCTTAAATCTGCCCACGGCAAGGCTATTAGGACAAATTTTGGCAGGTTGCTCCGTAGTACGGACTCCTCCCGATCATCCCCGTTTCCCTGATTTACCCGTGGTTTTGTTCCCTGGTAATGTGGGCGATGCGAGTGCTCTAGCAACAGTTTATACAAGATTAGCAATGGGCATTGAAGATTAAAAATAGGAGCCTTACCTCATGTTTTTCAGGACAGCGCGCTATGCTTTGAGTAAACGATTGTAAAGATTATTTGTAAGGAAAATTTATGGCTTTAAAGGTTGGCGATCGCGCTCCAGAATTTAGCTTGCCAGATACGAACGGCAACATCGTGACTCTTTCTAGTCTCAAAGGTAGCCGCGTTGTTTTGTATTTCTATCCTCGCGACAATACCCCCGGATGCACCAAGGAAGCCTGCGGTTTTCGCGATCACTACGCCCAATTCCAAACGAAAAATACTTTGATTTTTGGGGTCAGCACCGATGATGCCAAGTCCCACCAAAAATTCACGCAAAAATTTGATCTACCCTTTCCATTACTCACTGATGCTGATGGTCAAGTTGCCACAGCCTATGAGAGCTATGGACTCAAGAAATTTATGGGTAAAGAATATGTGGGTGTCTTCCGTAATACCTTTGTGATTGATGCTGAGGGTAATATTGAAAAAATTTATCTTGGCGTTAAAGCGGAGTTACATCCTGCCCAAGTTTTAGCAGATATCTAAAGGATGTTTGAGGTTTATTAAATTGGAACCAAGTATCACTAAGCCCGTTGCTAAACCTTGGGTAATTCGCGATCGCCAATTTATTTGGGGTGAACGCACTTACATTATGGGCATTTTGAATGTTACGCCCGATAGCTTTAGCGATGGCGGTCAATTTAACTCAAGGGATGCAGCGCTAAAACAGGTGACGCAAATGTTGCCCTATATCGACATCCTTGATATTGGTGGTGAATCGACCAGACCGAATGCTCAGCCCGTGAGTGCTGCCGAAGAATGCGATCGCATTTTGCCGATCATCGAAGCGATCCGTGCCGAATACCCGAATTTGCCAATCTCTGTAGATACTGTCAAGGCGAGTGTGGCAAGTTCAGCGATCGCCGCAGGCGCAGATATGCTTAATGATGTCTCCGCAGGCAGATTTGATCTCGATATGCTGCCTTTAGTGGGCAAGCTGCAAGTACCAATTTTTTTGATGCATATGCAAGGGGAACCACGCACTATGCAAGCCAATCCCCATTATCGCGATGTAGTGCAGGATGTTAAGCAATTTCTCATTGATGCAATTTCTGTAGCGAAGGCTTGGGGCATTTCTCCGCATCTCATAGCAATCGATCCAGGGATTGGCTTTGGGAAAACTCTAGAACATAATTTGGAACTGATCAGAAATTTAAGTGCTTTTAAGACGATTAAAGCGCCACTTTTGTTAGGGGTATCACGCAAAACCTTTATTGGTAAACTGTGCGATCGCCCTGAGCCTAGCGATCGCCTCTATGGGACAATCGCGGCCTGTACAGCCTGTATTGCGGGTGGTGCTGATATTTTGCGCGTTCATGATCCCCAAGAAATCGCTGATGCATGTCGCGTATGTGATGCAATTTGGAGGTAATCACTTAAATTGCATAGTTTATATGCACAATTAGCAATGAACAAAAAGAATCATTTACAGTCCATCAGTTACAATAACCAAACAGGATGTAAGCTTTAATACAATCTTGTAAAGTTTGTAATCATTTTTTAGAGGGCAAGACGTGCCACAGGCTAAGCATTTGTTGATTGGTTCTACCAGAGCAGGTAGTGGGAAATCAGCAACTATTTTGGGTTTAACATATCATTTGCAAGCCAAGGGTTACAAAGTTGGCTACGGTAAACCAATTGGCACTTTTACGACCAAAGAATTACCCGAATCAGCAGAGCATAACGAAGCTGATGTGGACTTTATTCAGCAAACGCTAAATTTGCCATCGTCACTGTTGCGTCCCACGCTACTCAATCTTGACCGCGCCGCCCTCCAGCGTCGCCTATCTGGTGAAGATAACAATGATTACAGTACCAAACTAGAGGAATATAAAAAAATTATTGAAGGCGATCTTGTCCTTTTAGAAGCTCCTGCAAATACTGCTGAAGGAACTATTTTTGGACTGTCCTTAGAGCAGATGGCAAATAATCTAGATGCGCCAATTATGTTAGTAATGCGATTTGGCTCATTGCTGGTAGTTGACCATATCCTGATGGCAAAAAATCGCTTTGGCGATCGCCTCTTGGGTGTAGTCATCAATGACATTCCTGACGATCAATATGAAACGGCGATTGAAATATTACATCCTTACCTTGAAGAACAAGGCATTCCAGTATTTGCTCTCATGCCTGAAAATCGTACATTACGAAGTGTCAGTGTCTCCGAACTCATCGATCAACTTGGCGCAACCATTCTTAGCTGTCCTGAAA
This sequence comes from Pseudanabaena sp. M53BS1SP1A06MG, assembly GCA_020404105.1. GTDB lineage: Bacteria > Cyanobacteriota > Cyanobacteriia > Pseudanabaenales > Pseudanabaenaceae > Pseudanabaena > Pseudanabaena mucicola_A. The sequence continues at coordinate 40,152 of JADBWH010000021.1, read as the reverse complement.
ATATTGATTTAAGCAAAGTGATGGTCGAAGAGTTAAAGATTGGGGCAATGGATGTTAACTCCGCCCAAAGCTATTTCCGCAAGTCTTACAATAAAGCTGTCATCACAGGTAGCAGTCGCATTGACCTTCAGTTTGCAGCGCTAGAAACTTCTACTAATTGTCTAATTCTCACAGGTCGTCCCTATATTAGTGATGATGTTGCTCACAAGGCTATGGAACTGGGTGTACCTGTGCTTGCAGTCAGCAAAGACACCCTCAGTACTGTCAGTATTATCGAAAGCTGCCTCGGGCAAGTCCGCCTACATGAGGGCGTAAAAGTTACTAGCATTTGCGACATGATGGGCAAACACTTTAATTTTGATCGCTTCTTAAAATTAATGAAAATTAAAGCTTTAGCCACTGCTTAAACTAGGAATAAAGTTTGTGTCACTACCGAAGGTAGTGACACAAACTTTATTCCTAGTTTTTTTTAAATTTCCTTGAGGGGTGTCCATCCAGGAGTCCATAGCGATCGCTGCTTCAAAGACTTGGCATTGAGCCAGAAACGAACCGAATCATCACAGGCAGCCTTAATCTCCGCAAAAACTAAATCCCCCTCATTTTTGCGATTTATCACAACAAAATGCCTCCAACCAAAGGTTTCTTGCATGGAAGTCCATTTTGAGCCAACTAGATGTGGAAATTTTTGTTTCTTGGGCATAAGCCTTTAGCAAACAAATACCCTAGGGCATCTGTTTAGTCAACATCATCATCATCGAGATCATCATCATCATCATCGATGTAGCTAGCATCGTCACCGAGCATCAATTCGCTGAGTTCTTCAGCTTCATCATCAAATTTTAAGCTAGATTCAGTGCCTTCTCTGGCAATGAGGCGACCTGTAGATTCGAGCCAGTCAAGGATTGATACTTCCTGTTGGGTAGGAATGAGAGCGGCTGGTTGGTTGCGACGTTGAACACGCAAAGCTGGGTTATTCATATCTTCAATATATCTAATGAGGAACAATGCAAGAAGAAGGGCGCTTTGCGCCCCTTCTCAAATTCTTTAGAAACCTGCGGGTAAGCCAAGCCCACCAGTAAGCTCTTCCATTTTTTCTTTCATAGTGCCAGTCGAAAGCTGATAGGCATCCTTAAGCGCTGCAAGCACTAGGTCAGATAAAACTTCTGCACCTTCATTCAAGGCTTCAGGAGCAATTTCTACACCTTGAGGTTCTTGGTTGCCACTTAGAGTTACTTTGACTAAGCCGCCACCCGATTCGCCAGTTAGACGTAGTTGATCTAATTCTTCTTGTAATTTTTTAGCGCCTTCTTGAATTTGCTGCGCTTTTTGGAAGGCTTCTTTCATTTTGCCTAAACCAAAGCCAAATCCTTTTCCGTCTGACATAGCAGTATCAGTCTTGTTCTAAGTTTTCCCGTATATTATGTCACTAATCGTCACAATTCGGTAAGTACGGTCATTGCTAATACCTGCTAAAGCTCAACATTATTGATGGGTAATTTCAGGACTAAAATCATTGATTTTTTTAAATTTGTAAAAGTCCATGATTGCGCCCCAGATGGCTGTACCTGTTTCAGGCTCAACTCCGCGATCGCCACTCCAGAATTCATCAGCGCTCACCTCAAAACCTAAAACAACTTGGCGCGATTCGTTTAAATATTGAAAACAACATTTTGCATCTTTGGGCATTTCGGCTTTGTAGCGACCATTGACAAATGAGATATCTAGTAAACAACCAGCGAGGGGTTCGATGTCATTAATGTTGATTTGATTTAGCCGATCTCGATCCCGTCCAGCCCCGGTCCATGCGACAGGATCTTTAAATCCCCAATATTTCACTTGAATTTTGCCGTCATTTTCCACAAATTGCAAAATACGTTGACGATAAGGTCGATCAAGGATCAAGGCATTGGCTTGTTCGGCAAAGATAGCAATGCTACCTAAAACGTTAAATGGGATGGGACGTTGCCACCAGACTAAATTTACAAACCAAACAGGTTGATCTAGAGATTGTTCACGGTTGCTATATTCACCTGACATCCATGATGCAAGTTGCAAAAGTTGGCTAGAACTATTCATGTTTAAAGTCTAATTTCTCAGAGTTTCAGTGTATCGGCAATAGCAACAATCAATATCAATTCCACAATATTTGCTCCGAATAATCATAGAGTTAGAATTACTGGTGCTCAATAGATATCTAGATTTTCTCAAAAAGATTAAGCGATCGCTAATAAACCCAAAAAAGCACCCAAAGGGCGCTTTTTTTAGTTAAATATGGGCAGCACGTTTATAGGCTTCGTCTAGAACTTCGCTCAGAGTGGGGTGCGCATGAACCCCCATTGCTAACTTTTGCACCGTTTGGCGATCGCGAATTGCTGCTGATGCTTCATGAATCAAGTCCGAAGCATGAATACCAATGATATGCACACCCAAAAGTTCGCCCGAATCTTCACGGTAAACGATCTTGGCTAAGCCTTCGGTTTCGCCCTCAGCGATCGCTTTAGAATTGCCCTTAAAATAAGACTTCGCCGTAGCAACCTTAAAGCCTTCTGCCGCACCCTTTTCCTTAGCCTGTGGCTCAGTCAAACCAACAAAGCTAACCTCGGGATGGGTAAATGCTGCCGCAGGGATGCTTTGATAATCAACCTTAGTCGCGCGACCACAGATATTTTCCACAACAACAATACCCTGTGCAGAAGCTGCGTGAGCCAACATCATCTTGCCTGTAGCATCGCCAATCGCCCATAGATGGGGAACAGAAGTTGACATAGTGTCATCCACATCAATGAATCCACGCTGATTCGGCGTAATACCAACACTTTCCAAACCAATATCTTTAGTAAGCGGAATTCGACCAGTCGCCACTAAGCAAGCATCTACTTCCAGAACTTCCAAGACCTTTTTTGTCTTGGCATCGGTAAGTTCAATCTTTACAGGAGAGCCTGCGGTGATCTTGGTAGCAAATACACCTGTTCTCGTTTCAATATCACGAGGCTTAAGCAATACACGCTCGGCAATCTTGGCAATATCAGGATCGAATCCTGGCATCAATACATCTAATGCTTCGATCATCGTTACTTCTGAACCTAGCGCTGTGTAAACATCGGCAAATTCTAACCCGATGTAACCACTACCGATAATCGCCACCCATTGGGGCAATGTTTCCAACCGCACAGCTTGATCGCTGGTATAGACTGTTTTGCCATCGATTTGAATACCGCGAGGGACAAATGGCTCGGAACCTGTGGCGAGAATAATATCTTTAGCGGTGTAAGTCTTATCGTCAATGCTAACTTGTTGCACCCCTGCAACACGACCACGACCTTCCAAAATATCTACGCCTAATCGTTTGAGGCTATTGGTCAAATCACCACGCAATTTCAGTACTAAGTTATCGGCATGACTAGCAATCGCACTGCGATCGAAATTTACTTCACCAACATCAATCCCCAAGGCTTTGAGGTGAGACTTTGCTCGCATTTCGCGCACCCGTCCCGAAGCTGCGAGTAATGCTTTGGATGGAATGCAACCACGATTAACACAAGTACCTCCCATAACATTATCTTCGATGATCGCTGTTTTTAAACCACAAGCGACGGCATGGAGAGCTGCGCCATGTCCACCAACGCCAGCACCAATAATGATCAAATCGTAATCAAATTTGTCCGACACCTAATCTTTCTCCAGTAGAATCGATCTACTATTTTTGCATCGTTTGGACATCGTATTTGCCTTTGCAAGATTTAGCTGTCAAGGAAATCACTACAGCTCATTCTTAAAATTCATTTCGTTTTTAGGACTACTCTTTATATAATAGAGGACTTACGCAAACCGAACGAATTTATTACGCATTGGGTAGATGTGGTGCGGGCGAAGCTCGCACCACATCTACCCAATGCGTAAGTCCTATAATATTTATATTGTATTGACATTAATTGCATTGTTCCTCCAAAAAACTAAGACAAATAAGCCTATCTACACAGACCTTGCCTACGAACTGCTAGTCAAATATCATGATTTATTTCGATCAGAGCTAAGCAGTCGAGAAATAGAGGAAATCGCCTTTTTGCAAGAGAAGCTAGATAAATTCTCAATCTCGATCGCCGTTTTTGGTATGGTATCCAAGGGTAAGACTTCTCTTTTGAATGCTCTATTTGGGCAAAAGCTAGGGGAGACGGGAGCAATTCATGGAGTTACTAAGGGAACTAGCATTTATGAATGGAAGATACCAATGGATAGTCCCACAGATGGAGAGACGCATCATAAACTAGAATTGCAACTTATAGATACGCAAGGGCTAGATGAAGTTGGTGGAGAAATTGGTGGAGCTAATGCCCTTGAAGCAGCTAAGCGGGCGGACTTGATTTTATTTGTAATTGCTGGAGATATGACGCGGTTGGAGCAGGAGGCGATCGCCCAACTGCAAAATTTCTATAAGCCAATTTTATTGGTTTTTAATAAAGCTGATCTTTATCCTGAGTGCGATCGCCATGCGATTTATCAAGCTTTACAAAATGAGGAAATGCGTAAGCTCATTTCACCACAAGAGATCGTCTATACAGTGGCTGACCCTTTACCAGTGAAAGTCCGATTGCAATATAGTGACGGGAACACAAGGCAAGAGGTTTGGGAAAAGCCACAACCTAATGTAAACAACTTAAAATCCAGAATTCTCTCATTACTGAATACGGAAGGAAAAGCACTACTAGCCGTCAATGCGTTGCGTGGATTATTAGAAATTCAAGATGCTGTTACACAGCGCCATTTACAAAAAGTGCAATCATCAACAGCAATCACAGCAATCTTATTTAGTGTTGAGTCGCTCGGTCTATTGATATCACCACATTTATGGCTTGATGGTCTAATTAGTGGTGCTTGCCAAAGCGTGTTAGCCCTGTGGCTCATTGGCAGATTCCCTAGCCAAAAAAAATATATGTGGTTATTGCTGATAGTCGTGATCGCTTGTCTGTCAGGAGAACTAGGTCTCGATAGCAAAGACATACGCTACTTGCAAATTCTCTGGACAGGATTAAGTGTTTCAATCCTCTTTCGAGGAATTGTTGCTGATCTAAATCATAGTCGAGGTTACGGAAAGCTGGGTGCAAAAAAACTAATGGAAGTAATTTTTAAATCTGTTCACACTGATTCCATATTGTGGAGGTTTCATAACTACTTAGTACAAGGTTAAAACCATTTGAACTGTAATTGCATCATCCTGCTATCGAGGAAGTAGCAACATCTGCTGAAAAATTGTAAAATTGTTTCAGGAGTTTTGTACTGAATAATCTTCTCCTGAGGCGATCCAAATATGCCAAATAATATTTACATCGATCTGGCGATCACACAAAACTTCATCATCGTTGAATCAGATGTAGCGCTACTGGAAGCAATTCGGCGCATGAATCAGTCAAATGCAGTAACGCGAGCGCATCAATCTAACCATGAATGGTCATTAGATCAGGAAGTCTGTGTTCTGGTGACTGCTCACAATCGGTTGATTGGAATATTCACAAAAGGAGATGTACTGCGGTTAATTGAGCAGCAAGTGGATTTGCTGAAAGTAAAAATTGGAGATGCGATCATTCAGTCCGCGATTGCCATTCCATATTCGCAAATTCCAGATCTTGTCACAATGTTCAGTTTCTTAGAGAATTCACCCTATCCCTACTTACCTGTAGTAGATGGATTTGGGCAAATATTAGGAGTTGTGACCCCAGAGAGTTATCTCTTAGCAAAAAATCAGCAGGCTGAAGATACTTTAAAGAATGTTGAAGCACAGAAAAAAGCTATTCTAACCGCAATTCCTGATTTAATATATCGTATTAGTGAAGATGGAACTTACTTAGAATGCTTTTCTAGTAATTATGTTACTGATTTGCTGCCTTCGGACTTGGATATGGTCAATAAGCATCTTGCTGAGATCTTACACCCAGAGCTAGCCTCCCGTAAATTGCAATCGATTAAAAAGGCGATCGCCACTGGTGAAATTCAGTCATTTGAACAGCAATGGAATATTGATGACAAAGTGCAATATGAGGAAGTTCAAATTGTCAAAGTTACTGATCAAGAAGCATTGACGATTATTCGGAATATTAGCGATCGCAAGCAGTCTGAAGCCGCATTGCAGGAATCAGAAATGCGATTTAGAAGTGTCTTTGATTCGGCGGCTGTGGGCATTTCCTTAGCAACTGTCGATGGTCAACATATAGCAGTCAATCAAGCCCTATGTCAGATGTTGGGCTATTCAGAAGATGAGTTAAAAGTTTTAACCTTTCAAGATATCACCCATCCTGATGATATAGAACTTGATCTCTACCACTATCAAAAATTACTTAGAAATGAAATTGATAGCTTTCATATCGAAAAGCGATATCGCCATAAAAATGGGCAATTTATATGGGTAATGCTGAGCATTTCGATCGTACGTGATTCTCAAAACCAGCCTCTATATGATATTGCTTTAATTCAAAATATTAGTGATCTTAAATTTGTTCAACAGGAACTCTCCAATCTCAATAAAGATCTAGAAATGCGAATTCAGCAAAGGACTGCTGATCTAGCTGAGAGTGAAAAGAGGAAACAGCAATTAATTAATGCAATTCCTGATTTACTACTTAGACTAAAACGTGATGGAACCTGTATCGACTGTATCTTGCCGAATATTCCTAATCAAGAAGTTATTGTGCCTGTTAAACATCATATCTCGGAAATCTTATCTCCTAGTGTTTTAGCAGAACAACTAGAAGTGTTTGATCGGGCGATCGCTACAGGAGAGGTGCAGATTTATGAACATAAATTTCTAAAGTACGATGAATGGGTCTATCAGGAAGTGCGAATTAGCCCCTGTGGTGATGATGAGGTTTTAGCCCTAGTACGGAATATTAGCGATCGTAAACAAGCAGAAGAGGCTCTATATCTGAGTAACGAAAAGCTGATCGCTACTAATAAAGAGTTAGAACGGATGACTCGGCTCAAGGACGAATTTCTAGCGATGATGAGCCATGAATTGCGGACTCCTCTTAATGCAATTTTAGGAATTTCGGAAGGATTACAGGATCAAGTTTATGGTGAACTGAATCAACGCCAAAAAACGTCCCTTGCTACAATTCAAAAAAGTGGTCAACATCTCTTGGAACTCATTAACGATATTTTAGATGTTGCGAAAATTGAGTCGGGAATGTTTACTTTAGATCTAACTTCAGTATCTCTAACCTCTTTGTGTGAAAGTAGTTTGAGCTTTGTAAAGCATCAAGCAGCAAAAAAAGATATTCAATTACAACTAATTATTAATCCCGATCTTCCCAATGCAATCATCATTGACGAAAGGAGAATGCGTCAGTTACTAATTAATTTGTTAATTAATGCGGTGAAATTTACACCTAAGGGTGGTGTAGTTACATTAGAAGTTAAATTAGATGATGTTTCTCTTTATGAAACGGAAGAAATGCATAAAAGTAGACTGAGCTTTTCTGTGTCAGATAATGGAATTGGAATATCTCAGGAAGACATTTGTAAGTTGTTTCAGCCTTTTGTGCAAATTAACAGCAATCTCAGTCGCCAATATGCAGGTACAGGCTTAGGACTTAACTTAGTGAAAAAGTTGGCGGAATTGCATGGTGGATATGTCAATGTTGAGAGTAAAGTCGGGCAAGGTAGTTGTTTTACAGTCACTTTTCCCTATGACCTATAGGCAATGCCTAAAAGACGATGGGTGTTGTTTTGCGCCGTATTCATACTTCAGATTTGCGAAAAGGATAAAGTAATTGCTGCCAATAAGTAAGTAGCTCGACTTAATTAAAACCTAAAACCAGAGTTTGTTCCGCCCGCGTAGCGGGCGGAACAAACTCTGGTTTTTATTTTGTTTATGCCTAGCTACTTATTGTATTGCTAATACAAAGTGAGTTATGCCAAGCGTCACCCATCCTTTGCGCTAGCGAGGTCTAACCAGAAAAGAGGGTAAGTCTACCTTAGATGTGGGAAAAGGTGATCGCACTAGTCTTTCGGGTGTAGGCTCCAGTGTGTAGCTCTGTTTAGTTTGTCGATCATTTACTTGAGAAGAAGTAGGTGCCAATTGTTTTACGGGATGTTCGACTAGTAAGCGATCTAATGCACCACTCAATTGGAGTGCATGATGTTGATGGCGTACTGATTGTTCTTTCCAATGTTGAACTGCTGCTTCATATTCGGATGCTTTAGAGGCTTGTTGGAAGACTTGATTTTGCAGTTCCTCAATTTGTTGCTCGAGTTCTTTTACCCTTGTGAGGTCGCTAACATATTCATGCTCTAGACCGCGTAGAGATTGATGCAATTGTGCTTGATTGGAGAGATGTTTGATTAGTTCTTCTTCAAATTGATCGCGTTGTGAGGTGACTTCTGATAATTTGGTTTGAGCAATTTCTAATGTTTTTGTGGATTCTTTGAGTAATAAATGCGTCGATTCTAATTCTTCTGTAAGAGTTTGTTGGGAAATATCAAATGCTGTAATTTGACATTGCAATTGATTAATTAACTCATTTTTTTCGTTAAGCTCCTGCAGATATTGCTTCATGATTTTTTGAGATTCGATTTCTAGGGCAAGTTCCAAACGATGTTTAAATTCTTCCTCGATCTGTAAAATATGGATAGCTAGGCGATCGCTTAAGATTTTGTCATCAACTGGTGAGTTGGCACTTAGTTCAGTAACTTGTTTTTGTAGTTGTTCTATTTGCTTGGTGAGTTCTGCAATTTGCCGATCGCGATCATTGGTGATGCTAGTAATTTCTTGTTCTAGCTGATCGACATATTCACATTCAAATTGATGCCGCGATCGCAGATCTTCTAATTCTTTCTGCAAGTGATCGCGATCGGCAACCAGTTCCGCAATTTCTGTGGTTTGACTGGAATTCTTCTCAAGATTATCTGACAGCCAATCATCGGAGAAAGCTTCAAGGCTATTCAGGTTACCTAACATATTAGTAATTTCGGCGATCGCATTTTCCCCTAGCATCTCGCTTTCTAGGAGCATATCAAAATCAGTATCATCTTTAACGGTTTCAGCATTAACCAAAACTTCTCCTAATGTTGCTTCGTGTTTCAATTCACTCACGGACAACCTCACCCACAATACTGAGGTATTTTTACAAGACAAACATTACCAGACTTTGCTCAGTTTGCAAGTTTTTTTCTTCGCTAGGGGCATAACATAGTACTTTTCAAGCATTTGCAATACGGAAAATGTTATCTCACCGAATTCAGTACTGGTTCCGTCTGATAGGATTATTTAGCTAAAAACCTTATCAGATAAAGTTTTTAGCTGTCCTAACATCAAATTATCGAAATCCAGATACCAAAATGGTTTCAGGGTTTTGTCCCATTTCGCGGAACCAGTGCCTAAATTCAGAAAGTAAATTAAATTGCGCCTAGAGCCTTTAACAAAGCAGTAAACTTAATTGTGGTTTCACTCTGCTCATTTTCTACTTGTGAGTTCGATACAATTCCCGCACCTGCAAAAATTCTTGCCCGATCGCCTTGGATGTAACCAGCCCTAATGCCAACGGCAAAAGTCCCTTCACCATTACCATTGAGCCAGCCAATGGGGGCGGCATACCAACCGCGATCGCAGGCTTCCCATTGCTGCATAAAACAGACGGCTCGATCCCTTGGCTCCCCGCCAACCGCCGCAGTTGGATGTAGTTGTTGCAAAATATCGAGAGCAATTAACCAGTTAGAATCATTGATATGCGCCGTGATCGGTGTATGCAGGTGTTGGACATTCGATAATTTCAATAAACTTGTATTTACATGTGGATCGACAGATGCACCCATACTTTGCAAACGATCGCAGATCGAGCGAATCACAATTTGATGCTCACGCATATCCTTTTCACTATTGAGTAATAGCTCACCGAGGACTTGATCCTCTTGTACAGACTTGCCGCGCTCAATCGAACCTGCAAGAGCATCACTGCGTAACCATAAGCGATTACTCTGGGCTTGAAATTGTAAAACTACTTCTGGAGTTGCCCCTAAAAATGTCTTGCCCATGCCACTGTCCAACAAGAAGGAAATACATTCAGGATATTCACAACGCAAAACATGCAACACCTGAAAGGGATCAAAATCGCGATCAGCAAGGACATCTAGCGCTCTCGCTAGTACCACCTTTTCAAAATGTCCTTGGTGGATCAAAGTTAATGCTCGCTCGACAATTTCTGTCCAGATCTGCTCTCCCTGCACCTCAATAATTTTATTGACCTCATGTACCGTGGGGGCTTCGTAATGTGAGCTTTCAGCTAGGTGAGATCGCAAATTGAGGATACGCTCTAGAATCTCGTCGGGGTGATCCCAAGGTTGAATATAATCATTAATGGTTAATATACAGCCCTTTTGGGTATGTCTAACCATCCAACGGGGAATAAAAAAGAGTAATGTCGGAAATTCAATCGCTGGCAAATATTCCTGTGAATAACTGGAATCAGCTAGATCTACCCATTCGCTATTACTACCATTACGATAAAAAGAAAAAACCCCGAAAATATGTATCGAAATTTCTGAATGTGCTAATTCTAGATCGGGATGCTTCGCAATCAGTGCATCATTTAAGTGGATTTTGATAAATTTTTTAGCACAATCAAAGCGATCGCTTTGGTCATGATTTGGGACTGACACTTCCGCGACCGAGCCTGCCGCCGCGATAACTAAATCAGCGTTTGGCTGTTCCCAATAAAATTTTGGTTGTTTGGCATCAGACTTACTCGCCAACAACAATAGAGGATTGATGCACTCCCAGCGCTGGGAGTAACTAAATAAGATCGGTGATCCCGTGACCTGCGCTTTAGCGATCGATTTAACAATCCAATCGTGCAGAGATTTAGAATCGAAGCTGCTATAGGTGACACTCTGACGAACTTGCATGGTTATATTTTATAGCAGTCGCCAGCACAGTTAATATCTAAAAAAAATGTAATGCTACTTCATGAATTACCATGACATCTTTTAGGAAACCAGATCGTCACCCGTAGCGATCGCCAATTCTTGCAAGCGTTCCTGTTGATCTTTGGAGATACAGCTTTGAATGACCTCTTCGAGATCGCCTTCTAAAATCGGTTGTAAAGTAAAATTTTGCCCCAGACGATGCTCGGTAAGTCGGCTGTCTTTATAATTATAAGTACGAATTTTTTCGGAACGTGAGCCAGTACCAACTTGCGATCGCCGCATAGATGTAATTGCCTCTTGCTGTTCACGCAACTTCATTTCATAGAGTTTCGCTCGAAGGATCTGCATGGCTCGCTCTTTGTTTTGAAGTTGCGATCTCTCCTCAGTACAAAAAATTCTAATCCCCGTCGGCTTGTGGAACAGGTCAGCTGCGGTTTCCACCTTGTTTACATTCTGACCACCTGCACCACCTGATCGCGCCGTGGACATTTCAATATCCTTCGGATCAATATGCACCTCAACTGCATCCACTTCAGGCATTACCGCCACTGTCGCAGTGGATGTATGCACACGTCCCTGTGATTCTGTTGCTGGAACCCGTTGTACACGATGTACGCCCGATTCAAATTTGAGTTTGCTATAAACGCGATCGCCCTGCACTTCAATGATCGCTTCCTTGAATCCACCCATCTCAGCAAGGGTCTCACTGACCATCTTCACGCGCCAACCCTGACGTTCAGCATAACGTGTGTAGAGGCGGACTAAATCTCCAGCCCAAATACCTGCTTCATCACCACCCGTACCTGCACGAATTTCTAACATGATGTTTTTGTCATCATTAGGATCTTGTGGCAGTAGCAGGATTTGTAATCGTTGCTCTAGATCTTCTAGCTTGTTGGATAACTCTTCAACCTCCAGAGTCGCCATCTCCTTGAGTTCAGGATCGCTTGACTCCTTAAGGATTTCTTGCGTCTCCTTATAGTCCTGTTGGGCTTTACGAAAAGTTTCGTAGGTTAGAACCGTCTCTTCCAACGAAGCACGTACCTTAGCAATGCGCTGAAACTCGCCATGATCAGTCGCCACATCAGGATCACCCATCCGACGAGTCAGTTCATTGAAAGTTTGTTCAACAGATTCAAGCTTTTTAATTAAATAAGCAGCAGGCATGGATTTGGGGATACCACAAAAAAACGTAAAAAACTATTAGCCAAATTCGATTCTGAAATTTGACTATAACTATGCGTCTTTAGCGTTTTCATCAAACATACCGTATTTACGCAAGAAGCGCTCTACACGACCTTCGGTATCAATAATCTTTTGTGTACCTGTGTAGAAGGGGTGGTTGCCCGACCATACGTCAACATTAATTTCAGGATGGGTAGAACCGATGGTTGCTACCACTTCACCGTTGCAAATTACCTTTGCTTCAGGATACCAAGTCGGGTGAATTCCAGCTTTAGGCATAGTCTTAGCTATAAAAATCAAAAATTAAGCTTTTCTAGACTAGCACAGAAATATACAAATAAGGTAAATACGATTTTCCCTTTCTATAAATTTTTTGAGTTCAAGCAAGATTTCCAATCTGATCAATCCAACTGTTGAATATTGGGCATTTTTTGCGAATTTTATCTAAACCAATATCTAGAGAGATTAAAGATCCATGTAGTACTTTGTCGTATTGTCTCCATAACTTGAGAATACGGCGAGAAGGTGCTGTCTCATATCCATCATTGATATATTCAGGTGATTCAAAATCAGCACAAATCTTAGTCAGATTAGCCACTAGTTGTGGATTATCACACCAGTTTCTAAATCCGTCGGGGTCACTGAATAACAAGCTTTCAAATTCGTGAATCATTAAATTTGCAATGAAGTTAGGTTGTCCAATATCTTCCTGAAAAGCTTGCTGAATTAGTTTTGCTCTTTCCATTGAAGTCAAACCATAAGTTGACAGGCTAGGAAAATCTGATGGGAACCTATAAAAATCTATTAGTGTTGTTACCCACGCATGGGGATCTTCCTTACATTTTTTCTCAATCTGATTTTTTAGCTTGCCATAGGTCGAGACCCCACCTTTGCCAATTTTGCTAGTACGCAAAATAATGGGGTTGATCCAAATATCTAGTCGAGCAAAATGGCTTGTTAGTAGTTCTCGCACAAAGGTTTCTTCTGTCTGTCCCTCACAGAAAATATGTACTCTGATCATCGTGATGGTCTACCACCTAGTAGATTTTTTTGCCATAGCTCGCCCAGCGAGTACTCTTCTAACCAATCGGCTAGAGCATTTTCATCAAGACGGCGGAGATGAGTTGCCCCTTCGATGCGATCGCACACAATTACATCAGATGCGTCAAACTCATTGAGTAATGCTACTGACTGTGTAGAAACTATGACTTGCTTAGATTTGGCTGTAGAGCGCAACAAGGAAGCCAGAACATTAATGGCATAGGGGTGTAAACCCAATTCTGGCTCATCAATCAAAATCATTTCAAGTTGCTTATCTTCTGGCTGCATTAACACAGTCGCAAGACAAATAAACCGCAAAGTCCCATCGGAGAGTTGATATGCCTTGAAGGGTACATCTTCACCCTGTTCAACCCATTCCAGTTCAATCTGGTCTTGATTATTAGGATGAGGACGTAAATAAAAATCTCCAAAAAATGGCGCTACTAACTGGATTGTTTTGATGATTCTTTGATAGTGAGTGTGATATTGCTCTTTTAATAGGTACAAGTAAGCAGCTAAATTTTGAGCATCCGATCGCAAATAGATATTGTCATTAATTGCTTGGCGTTGCTTAACCAGAGCACTATCACCAGTATCGTGGAAGTGGTAGAGTCGCCAACTTTGCATTACTGGTACTGTGTAATCGTAAATTCCTGTACGCTGCTTTTGTGACTCAACTCTAGTCTCAAAATAGCCTGAACCAACATGCCAATCACCATATCTATTCCACCAGAAATTCTCATCAACAAAAACCATGCGGTTATCTTGGGTTGGCTCTAGAACAAATTTATAGCCGTTATTACCAAAGTAAAATTCAGCAGTCATTTGCGGAGTTTTTTTCCGTCCGAAATACAGTAGTGAATCTGGACCACCTTGCTTACTGACATAAAGCTGTAAGTTCCTAGCAAGGATTTGTTGAATCATACGAAAGATGGTAATAAAGTTAGACTTACCAGAGCCATTAGCACCAATTAATACATTTAGCTCTTTTAACTCAAGATCGCACTCACGGATTGATTTGAACCCTTTCAGTACGATTCTGGATAACTGATCTTGGTTCATTGTTGTAGCCTATGGATACCAAAACATGCCTTTGATGCCTTCGGGATCGGCGTTGAAACCTAGCTGGCTGTAAAACTCAACCACATGGGCATCAGCGAAGAGACTAATATTACTAATGTCAGATTTTCGTAACTCACGGATCATTTCTTCCATGAGAGCTTTGCCTAGTCCCCTGCCTTGAAAATCGGGATGAACTACAACATCCCATAATGTTGCATTAAAGGCATAGTCCGATGTCGCGCGGGCAAAACCAATCAAACGTTTAAAGCCACCACGATGTTCCCACATGGAGAGGACTACAAAACTATGCTGTAAAGCAATACGAACCTTACGAATTGGTCGCCTCGCCCAACCAACAGAGTCACATAATTCTTCTAGTTCATAGAGATCAATATCTTTTTCAGTGCTAAAGAAGATCTGTCCGCTTTGATTTGGTACTTGGCGAAGTCGTGTTTTTTTTGTAGGTTCGAGGGTGTCAGAACCAAATAAATTTTTCCAGAACCCCATTTGCCCTATTGGTTGTATACAGCAGCGATCGCTCTGTGAGTGACAGAGCTATTACAGATACCTTAAGCACCTAACTTTATTGTATCTGCATTGTATATGGTTTTGTTGAAAGCAAGCGATCGCAAATACTAAAATAAAATTCCAAAATAGTTTTAATTTAGGTTGATCTTAGCTTTAGCTCTGACCTTATATTGGTAAAATTAGAGCATCATTGTGATATTTTGCTTAAGCTTTTAGTAAGACAGAGATATTAGACATTTTCTCACTCCTAAGTCCTGCAATGTTAAAACCGATCACACTATTTCGAGGCTATAAGTATTTGATATTGTTGTTGATCAGGACGTTTTGGCTGTGGAAATCTAACCGCAAATACTCAGGAGGCTATTCATGACATTTGGTCTCAAAACCTCCACAATCGAATTACTAAAACGTTTTAATACTAGTTTCCCTCAGTTTTACGAGCAGTTTGTTAGTAGTGATATTCAACTACAAAATTTACGCTTGGCTTATCAGCTTTACCAAACCAAGGAAGCGGTAATTGAATTGAAGTCTGAGAGCAGCAGGAGTGTTTTATATTTTGCCTACCGTAATCAGTCTTTTCTGCTAAATGACATTTTTGGGGTGCTAGCTGCCTATGGTTTAACTATTCATAGTCTGAGTTTGTATGGACAGATCCATACGCCAATGCTGGTATTCATCAAGTTGGTGATCTCTCGTGGTGGTAAGACTTTGCCGCCAAAGACAGCCGAAAATGTGCGAAAGGCGATCAAGGAGACTTTGTTGGGTCACTTTGAAGTAGAGGAGATGCTAGCTCTGGAGTTTAACCTCGATAGTGGACTTAAAAAAGTAGAAACTAATTTTTATGTGGATCGCGTGTTTCATTTACCTGCATTATTAGTTGAGGCAGATAGCCAACCAGGTTTGTTTTATAAGGTGATGAATGCGATATGGCAGGAAGATCTGTTGGTGGTAAATGCGAATTTACTAGTTTGGCGCGGACGCACAAGGTTGATTTTGTATTTACTGGGACCCAACGAAAATTTAATCCCTGAATATTTAGGTATAAAAATTGCTGAAAGTTTGAAGCAGCGTCTATCAGATTAATGGTTTTGCCTGAAAAGTACAAGTGGCGGCGCTTCTTGCCGTCACTTGCATTGACTACTCTTTTAATTGTGCGATCGCATCATAAAGAGGTTGCCAATTGTCATCGACCGTAATTTTTTCCCAGACTTCTTCAATTTTGGGGCGAAGGAAAATAATCGTGGGGTTGGCTTGCTGGAGTTGCTTGGAGATATTTGCTAACTCTGTGATCGGTTGGCGGATCAGTAATTGATGATAGACTTCACGCCATTTTGCTAATAGGGGTAATTGTTCTTCGGTAATTTCCCAATCATGGTTAGCAAAAATATTATGAGCATCTTCACGCCAGTTAGGTTGGAAGTCTTGACGGAGTTTGACAAAGAATTGGTTATAACCGATCGCTTGGATATTGGATAATAATTTTAAAGTTGTACCGATTAAATCCTCAGTTTCAGGCTCAGAGAGATTGGTGAATCCCAAACGCTTCAGCATCATATCGCAATAGGTAACCCGATAGAAATCTTTGAATTTCTGTAATGAGGATTGCAAATCATCTTTATCCATAATCACGCTGAGGGGATCTTGCAATTTTTCTAGGTTCCAATAGCAAGCGGCAGGTTGGTTGGCGTAGCTATAGCGACCTGCATAGTCAAAATAGGCGGCGGTAAATCGGGGATCATAGGCGGGAATGAAGGCAAAAGATCCATAATCAAAGCTTTCACCCGTAATCGACATATTGTCAGTATTTAGGACTGCGTGACAAAAACCCGCTACCATCCATTGGGCACAGAGGGTCGCAACTCGTTCTACTAATTCCAAATAGAAGATACTATCTTGATTTTGTTTTCCCCAGATATGTGGATAATAAATTTGTAAAACGTGATCGAGAAGTTTACGGGTAAGGTCATCGCGCCTGATCCAGTGTAGACGCTCGAATGTACCGAAACGAATATGCGATCGCGAAAAGCGTATCATTACTGAGGATCGGGTGGGTGAAGGTTCATCGCCACGCCATAGTTCTTCACCAGTTTCAATTAAACTAAAGCATCGGGAAGTTTTGACACCCATACGATGTAATGCTTCTGAAGCAATGATTTCTCTTACACCGCCTTTGAGGGTGAGTCGCCCATCCGCAGTACGAGAGTAGGGAGTTCTCCCTGAGCCTTTAGTGCCAAAATCATAGAGTTCACCGTCAATGCCACGCACTTGTCCATAAATAAAGCCGCGTCCATCACCGAGTTGGGGATTATATTCGCCAAATTGATAACCGTGATAACGTAAGGCTAGAAATGGACGCACTGCTTGGAAATGTCCAAAGGATTCGATAAAGTCATCATCGCTAACTTGAGAAGGTTCTAGTCCTAAAGTTGGCAACACATCATTATTACGCCAACGTAGTTTGTGAAGGGGAAATTCAGCAGCAGTTACAACATCATGATAATCTGCTAAGGATTCGATCGCAGGTTCGTATTTGAGATTAAGGAAAGGGTTACTAGGGTGACTCATATCGAAGAAATATTAGATGCTTCTGACATCATACTTGCTCCAGATAGCGATCAAGTCGTGAGCTATTGTTATGAGGGGATTTGTCCCTATAGTGGGGAACTATTGCGGCTGCCACGGACTTTGCAGGCGGAGGTGATTGCCAAAAAACTGATGCAAGCATTGGGACAGATTTATCCAAATAGCACAGAAGGCAAAATGTATGGTGTGTTAATAGTGGAATCAGCAATGGGTGAAAAATTAGTTCTCAAAGCTTTTTCTGGTCTACTCAATAGCAAAAGCCAAATTGAAGGCTGGGTTCCACCAATTGCAGGACGCGAGAAAATTGCCATTGCAGAATCAATTACTTTAAATAAATTAGCGGCAATCAAACAAGAATTAATTGAACTAAGCGAAATTCCCGAACATTGGGAATATGAACAAAAATCACAAGCATATGCATCACAGTTACAGGTCTTGCGCGATCGCCATCAGTTATCTAAACAGGAAAGGCAAATTAAACGATCACGATTACTAACATCGTTAACAGGCGCAGAATTAGAAGCTGCTCTCAAAGAGTTAGACAAGGAAAGCCAACAGGAAAAGATGGCAAGACGCAATTTTAAACGCGATCGAGATTTAGTTCTCTCACCTTTACAAAAGGTGATTGCTAGGACTGAGGCAAAAATGCAAGCTCTGAAACAACAACGACGGGAGTTATCGCGGACTTTGCAAACTCAGATGCACAATGCCTATGTTTTAACTAACTTTACAGGGGAAACGCGATCGCTGCGAGAAATCATTACCGAAGGAGCAATGCCGACAGGAATAGGAGACTGTTGCGCTCCCAAATTGTTGCACTATGCGGCAACCCACGACTTAAAGCCTTTAGCGATGGCAGAATTTTGGTGGGGTCATCCTTCACCCGATGGCTACAAAATCCAGGGCGAGTTTTATGGTGCTTGTACAGAGCGATGTCAGCCTTTGATGGGATTTCTGCTATCAGGAAGACGTTCTTCCCCATCCCTGCCTATATTTGGAGATTGTGTATCGTCAAATCTCCAAATTATTTATGAAGATGATCACTTAATGGCGATCGCGAAACCTCCCGAACTTCTCTCCATTCCTGGACGATATTTAGATACGCAAGACAGTGTATTAAGCCGATTACGTCAATCGTTTGGTAATAAAAGAGAATTCTATCCAGTACATCGTTTAGATCGCCAAACTTCAGGGATTTTATTATTTGCTCTCGATTTAGAATCTCTTCGTAATGTGAGTGAGCAATTCCAGAAGCGAGAAGTCTCCAAAATCTATGAGGCGGTTTTATCAGGTATGGTTGTGAGTAAGCATGGGATAATCGATTTACCTTTATGGGGTAACCCTGAAAATCGACCGTTTCAACAAGTGAATTTTCAACGTGGCAAACCAAGTGTGACCAAGTTTCGTCTATTGGGATATGAAGGACATTATTCACGCCTAGAGTTTATTCCTTTAACAGGACGTACCCATCAATTACGATTGCACTCTGCCGATCCACGAGGTTTAGGAATACCAATTCTAGGTGATCGCCTCTATGGTTGTCAGGTATCAACAAGTCGTCTCCATCTCCATGCACGGGAGTTAACTTTGAGACATCCGCGATCGCAGAAATTAATCCATTTGCAAATCCCTGTTCCTTTTTGAGCTAAGTAGCTCGACTTAATTAAAACCTAAAACCAGAGTTTGTTCCGCCCGCTACGCGGGCGGAACAAACTTTTCGGTTTTTAGTTTACTTATGTCTAGCTACTTACTTAAAAAATATAGAACTTATGCAAGCATCATTGGGATAGAAGGGTACTTAAGTTGAGATCTTAAATAATCATAGGACCTACGCAAAATAACCAAGATCTCAAGTTCTTGGCTCAAAGCTAAAGTCAGCTAAATCGGACTCAAGAACGTCTGTAATCAACCCGTTTTAAAGGGCTTAAGCTTTCAGCCCGTAATTTATTACAGGGATATTGCGTAAGTCCCTTAGAACTTGCGATTAATTAAAGTACCTATGGCTTCGACTTCGCTCAGTCAAGGTTGGCTGAGAGAAGTCGAAGCCAATTATTTCTACAACTGATTTAGGATTGCTAAATAGACTCTGAAAGTTAGTTGAAATTACTATACTATTAACTAAGTAGCTCAACTTAATTAAAACCCAAACTAGAGTTTTGTTCCTCCCGCTACGTGGAAGGAACAAAACTCTCGGTTTTTAGTCTACTTATGTCTAGCTACTTAATGTATCTTTGGTTTCGACTTTGCTCAGCCGACATTAGGGGGATTTACTATTAATTAAAGTATCTGTGGCTTCGGTTTTGCTCAGCCAATGCTCACTGATCGGAGTCTAAGCTAACACGGTTCAGAGATATGAAAACTACAAACCTGAGTTGAGAAAGAGCATTGCTAAGCAAAGCTCTATAAGATTTTTATAAATTCTAATAAAACTATGAGTGATCGCACGGAAATATTACGTCAATATATGCATTTAGCTGGTGTATCTAGCTTTCAGTTATTAAGTGAACGCACAGGTGTCTCACGTCGGGCGATCGATACCCTACGAAAAGGAGATGCCAAAACATTAAAATATGCCGACTTAGCCAAGTTAGCCTCTATTTTACAAATCGATCTGACAGAGTTGATTGACAACTTTATTAACTATGATTTCTCTACTGATAGGGAATCTAATGTTTCGGTAATCACAGCTTTGCGTGACGAATATCAACGTTTACAGCAAACCCTAGCAAATCAACAAAAGGAATTGCGATCGCATTTTGAAAGGGAAACTCTTCAGCATTTGGAATCTCTGCTGCTGCAATTGCCATCGGCTGCCTATGCCGCTCAGCAAAATCCGAATATGCTGGCTAAAAATATCCTGCCCCTATTACGTCCTTTAGATACACTTTTACAAAGATGGGAGATTTCTGTGATCGGTGCTGTTGGGGCAGAGGTCGCCTACGATCCGCAAAGGCATCAATTGATGGAAGGTAATGATGAAATTGCAGTAGGGACACCTGTGATTATTCGCTATATTGGCTATATGCAAGGGGAGAAGTTGTTGTATCGCGCTATAGTCATCATCAAAGGTACAGATACTGAATAGAATAAAGGGGCGCAATGCACCCCTTTCATACGGAATTTATCTCAAAAAATTTTATAGCCCGTTACGTCCCCAGACAACAAAAGCGATCGATAGGGTGAACATACCGAGCAAGCTAAACCAACCAAATGACAAGATATCCATATTTTTGTAACGATTTAAATAAATTCTTCTAAATACTATAATACGCTTTTCTGTACTTAAGGGAAATAACTAAAGTTGCTAAGTAGCTAGACATAAGTAAACTAGAAACCGAGAGTTATGTTCCGCCTGCTACGCGGGCGGAACATAACTCTCGGTTTGGGTTTTAATTAAGTTGAGCTACTTAGAGCTTTTTTAAAACAAGCAAGGTATAGAAGTCTGATTCCCCGATGGAGGTAGGAAAAAACTTACTTTACTAGACAGGGAAATGCTATGACGGTTATGCTGTTTAATATAGTAGTCTCCACTCAGTTGTGACCATCATCGGTTTAGTTCAGCTATCGTCTTATCCTAGCTAAGCGAAACTTACGCTACTCACAGATCATTTAAGATTGCTATAAGGACTCCAATTGTCTATGGATCAGAGAGGTCATACTACAAAAATCTTTTCTGCATGTTCCTAATGTAATGTTAAGTCGAATGTCTGAAGCAACTTTTTTGTAGAGAATGCATTCTTACTATTTAGGATCTCAAGGTTATGATCTTGAGCACACTGAGGCTTAGGACATAAATCTATAGATTAATTGTATAGAGCACTTTTTCTGGAGGCGATCGCATCATGTCTTTATCAAAAAAAATTTTCATAGCATCAATTTGTTCTTGCTTAATTACCAGCACTAGCATCGTTGCACCTTTATGGTTCTTGAACTCTGAAGCTCAGGCTCAATCTCGCCGAGTAATATATGTTCCACCAAGCAATCTCGACTCTCCTCTTACCTCTGCTGCAGGAACTAAGCGTACTGCTGGTCAATTCGTTGCATTGACACCCCAGTTGAGCATCGTTATCCCCCCAGTTCCGCAAACTATTTCCGAACAACCTACAATTTATTTGCGAATTCCTAAATTTCGGGGATTAGCAAAATTTAGACTTTACAAGGATAAAGATGCTGCTTTATCAAAACAGAACAAAGTCTATGAAAGGAAGTTTGAGATTAATAATGACGAAGGAATCATTGCATTCAAGTTACCCGATGACGCGCCAAGTCTAGAAGTTGGTCAAATATATACATGGAGTATGCAATTCAGTGATCTCCAAAACTTGACAATTATTGAGGGATCGCTGCGTCGGGTTTTACCAAGCAAGCAATTGGTAGAGGAACTATCAAAATCATCTAAGGCAATAGATCGAGCTGCATCTTTGGCTAAAGAAGGGATTTGGTTTGATATGCTGCAAGTATTAGCAGAAGCCCAAACGTCTGTGCCTAAAAATTTGGAAGTGAGAAGTGTATGGGTTGAAATGTTAAATGTTGCGTTTAAAGACCAGAATACTCAGCCCTCATCTCCTCCAGATCAGACGAAGCCAACGATTCAAGACCTTGTTACTAAAGCTAATTTTGTCTTACAGAAATCAGGTGTGACCTCTTCTAAAAATTAGATCTATAGTGGTTTTCATTTTGCCGTAGGCAAAATGAAAACTCAACCTCCTTTTGAGGATTATTTCTCTGTTTTCAAATAAGTGTGCAATTATCTGGGTGCAATTAAATGTAAAACCCCAAAATCTTTGAAATACACAACCTGTATGCTAAGGGTTTTGACTCTGGTTTTAAAATTATGTCCAGCAAATCACCCCATTTGGGAACTGCTGTATTAGGAACTTTAGCATGGCTGGGCACTTCAAAAATTTTCTATGGAAATGGCGTGGTGTGGCGATCACTACACCCGCTATTTCTTTGGTTGTAATCGGATTACGACTCATTGGGGCACTAGAGCCAGTTGAGTTAGCGATGCTCGATCAGTTTTTTCGATGGCGATCGCCTGAGACTACAGACAGTCGAATTGTGATTATTGGCATTGATGAAGCCGATGTCCGACAATATGCTTGGCCGATTGATGATGCTTTGCTAGCTCAATTATTAGACAAGGTTCGACAACAAAAACCCCGTGCAATTGGTTTAGATCTTGCCCGTGATAAGCCCGTTGGGACTGGCTATTCACAATTAGCATCCTTATTTAAAAGTACACCAAACCTGGTTGGGGCAACCAAAATTGCCGATTTAGTAAGTTCTAATTTTGCGATCACTAGTTCTAACATCGAGCCACCTCCAGCCCTTCCTGCTGAACAAATTGGTGCAATTAATCTTCCCGTTGATGCCGATGGCAGGATTCGTAGAGGATTAATGGCTTTAGGTTTACCTGATGGCAAAATTGCCACAAGTTTTAGTTTGCAGATAGCGCTACTATACCTTGATGGAGAAAAAGTAGTTCCCTTTGAGCAAGCCCTCAATCCCCCTAGATTACGCAGTAGTGATGGTGGTTATAGCCATGTCGATGTAGGTGGACATCAATTTATTATTAACTACCGTCGATCACTGCAAGGTTTTCGGACAGTGCGGATGGCGGATGTTCTCGAAGGAAGGATTGCTCCTGATTTATTGCGTGATCGCGTGGTTATGATTGGCGTAACTGCTGTCAGTTTAAGGGATTGGTTTTTCACTCCCCTTGATAGCGGACTTGGTAGTACCCGCATTTTCACTTCAGGGATTGAAGTCCATACCCAAATAGTGAGCCATATTCTCAGTAGCACCCTTGACGGACGCTCACGAATTCTGACTTGGGAAAAACCTTGGGAAGGATTGTGGATAGTAGTTTGGTCTTTAGCAGGCTCACTTTTGATTTGGCAATGGCGCAATGTCAAAACCCAGAACCGTGAACTTCAAGTGTTAATTGGGCGATCGCTCAGCGTCTTGATCGTCGGTAGTAGCCTATTCGCGACTTGTTTTATTGCCTTTGCCTATGGTTGGTGGTTACCGTTTGCGCCTGCCATGATTGGCTTCGTGGGAGGTGGCGTAATCGTGACTAGCTATTTGGCAATCACCGCCGCACAGATTCGGACTTACTTTAGCCGTTACTTAACAGATGCAGTCGTTAAGAGTTTACTAGAAACCCCTGAAGGTTTGAAATTGGGAGGAGATCGCCGCAAAGTGACAATTCTCATGTGTGACCTGCGCGGCTTTTCTACAATTTCCGAAAAGATGCCCCCCGAACAGGTCGTGGAAATTCTTAATGTTTTTCTAGGAACGATGACAGACGCAATCACAACCTATGAAGGCACAATCGATGAATTTATTGGTGACGCGATTTTAGTATTGTTTGGTGCGCCCATTTATCGTGAGAATGATGCGGCGCGTGCGGTCGCCAGTGCAATTGCCATGCAACTCGCTATGCGAGCTGTTAATGAAAGGCTTACTCAGATGAACTTACCTGAAATCGCGATGGGAATTGGTATTAACACAGGTGAAGTAGTTGCTGGAAATATTGGTTCCCAGTCTCGCGCTAAATATGCCGTTGTCGGTAGTCATGTTAATCTCACCGCAAGAATCGAATCCTATACCGTGGGTGGACAGATTTTAATTTCGGAAACCACCTATAACGAAATACAAGATATCGTGAAAACTAATGGCTCAATGCAAGTGGAGCCTAAGGGAGTATCTCACCCTATTTCCATTTATGATGTTTGTGGAATTGGCAGTACTTATAATCTTGAACTTCCTTCTATTAACGAATCTCTCCAAATATTAGAAACTCCAATCCCAGTAACCTTCCGTATTTTAGAAGAGAAACATCTTGGTACGGATATCTTTGCAGGAGAATTGCGAAGACTATCACCCTATGGTGCAGAAATTTTTGCCGATCAGGATATACCTGTATTATCAAACCTCAAAATTCATCTTCAAGTTTCTGTACCAAAATCCTTAGAAGAGCCTACTCACAAGACCGAGATTGAAGGTGAAATCTATGCCAAAGTCTTAAAACATCAACACTCAAATCAGGCAGCGTTCTTAGATCAGTCAGTTACTGGAGATTTAGTCTTAGAAAGCGATCTGGATAATTCCACAATTCCTAAACAACAATCACACCCCATTAGACAAATTTACGTACATTTCACCACAGTTCCCGATCACCTCAAAGCATGGCTGAAATGGCAAACAAATATAACAAATATATAGGATGCTAAATAACCAAGAACTCAAGTTCTTGGCTGAAAGCTCAAGTTAGCTAAAGCAGACTAAGGAAACTCTATAATCAACCCGTTTCAGTGGTTTTAAGCTTTCAACCCATAATTTATTACTGGGCTAATCGGTAAGTCCTAATACTAATGGATTAACTAGAGCAGGTAGACAGTATAACTGATGTTACGTGGAAGTTTCTAAGACCCTCACCCCTAGCCCCTCTCCCATTAAGGGAGAGAGGAACAAGAAATTAGTCTAGCTCCCCCTCTCCCATCAAGGGAGAGGGGGCAGGGGGGTGAGGGTGATATTTGTTCCACGTAACATCAGAGTATAAATCAGAAAACCTAAATTGCTATGTCTTACAGATATGCAAAATCCTAGATATGGATAATATCATTTGCGGAAGAGCATTTTACACCCTTAATTCTAATGGGAAAAATAACTCTATGTTAATATAAGCCTTATATGACTGACTCACACATCGATTGTATATGGGAATGCACCTTTGTCTCGAATTGCTTGCAACATCGATTCAGCAACTGCAAGATCTGGAGCATATTGTAACATCACCCGTATCAACTCCTGCCGAAATTGAAGTAAAGAACATTTCCTTAAAAAAAGCGGTTCTTGCTCTGCAATCTAGCTTAACAGAACTAGAAACTTCACAGAGATCGGTTGCAGGGGAACTAGATCGATATCGAGAATTGTTTGACTTTGCCCCAGATGGATATTTTGTCACTGATGTTAATGGTGATATCACCGAAGCTAACTTTGCTGCAACCTTGATGTTTGGTTTCCATATCATTGGCAAAAATCTAGCGAATTTCGTCTATCCATCCTACAAAGATCAATTTCAAAATCTGATTGAGCAACTTCAACGCGGGCAAAATATTAAAAGCCTAGACTTTCGGATGCGATTTCCCTCAGGACAGCCCTTTGATGCTAGCTTTAAGATCATTAGCATTCGTGCCCTTGATGGAAAGGTCACAGGAATGCGTTGGTGGGTTCAAGACATCACCCAACGCAAACAGGAAGTAGAAAAGCTCCAACAGTCACATCAACGTTTAGAGATTCGCGTTGCTGAAATGAATGCCAAACTCAATCTTATGGATCGTCAGATCCGCGTAGAAAGAGAAGAACAAAGACGGATTTCTCGGAGTCTTGCTCGTAATGAAGCCAAACTTAGGGCTATCATGCAGCATTCTTCGGATATCGTTAATATTCTTGATATAGATACGACGATTCACTATTGCAGTCCTGCCATTATTAAAGCACTAGGCTATATGCCTGAAGATGTGATCGATAAGAAGTTTGTGAAATTTATTCACCCCGAAGACTTACCGAATTTTCAAAGTTTTCTCACGCAATCAGTTGATGAAATGTCTGTATCTACCCCAATTGTGATGCGCTATCAACATATCAATGGTAACTGGGTCTATCTAGAGTCAGTGTGCTGCAACCTTTTGCAAGATCCTAATGTCCAAGGCTTAGTAATTAACTCCCGTGACATTACGGAACGCAAACGCGCAGAATCAGCATTGCAGGAAAGTAAAATAAGATTGGATGCGATCACTTCAAGTATGCCTGCAATCGTCTATCGTCTGGTTATGAATCCCGATGGAAGTATTTCTATGCCATTCATTAGTGATGGATTAGTTGATTTATTGGGTATTGCTCCTAGATATATCCTCTCTAATCCTTATGAGCTAATAGACTTTATTCATCCTGAAGATTTGGATCAATTTAAAGCGCTGATTAAGGGCGGATTTGATAAACTTGCTAATTTCCGCCATGAGTTTCGGATTATTACTATTTCGGGAGAGGTGAAATGGGTACAAAATATCGCACGCTACTATCTTACAGAGTCAGGTCAACCCATAGCTGATGGTATATGCATTGATATCAGTGAAAAAGGGGAAGCAGAATTAAGCCTCCAACGGACAAATGAGCTTTTAAAAGCGGTAATAAAATCTGTCCCCGTCGCGATCGATATCATCAATCCTGAAGGGAAAATCCTGCTCTGCAATGCCGCTGCCGAAAAACTCTTTGCGTTAAATACCTTAATCATGGGTTATCCCAATTCAACACAAGTAACAGAATTACAGACTGCAATTCTTGACACTTTAGCTGGTAGCCCCCTTGATAGAGTGCATATGGATATTGAAATTCAAGATGGTAGTTGGCTTAGCATTAGTATGTCTACGGTTCTCGTACATGACTCTAACGGACAAATCATTGGGGTCTTAAGGATTATTGAGGAATTAGGCGATCGCAATGCTCAAAATACATCTTTGAATGGATTGTCAATGGAACCACTTCGTAGCAGTGCGCTAGTTCCATTAGGAGCAGAAGCGATCGCTAATGTTAATTCTATTAACGCTAATACATTAATCATTCAATATCAAACTGGACAACGTAACTTTGCAGGTTTAAATTTGCGTGGTGCTTACCTTGCTAAAGTGGAATTACCGCAGGTAGATTTTAGTGGTGTGGCTCTAAATGGCAGTAATTGCAGTCATACAAACTTCCAATATGCCAATATGCGTGGCGCAGATTTACGTGGCGCAAATTTACAATATGCAGATCTAAAGTGGGCAGATTTACGTGGTGCAGATTTGCGTGGTGCAGATTTGCGTGGTGCAGACACCAAAGGTTCCATAACCGACGAAAGTAACTTTCAGGGCGCTCTCTTATCAATTAAATAATCTGCAATTCCACGGGTAGATATTTGGTAGTGCAGTGCTTGAAAGAGCTATAGTCTGAAATCTCATTCTAAAGAGTTAGACTTTCAGGATTTTCTAATCGGTATAAATAGCTCAACTTAATTAAAACCCAAACCGAGGTTTTGTTCCGCCCGCTACGCGGGCGGAACAAAACCTCGGTTTTTAGTTTACTTATGTCTAGCTACTTAAAACCTATTGAGACTTTAGGTAGTAAAGAAATATGTTTTAAAGTAGCGCTTCAGAACACTTTCAACAACATTTCTGGTTTTCAAGTAGGTACAACTCGCTATAACTAAGTTGCAAATATCCGCAATCTACTTAACATCATCTCTTTTTTTGTCATGGCTTCTCTACAATTTAATTTAACTTTTAAACTTGAGTGATCGCTGCTAACTCTTATATAGAGCGAATTAATACCTCTAAATTTCTAGCTTTAACTAAAAAAGCTTAAAATAAGTTCAGGATAGTTGCTAGCTATACTAATTGATTGCAAGGATTATGGATAAAAGTCGTGGTTAGCCAAACGCAGCAAGCAGGTAAAAATTTTGATAATTCCCTAGATTTCTCAAAATATGAAGTAAAGACACAGGAAATTGCAAAGAAGATTTTAAGTGGTAATGAGAAAGGTTCTTTTTGGTCGAAATTATCGCAACTTAAGGATGAATTGCGCCTTGATGACAAGCTGATGGCTTGGACAATGGAAAATGAAGGCTTACGGGTGCAATTATTTCGTTTGATCGATTGCTTACCTGCACTGCAAAGTAAGGCGGAGATTGCAAGGCATATGCAGGAATATCTCGCCAGTGATGCGGTGGAAGTTCCTGCGCTGCGGGCCTTATTGAATTTCAGTACCGATAACCCAAATTCGATTCCTGCAACAGCGGCGGCAACGACCCTCTCAACCGCAGTGGCAACCCTCGCTAAGCGCTATATCTGCGGTGAGAACTTGTCAGAGGCGACTAAATCCATTGAGAAACTGCGGCGCGATCGCTTTGCTTTTACGATGGATTTGCTCGGTGAGGCAGTGATTAGCGAAGTGGAGGCAGATGAATATCTGAATCGCTATATTGCAATGATGGAGGATTTATCTGTTAAGGCGAAGGCTTGGGGCTTAATTGACCAGATTGATAAAGCCGATGGTGAAGAACTAAAACGGGTTCAAGTTTCTGTGAAATTGAGTGCTTTCTATTCCCAATTCGATCCTCTCGATCCCGTAAAAACTACCGAGAAAGTCAGCGAACCAGCCAGAATTTTATTGCGTAAAGCTCAAGCTTTAGGCTGTGGCATCCATTTTGATATGGAGCAGTATGAGTTTAAATCGCTCACTTTGCAGATTCTCAAACAAGTTTTAATGGAACCAGAATTTCGCGATCGCACGGATGTAGGAATTACGCTGCAAGGCTATTTGCGTGACAGTGAGCAGGACTTATTAGAACTAGTCGAATGGGCAAAACAACGCGGTAAGCCTGTGACGGTGCGTCTCGTTAAGGGAGCCTATTGGGATCGGGAAACGATTCGTTCCTATCAACAGGGTTGGGCTTTGCCAGTCTTCTCTGATAAAGTTTCCACTGATGCCAATTACGAGCGCTTGATTCAGATTCTCTTAGAAAATCATCAATATCTCTATGCGGCGATCGGTAGCCATAATGCCAGATCGCTTGCTAAGGCCGTTGCCATTGTCCAAACCCTGAATATCCCCAGTCGTGCCTTTGAAACTCAATGTCTCTATGGCATGGGTGACAAGTTTGCCAAAGCGATCGCGGATATGGGCTATCGCGTGCGCGTGTATTGCCCCTTTGGTGATTTGATTCCAGGGATGTCCTATCTGATTCGCCGCCTGTTAGAGAATACTGCTAATAGTTCCTTTTTGAGAATTAGTGGAGAAGGCGTTGATGTTAGTAAATTAATTGCTGCGCCTGTGATGACAGAACGGGATGCGAACTACAATGGCGCACCTGCTCTAAATATCTTTGATGGTTTTGTGAATTCTAGCGATCGCGACTATGCAATTGACAAAGAACGTGAAGCCGCCCAAACTTCCTTACAACAGGTTCGCCGCCAACTAGGAAAAACCTATTTGCCGATCATCAATGGTCAAGCTGTGCAAACCGATAACTATGTGGAATCGGTCAACCCTGCAAACTCTTCGCAAGTCGTCGGCAAAATCGGACTAGCCAGCATTGAGCAAGCGGAAGAAGCGGTTCAAGTTGCCAAAAATGCTTTCGCATCATGGAAGAAACTCAGTGCTAAAGAACGGGGAGATATTCTTCGCAAAGCTGCCGATATCATGGAGGAGAAACGAGAAGAATTAGTTGCGTGGATCTGTTGGGAAGTTGCCAAACCGATCCGCGAAGGTGATGGCGAAGTTTCCGAAGCGATCGACTTCTGCCGCTATTATGCTAAAGAAATGGAACGTCTCGAATCGGGAGTCCAACGCAATCTCCCAGGGGAAGACAATACTTACATCTATCAGCCTCGTGGCGTAGTGGTCGTGATTTCGCCTTGGAACTTTCCCTTTGCGATCGCCTTGGGTATGAGCGTAGGTGCGATCGCCGCAGGTAATACCGTCATTCTCAAACCCGCCGAACAGTCCTCCGTAATTGGCGCAAAAATTGCCGAAGTCTTGCAAGCCGCAGGTTTACCCACAGGCGTATTCACCTACCTTCCCGCCAAAGGTTCCACCGTTGGTTCCCACTTGGTCAAACATCCCGATGTGCATCTGATCGCCTTCACAGGTTCCCAACAAGTCGGCTGTCAAATCGTCACCGAAGCTTCCATTTTACGACCTAAACAAAAACACATGAAGCGAGTCATTGCCGAAATGGGCGGCAAAAATGGCATCATCATCGATGAAAGCGCCGACCTCGATCAAGCGGTAGTCGGCGTAATGAACTCCGCCTTCGGTTTTGCTGGACAAAAATGTTCCGCTTGTTCCAGAGCGATCGTCCTCGCACCCGTTTACGACAACTTCCTAGAGCGTCTGGTGGAAGCTACGCGATCGCTAAAGGTTGGTGAAGCCCATCTTCCTGACACCAAGTTCAGTGCGGTGATCGATGGAGCCGCCCAGCAGAATATTCTCAATTACATCGCCAAGGGCAAAGAAACCGCCAAACTTGCCTTTGAAGGAGAAGTTCCCAATCACGGCTTCTATGTGCCACCGACCATCTTTAGCGATGTCGCTCCTGACAGTGCGATCGCCCAAGAGGAAATCTTTGGTCCCGTACTGGCGGTAATCAAGGCACAGAGTTTTGACGAAGCATTAGCGATCGCTAATGGCACAAACTTCGCGCTCACGGGTGGCTTATATTCACGCACTCCTTCCCATATCGAACGCGCCTATTGTGAGTTTGAAGTGGGTAATCTCTACATCAATCGCGGCATCACAGGCGCATTGGTAGATCGCCATCCCTTCGGTGGTTTCAAGCTAAGCGGTATCGGTTCCAAAGCTGGCGGACGCGATTATCTATTGCAGTTCCTAGAGCCAAGGTCAATCACTGAAAATACTCAGCGTCAAGGCTTTGCGCCTCTTGATGGGATTGAATAACTAAGTTAATGGGAGTTGATGTTAAAATCGCTAACATCAACTCCCTGTTTTTATCATTTTTAAATGAGGTCTTCGTGAACAGCTTCGATTTATTAGAAATCGCAAATAACATTTGTACAACTGCAAATTCTACATTTGCTAAAAGGCATATAAAATTTACTTCTAAATGGATTTTGGTTAATGAAGATGACAGTGGAAAAAGCATGGAATTTTCACCTGTAGAGGCAATCAATCTTACTCTTGTTTATATAATACATTCTTTAGAAGATGAGCCTGTTTATGCAAAATTCAAGGAATATATTGGGAATATTGAAAGCATACAAAATATGATTTCATGTTATGGCGATTACTCTGGAGTCCAACTAGAAAACATAATATATAGACTAATGAAAGCTGCATTCTTAAAGTCAGAAAAATATTTTGATTCAACACAACTGATAAATGCATTAAAACAACTAATAGTTAATATCAATAGTGGGGTTGATGAAATCACTCTTATTGGTCGTCTGCATGGTGTAAGACTTGAATCTGATTTAGTTGAGATTGAATCAGATATTTCTTTGATACGTCTTGATAGACAGGCTATTAATGAACGACAACCTTCAATTGCTCAATTGGGAACCTCTCCTGCTATTCTGGATTACTCAGATTCTAATGTAGAAATAATAATTAAAATACAGTATCCAATTAGTCTTGGATATAATAATATGAATTGGCAAAATGACTTGAGGTGTAAATTAGAAAATACTATTAAGTCTATCAAGCTATATCGGCATGGTAGATTTCATGTTGACCCTATAAGATTTCACAGCAATCTAATAGGTGAAATGGGTATCCTTAGACCAGCACCAAAATTTACTACTGACAAGGTTATTTTAAGTACTGATGATATTGATGCTCTAAAGAAAGCATTTTCTGTAGTTAAAAACATTTCTGGTGATAATGTTTTAGAGCGTTCTTTTTCAAGATTTTTAATTGGACTCAATGAACATGTACCTGAAGAACAAATCGTTGATTTTGTAATCGCTTGGGAATCATTGTTGCAAACAGTAAATGGTGACATCAATAAAGCTGAACTAGTATATAGATTCTCTCTCAATGGTGCAGCAATATTGTGTGAAGTAGATAATAATCGTGAATTTACTGAAGCACAGACATTTATGAAAGAAGTTTATAACATTAGGTCAACAGTAGTACATGGTGGTGACTCTAGTACTATTAGTAAAAACCTAAAAAAAATTAGTTTTAATAGTCTTATAGATCTCAATAATGAGATTGCAAGATTATATCGAAACACAATTTTTTGGTTATCAGAGCTTGATAAGCAAGAACGTCCTTATTATAAAAGTTTTGGCTGGGAGTTATTGCTTAGAAAATAGCCTAAAACACTCAGTATCAAGTCTTTGTGACTCTGGATAGTGTTGAACAAATTTCATCAACAGGACAAGGGGCTTAAGCCCCTTGTTCTTTGGGATATACTTGATAAATGCTGTATCGCATCGCCTAAACCTATGACCCAGACTATTGATCAAAAAACAACGCTATACGATCGCGATCTTAATTTGTGGTTAGAAGAGGCGATCGCTAAACAAGTATTAAACTTAAATTTTGGGACAATTCTTTAGAAAACTATTGATATTTACATGGATAAACAACAAAGAATTGCTCAAGCTATAAAGGACGTTATATCTAAAATGATGGATCGAGTAATGGATCGCGTTCTAATTACAGATCCTTTTATCAAAGAAAATCATCGAGCAAACAAACCACTTTATGCAGCATTAGTACCTGATGAAATTTTTAAAGGTTCACATTTTGAGAGAAGATTTGTAACTCCATTTGGTCTTGTATGGGAAAAGCTAGCTCAAGTTGTTGCCCTAGAAGCTTATGGCAATTGCCAAATGGGGCATACAATTAGTGGTACAGTTGGGCAAGTGAGTCTGAGAAGAATTCAAGAAGTATTAAATAAATTAGAACATAGCAAAGGAAAAAACAAAGTCAAACCTAATTGGAATGAAGAATTACAATATATTCAGGAAGGCGGTGGTAACCAGATTCCAGTAAGCGTAGTTTGTGATATCTTTATTCAGAACGAAGAAAATGGAAAGCGGTATGCATTTGAGCTTAAAGCTCCATTACCAAATAGTGATCAAACAAAAGTAAGCAAAGAGAAGCTATTTAAACTTTTAGCAATGGAACCAAAGTTAGTTGATTACGCATACTTTGCCTTGCCATATAACCCTTACGGAAAGAAAGAAAACTATAAATGGGACTTTCCTATGCGATGGTTCAATATGCACAAAGATGAATCTGTATTGATAGGCGATGAATTTTGGGATCTGATTGGAGGGGAAGGTACTTACAGCAATTTTATTCAGGAAGTAAATTCATTAGGGAAAGATTACAGAGAACGCATCTATCGTGAATTCCTAGGAATAGAAACACCTCCAGATTTTGACGAGTATTTGTTGAAGTAGAAAAATGTAAGAGGAGATATCAAATGAATAACGCTAAATTTACCTTTATTGATCTTTTTGCTGGAATTGGCGGCTTTAAAATGGCATTAAGTAACAATGGTGGTCATTGCCTTGGATTTAGTGAAATAGATAAAGATGCAATAAACACATATTGTGACAACTTTCAAGTTGAATCGAGTTGCAACTTAGGAGATATTACTAAAATCAAAGAGTTACCTGATCACGACTTACTAACTGCTGGAGTTCCTTGTCAAAGTTGGTCTATTGCGGGTAAAAATTTAGGCTTTGATGATGATAGAGGACAGTTATGGAATGACACAATTTATCTACTTCAACAATCTCAGCCAAAAGCCTTTATTTTTGAAAATGTGAAAGGCTTGGTTGATCCTCGCAATAAGAAAGCTTTATCCTATATTTTAGAAAGAATTAAAAAAGCAGGATATTACGCTAATTACTTTGTGATTAACTCATTTGATTATGGAGTACCACAAAATAGAATTCGCATATACATAATTGGCTTTAAAGACAAGAAGTACTTTGAAATATTTTCATTACCTAAATGTATTGACAAGAAGCTAAAACTTGGCGACATATTAGGTATTAAACCAAAAACCTCAACAGACACAAGAATTGTCCAAATGGACTTATTTGGAAATGTAGTTGAATCAAAAACAATGAGTCTTTCAAATACAAATGGGTTTAACGACTATTTTTTGTTTAATGATCTTAGAAATGGACATACAACAATCCATTCATGGGATATTATTGACACCACTCAGCGTCAAAAAGATATTTGTTTGTTATTGCTTAAAAATAGACGTAAAAGCGCCTATGGAGAACTTGATGGCAACCCATTATCATTAGAACACTTTCAAACCCTAGACTCATCAATTAATCAAGATGAAATTAATCAACTGATTGAATTAGAAATTTTAAAGTCCGAAGAGTACAGTTTTACTATAAAAGACTATAGTATTAGCAATTTAACAAAAGAAGAAGAAATACTGCTTTCATTTGCAAACGATCACAAAATTATTATTGATAATTTAAATACTCAAAGGATATTTAAAACTGAAAAAATATCCATTGAAAAAACTATTGAATCTCTTAAGAGAAAAAGAATTATTGAATGTGATGAGATTCGCTATGATTTTAAAAATACTAAGATAAGCACAGGATTATTTGGAGTGAATCGCATATTTTTACCAAGTTCTGACATTTTTCCAACTTTGGTTGCAAGCGACACAAATGATTTTATAACTTTAAAGACAATAGAAGCATCAAGCCATGATGAATTTAAACATAGATTTATCCAAGAAATTTATAAGCCTAAAGCATTTAGAAGAATCACTAAAAGTGAAGCCTGTTTAATACAAGGATTCCCTAAAGATTTTAAGTTGCCAGAATCAAGAGCAAAATGGATGAAGTTAATCGGTAATAGCGTTTCAGTTCCTGTAATCGATAAGTTATGCAAAGCAATTATTGAAACTGGTGTATTTGAAAATAGGCAAACTATTAGTTTGGACAGTATAAATGATGAGAAATTAGTTGTTTCTCTTTGTGCATAGTATCTTTTTAAATAAGTGGACAAAAACGATGATTAAAACTCAAATTTTAGAAGCAATCAGACAAATGCCGAATAGCGATCGCCTAGAGGTAATCGAATTTGCCTTAAAGCTGCTACGGCAAGACATAGACAAACCAGAAAAACTTAGCTTAAGAGAGGCTGCTGAAATCATGCGTCCCTTTTATGCTGAAAATAGCACCCTAACTGAATTTGTCGATCAGCCTTAGCCATCAAACGCCAAATTGAGTTTAAAAATAAAGCTAGGAGTTAACCATGTCTAATAACTGTCATTTAGGTTCTGCTTTTGATGACTTTCTAGAACAGGAAGCAATTTTAAACGAAGTAACAGAAGTTGCCCTGAAGCGTGTTTTGGCTTGGCAAGTTGAGCAAGCAATGAAGGAACGTGGCTTAACTAAATCCAAGATGGCTAAGTCTATGCAAACTAGCCGCGCAGCACTAGATCGCTTACTTGATCCTGAGTATGATTCTGTAACTTTACGAACTTTAGATAAAGCAGCTAGGGCAGTAGGTAAAAGAATTAAGATAGATTTGGTTGATGTTGTCTAAAATATCCCCTAACTAAAACCTATGACTCAGACTATCGAGCAAAAATCCACGCTATACGATCGCGATCTGAATTTGTGGTTAGAAGAGACGATCGCGAAGTTAAAAGCAGGTGATTTTCAAAATTTAGATGTCGAAAATTTAATTGAGGAGTTGGAAGGTTTGGCGGGTAGAGATCGGCGCGAAGTAGAATCACGTTTGACTAGATTGATTGAACATATCCTCAAGCGTTGCTACGTCAACCTACATGAGTGTTATCGAGGTTGGGAGTTAACAATCATCGGACAAAGAAACGAGATTAAAAAAATCATCAAACAGTCTCCTAGCCTAAAACGTCACATAGTCTCAGTATTCGACGAATTATTTAACGACGCTCTAGAAATTGTGCAAACAGAATATGAAAATACGATTTTTCCTGAGACATGGCAATTTACCTATGAGATTGACTTGCTGCTAAACACTAATTTTTGGAAAAAATCTTAAACCTTGATAAATGCTGTATCGCATCGCCTAAACCTATGACCCAGACCATTGAGCAAAAATCCACGCTATATGATCGCGATCTTAATTTGTGGTTAGAAGAAGCGATTTGTTACTCTAACTTATTCAAAAAACTATGATTAAAACTCAAATTTTAGAAGCAATCAAACAAATGCCAAATAGCGATCGCTTCTATTGCTTTTATTGATTTATAATACCAACCAAAATTTGAGCTAATTCTTCGATATCCTCGGGAATCCGATACAGCGAAGTAATCTGTACTACCTTTTTCAATTTTGCATCTAAGTATCCAAACTGCCAAACATTACCAATCGTCACGGCTCCATAGAGTTCATTCTGCTCTTCAGCTTCAGCGAGCGCAATTAATTCTACTGCTAGTTGAGTAAACCCTTTGGTAAGATCATCATTCTTAGCCTCTACAACCAATAAATTATGAGCAGAACGTACAAGGTAATCTAGATAACCTTTTAGCCAATTATTTACATTTAATGGATATTCAATTCTTAATTGACAATCGCAATGGACTGTAACAGCAAGTAATAAAGGAGCGACGAGGGTTTCACGCCGAGCAGTTTCGCTAGTAAGTCGAATATGGGGTAAGAAAGATTCGATACGATCGCGTAATTCGGGAACCCAGTTTAGAGTTTCTTCTGTTTTAGGTAATGGAATACGATCACTAGCAAATGTATATCCAAATTCAGCCAGAATTTCGTCCGCACCATAGGACATCTCGAAGTAGTATCGAAAAGTATAGGATTGATCGGGTTGGAGTATCGGAATTTTAGACATATATTTTTAATTCTTCACTGATAAATCCTTGAATCACTTAAGCCTATTATGCCATCGCATCGCTTAAACTGATAATAAAGACTATTGTCTAAATTTAACAAAAAACAACGCTGTACGATCGCGATCTTAATTTGTGGTTAGAAGAGGCGATCTCTTTTCATGAAATTCGACAATGTGTTGACATTGTATATACACAATATTAGAATTAAAGAAGTATTTATGTTAGGCAAATTCCTATGTCTACTTCAATAGATAACATCACATCTAGCCAAAATCGTGATGTCACGATTAACATCCGTGTGAAACAAGAGCAACGGAATATCATTGATCGTGCTGCGGAAGTACAGGGTAAAACGCGCTCTGAGTTTATGCTTGAGTCAGCATATCAGAAAGCACAAGATGTTCTTTTAGATTGGGCTTTCTTTGATTTAGACCCATCGAAGTATCAGGAATTTACAGCATTATTGGATGGAGTTCCTCAACCAAATCCAAAGTTACAGAAGTTACTAACAAATAAATCTCCGTGGGAATAAGTTTAGATAATTTGCGATCGCCTGAAAAGCTTAATTTATCTCACCAGATTAAGGGTTTTGACTCTGGCAATAGTCAATTAGATGACTGGTTAAAGAACAGAGCGATCAAAAATGAAATAGAAGGTGCTTCGCGTACCTATGTCCTGTGTAATGGTGATGTTGTGATTGGTTTCTATTGCCTCGCTAATGGCTCAGTGTTTCAATCTGTCGCTACGGGTAAGGTGCGGCGTAATATGCCCGATCCGATTCCTGTAATGGTGATTGGAAGGTTAGCAATTGATCGCAGTTGGCAGGGCAAGGGGCTTGGTCGTGCCTTGCTAAAGGACGCAATTTTAAGAACTCTACAAGCGTCTGAGATAGCGGGAATACGCGCTATCCTTGTGCATGCTATTTCTGAGAATGCGAAGCTTTTTTATGAGAAATGTGGGTTTACGGTTTCGCCTATTGATGAGATGACTCTCATGATTAGGATTAAAGATGCGATCACAGTATTCCAGTAAATCGTGGATTATTTTGATTGGATTGAGTAATTAGATTCAGGCAAGGGGCTTAAGCCCCTTGTTCTTTGGGATATACTTGATAAATGCTGTATCGCATCGCCTAAACCTATGACCCAGACTATTGAGCAAAAATCCACACTATACGATCGCGATCTTAATTTGTGGTTAGAAGAGGCGATTTTTTACTCTAGCTTATTCAAAAAACTATGCTTAAAACTCAAATTTTAGAAGCAATCAAACAAATGCCGAATAGCGATCGCCTAGAGGTAATCGAATTTGCCTTAAAGCTGCTGCGGCAAGACATAGACAAACCAGAAAAACTTAGCCTAAGATAAGCTGCTGAAATCATGCGCCCCTTCTATGCTGAAAATAGCAACCTAACTGAGTTTGTCGATAAATTTTAGCGTTGTTTTGAAGATTAATAACTAAGGCTAAAATAGTATCAAAAGTAGTTGAATAACTCCTATGAAACTCGATCGCATTATTGTCAACCCTAAACGAATGAATGGACAACCCTGTATTCGCAACCTCCGCATTACAGTCCGTCAATTAATAGAACTACTAGCAATTTACAGCATATCTATCCACTTCTAATTAAGTACTTTAAAAATATGTCTTCACCACAAATTACAACTCTAGTTAAAATAATGGAAACTCTGCCTGTTAGCTTACAGGAAAGAGTTACAGAGCATCTGAGAGAATACATCAACGATTTGCAAGATGAAATTAAATGGGAGAAATCCTTTGCAAAGACCCAATCAAAGCTAGTTGCAGCAGCACGTCTTGCGAAACAAGAAATCACTCAAGGAAAAGCTGTTCCTCTTGACTACGACCAACTATGAGATCTTTCACTTTACCTTCCTTTTGGCTTGAATATAGAAAGCTAAATGAAGATGTTAGACAAAGTACAAGGAAAGCCTATCGCCTATGGGCGGAAAATTCATTTCATCCCTCTCTCCATTTTAAATGTATTAATACGGAAGAGTCTATTTGGTCTGTGAGAATAACGAGGAATTATCGTGCATTAGGAATTCTAGAAGGTGATGCTGTGACATGGTTTTGGATTGGTAGCCATGATGACTACGAAAAGTTTTTCTAGGAATGATGCACTCAGGCAAGGGGCTTAAGCCCCTTGTTTCTTTGGGATATACTTGATAAATGCTGTATCGCATCGCCTAAACCTATGACCCAGACTATTGAGCAAAAATCCACACTGTACGATCGCGATCTTAATTTGTGGTTAGAAGAGGCGGTTTTTCACCCTAAATTATTCAAAAAACTATGATTAAAACTCAAATTTTAGAAGCAATCAAACAAATGCCGAATAGCGATATATTGCAGGTAATCTAATGACCCAAAATATTGAGAAGAAAATAAAATCACTCACTCGTTCAGATGTTCTTCAAACCCTCTCCATGCATCGCCATGAACTAAAAAAACTAGGCGTAAAGTCTTTGCGATTATTTGGCTCTGTCGCAAGAGACGAGGCTAGACCTGATAGTGATATTGATTTTTTAGTTGAATTTGTTAGCGCTCCCTCATTCTTTGAACTGTTTGAAGTGCAATATTTTCTTGAAGATCTATTCCATTGCAAAATTGATTTAGGAATGGAAGAATCATTAAAAGAGCATTTAAGGGAACCAGTACTCAAGGATGCGATCTATGCCCTCTAGAGATTGGAGATTAAGAATCACAGATATTTTGCAAGCCATTCAAGATGTCGAACAGTTTACACATGGAATGACCTTTGAGGAATTTAGTAAGAATAAAATGGTTGTGCAGTCTGTGCTATACAGCTTTGTAATTATCGGTGAAGCATCCACAAACATACCAGAGGAGATTCAATCACTCGATCCAACAATTCCTGGGCGTAAGATGAGTGATATGCGTAACGTAATGGCTCATGAGTATTTTCAAGTAAATCTTTCTATTGTCTGGCAAACAATTCATAGAAACTTACCGCCAATTTTGCCAAAACTGGAAAAGCTCATAGAGAAGCCATCAAGCTAAACCTATAACCAAGACTATTGAGCAAAAAACAATGCTGGGCGATCGCGATCTTAATTTGTGGTTAGAAGAGGCGATATTTCTAATTTTGTCAGCATAAGCATAGAGTAATGACAACACCAGCAAGCTTATTTGGTTTAAACAACTCAAATCGAGATTTTTCTAAAGCCGAGTCTTGGGGAAAAAATCAATTTAACTCAAGTTTTCCAGCCACTTTGTCCGGGAACACTCCAAGTTTGTGCTAAGTAGAAATACTTAGGGAGGGAGAATTATTAAGAAAAGCAGTACGCAAGCGTAAGATCTTGGGAACATTACGTTGACTCCAAGAAGCACCAGCCAGTTTGACCCTGAAGCCAATTTGCTTAATCGTCGATTCCACCTTGCCCGAACCAATCGGTAAGCCC